>NZ_LRON01000006.1:0-383360 GCF_001758795.1 Duganella sp. HH101 | reverse complement strand
CGGTGCAGCTGCGCAGCGGCCGCCGCCGCCACCGCCGTTGCGATGGCCGGGGCCGCCGCTGCGCAGCTGCACCGGTTGCGGACGGGCGTTCAGGTCCGGCTCGAAGCCAGGGATCACTTCACGCGGCAGGGTTTGCTTGATCAGCTTTTCGATATCCTTCAGCATCTCGTGCTCGTCCACGCAGACCAGCGACACGGCTTCGCCGGTGGCGCCGGCGCGGCCGGTACGGCCGATGCGGTGCACATAGTCCTCCGGAATGTTCGGCAGGTCGTAGTTGACCACGTGCGGCAGCTGGTCGATGTCGATGCCGCGCGCGGCGATATCGGTGGCCACCAGCACTTGCAGCTTGTTGTCCTTGAACTCGGACAACGCCTTGGTGCGCGCCGACTGGCTCTTGTTGCCGTGGATCGCCATGGCGCCGATGCCGTCGTGGCCCAGCTGTTCGACCAGCTTGTTGGCGCCGTGCTTGGTGCGGGTGAACACCAGCACCTGGTGCCAGTCGTTGGCCTTGATCAGGTGCGCCAGCATCGGGTGCTTCTTGTCGCGGTCGACCGGGTGGATCAGCTGGGCGATCACTTCGACCGCCGAATTGCGGCGCGCCACTTCGATCATGGCGGGCTTGTTCAGCAGGCCGTCGGCCAGGGCCTTGATCTCGTCCGAGAAGGTGGCCGAGAACAGCAGGTTCTGGCGTTTCGGCGGCAGCGCGGCCAGCACTTTCTTGATGTCGCGGATGAAGCCCATGTCCAGCATGCGGTCGGCTTCGTCCAGGATCAGGATTTCCACGTGCGACAGGTTGACGGTGCGCTGTTCCATGTGGTCCAGCAGGCGGCCCGGGGTGGCGACCAGGATGTCGACGCCGTGCTTGAGCTGCTTGATCTGCGGGTTGATGCCGACGCCGCCGAAGATCACGGTGGAGTTCAGCTTGGTGTACTTGCCGTAGGTGCGCACGCTTTCCTCGACCTGGGCCGCGAGTTCGCGGGTCGGGGTCAGGATCAGCGCGCGGATCGGACGGGCGGTGGTGTTGCTGGTGATGGCCGCGCCTTTGGCGTCGGTCGACAGACGGTGCAGGATGGGCAGCGTGAAGCCGGCGGTCTTGCCGGTGCCGGTTTGTGCGCCTGCCAGCAGGTCGCCGCCATTCAGCACCGCAGGGATGGCCTGCTGCTGGATGGGGGTGGGCGTGGTGTAGCCGGCTTCGGTAACAGCGCGGACAATAGCGTCGGACAAACCGAGGGTAGAGAATGACATGATGACTTTTTGTTAAGATAGGCCTGTCGCATTTGAAGCGCCAGTCGCAGGCAATCAGAGTGGATGACACTGCGGCTAAAGGACTGGTCAGAGCGCCGCAGGCCTGAGTATAACAGCTAAGCGCATGATTTATTTCATTTAGGAAATGAAAAAAGGGAGCAAACGCTTCGTTTTGCCCCCTTTTTTGTAACAAACATTCTACTTTTACTAATTATGCCTTCGGCTGCTCGCCAAACTGCGACAGCAGGCCGACCATCTGGCCGAAGATCTTCGGGCTGGCGGCGATGATGTCGCCCTTGTACAGGTAGTCGGACTCGCCGCTGAACTCGCCGACGATGCCGCCCGATTCCGTCACCATCAAGGCGCCGGCGGCGATATCCCAGGGCTTCAGGCCTTTTTCGTAGAAGCCGTCCAGGCGGCCGGCGGCCACGTAGGCCAGGTCCAGCGCGGCGCTGCCAGGGCGGCGCACGCCGTGGCAGCGTTCGGCCATGATGCCGTACATCTTCAGGTATTCGTCCAGGGCCTTGGCGTTGCCGGCCACGTAGCCGGTCGACAGCAGCGCGTTGGCGATGCGGTCCAGCTTGGTCACGCGGATGCGCTTGTCGTTCAGGTAGGCGCCGGCGCCCTTGGTGGCGGTGAACAGGTCGTTGCGGACCGGGTCGTAGATGACGGCCTGGGTGATCACGCCGCGCTGCGACAGCGCGATCGAGATCGAGTATTGCGGGAAGCCGTGCATGAAGTTGGTGGTGCCATCGAGCGGGTCGATGATCCAGGTGTATTCAGTCTCGTCGTTGGCGTTCTTGGACGGGCCCGACTCCTCGCACAGGAAGGCGTGGTCGGGATAAGCTTTGGACAGCACCTCGATGATGGCTTGTTCGGCCGCCTGGTCGACGTCGGTGACGAAGTCCTTGTGGTTTTTCTCGGTGACGATGACGCGGTCGAGGTCGAACGACGCGCGGTTGATGACGGCGGCGGCGCGGCGGGCGGCTTTGATCGCCGTGTTGAGCATTGGGTGCATGTAAGCTTTTCCGTTAAAAGAACGCTAACGCCCACCGGGGGCCTCAGCCTGCCCGGCAGCACGTAAGTGTACAAGAGTGAATTAAAGAGCGGAGCGGCGCCGACAGGGTAAAATCCCGGGGGATTTGTGTGTCGATACCGCGCAATAGCGCTATTTTAAATGAACCTGCCTCAAATCAACACCAATCTTTTCAAACAGCCCCGATTTATTCCGGCCGAGGCCGGAATTATCAATCTTGAAATGTCATAAGAGCATGAGTCAACCCCAGTCGTCGTTCCGTATGCATTTATCCATGGTTGCGGGAACGATCTGCCTGCATGGGGCGATGATGGTGGCCAACGAGCTGTTCTTTCGGCGCGCCGAATTCCTGCAAGGCATAGGCTGGATTTACCTGCCGGCCGGAACGCGGCTGCTGTGCACGCTGATGTTCGGCGAGGCGGGTGCCGTCGGGCTGTTGATCGCGGGATGGTTTGCCTGCTACTGGTATTATTTTCCCGGCGACGCCTTGCGCGCGACCACCGGCACGATCGCCGGCGCGCTGGGGCCTTACCTGGTCTACCTGCTCGCGCAATCCAGGCTGGGGCTGCGCTCGTCGCTGACCAATCTGACGCCGCAGCGGCTGCTGATTTGCGCGCTGGGCTGTTCGCTTGCCAGTCCGCTGCTGCACCATATCTGGTTCGCCGTGCACGACGACGCCAACCTGCTGCCGGGGTTGGTGGTCATGTTCGTCGGCGACTTGATCGGCACCCTGATCGTGCTGTACACGGCAAAATGGCTGCTCTCGCTGCTGCCGGCGCCACCGCAACGGCTCCGGTAGCGGCGGCTATTGTGCTAAAATTTGTAGCAATTAACCAGGCCACCTTATGACCTCTGCCAAACGACCCGCCGACATCTACCTGCGCTTCCTGCAACTGGCGGATGCCTTGCGCGGCTTGCCGTCCCTGCCGCCGCTCGATCCGCTGGAAGAACGCATCCTGGCCGTCGTCGCGCGCGCCAGCCAGGACGACGAACGCCTGTCGGTCCGCGACATGATGGGCAAGAAGGAATTGGGCGCCCCGGCGACGGTCCATACTCGCCTGACATCGATGCGGGAGAAGGGCTGGCTCATCCTGACCGATACCGAAGACAGCCGGCGCAAGCAGGTCGAGCTGACGCAGGATGCCTTGAAGTACTTCGACAAGCTGTCGAAGTGCATGGTCAAGGCCGCGTCCATGAACTGATTTTTCATTTGCATAGCCCGCGTATTTCGCGTAAATTGCTCTAAAAATTAGATCAATTTGCGATGCCGGATATGAGCGAAGAAAAACCTGTCCATACGGAAGCTTCGATAGAAAAAGCGTATGCGGCGTATCTGCTGGCCTTGGCCGCCCGCCGGCCGGATGGCATCGTTCCGGCGCCCGAGCCCGTCCCCGTCCCCGTCCCCGTCCCTGTCCCCGCCCAAGCTGATGCCAGCTTGGGGCAGGCGGCAGGCGGGTTAAAATGCGGACTGTAGGGTGGCATAGCCGCGACCCCTGGTCTCTCGATACTGAACAAATTAATGAACCTGCCCCCAATCAACACCAATCTATTCAAACAGCTGCGATTCATCCTGGTCGAGACCAGCCGCGCGGGCAACATCGGGGCGGTGGCGCGGGCCATGAAAACCATGGGTTTCAGCGACCTGGTGCTGGTGACGCCCCGCTTCGAACATGCGCTGCAAGATCCGGAGGCGGTGGCCTTCGCCAGCGGCGCCGGCGACATCCTGGCCGGCGCGCGCGTGGTCGGCAGCATGGCCGAGGCGCTGGACGGCGTCAATTTCGCCGCCGCCGTGTCGGCCCGGCTGCGCGAGTATTCGCCGCCGGTGCTCACGCCGCGCCAGGTGGCGGAACAGTTGTCGGCCCAGCCCGGGCTGCGCGCCGCCCTGATTTTCGGCAACGAGCGTTTCGGCTTGCCGAACGACATCGTCGAGAAATGCAATGTCCTGATCAATATTCCGGCCAACCCGGACTACTCGTCGCTGAACCTGTCGCAGGCGGCCCAGGTGCTGGCCTACGAATGCCGGATGGCGGTGCTCGATGGCGCCCCGCGCGCGATGAATGTGCGCCAGCCGGCCGGCGACGCCAACGAGATCGGCTTCCAGGGCGAGGCCGCCAGCGCGGCGCAGATCGAGGGCATGTACCAGCACCTCGAACAGTCGCTGGTGGAGATCGGCTTCCTCGACGCCGGCAATCCGCGCAAGCTGATGCCGCGCCTCAAGCGCATGTTCGCGCGCGCCCAGCTGGAGCAGGAGGAAGTCAACATCCTGCGCGGCATCGCCCGCCACATGGTGGGCAAGCGGCGCGACTGAAGCGCCTATTTTTCGCGGGCCAGGGTGTGCGCGGCGTCGACCGCCTTGCCGAATTCGTCGCCAAAGCCGCCAGCCGTCCTCCAGTTGCCGCTCCTGGGATCGCGTTCGAAGGTGAATTCGCTGTCGAGCAGCGTGTGCGGATCGCGGCCGGCCTGCGCCAGCGCGGCATCGTTGCGTTCGACCAGCAGCCGGCAGATCAATACGGTGGAACCCCTGGCCGGGCGGCATGCCGAGGCTGCCACGACCTCGCCGATTTCCGCGCTGTTATGCGGCCCGCCGTGCCGCAGGCGCAGCACGCCGTCGAGGAAGGCTTGCTTCAGCCGCGCCCGTCCTATGGGCCCTACATAGTCGGCGAACCGGCCTTCCCGGTCGAGGCGGCTGTAGCCCGCCGCCAACACGGCGGGGGCGGCGCCGGCGAGGTAGTAGCCGCGGTCGGAGGTTTTATCCAGATGGATGGTAAAGGCCATTGGGCGCTCACCGCCGGCGATGGACAGCTTACCCTTGCAGGCCCGCACGCCGCGCCTGCGCGCATAAGCCAGTTCCGCGACCGACTTCACTTGCGGCGCGCCGTCCAGGCTGCCGGCGCTGCCGGTGATCAAGGCGCGCGCCAGCAGGTCGTTTTGCATCGCGCCGCGCAGGGCGAGGGCCACGCCGGGGTCGTCGCAGTCGGGCGCCTGCCTGGGCCGGGATTGCAACATCGCGACCGAGGTCGCCAGCACGAACAGGGCCACCCATATCCAGCGCGGTCCCGGTATTAAGGCGGCAGGGAAGTCGTTGGGGGTGTGCTGGGATGGCATGGGGCGGCGTCGAATGGAATTGCCTATTTTACAATCCATGGCGCGCCGTCGGCGCACGGCTCACGGGCGGCAAGCGGTGTTATAGTCTGCCGTTGTTAATTGAACATTGATTGATCACTTGGACAGGAGTTGGATATGCGTGCTCGCAGTGTGTTGTGCCTGGCGTTGGCCTTGGCTTTCCCTGTAACGTCGGCGCTGGCGCAGAGCGCACCGCCGCCGCGCTTCGAATTTGCCAAGGCGCCGGGGCGCTTGCCGAAAAACGTGGTGCCGCTGGAGTACACCATCGCGCTCACGCCCAACGCCGCCGAACGCACCGTGGCCGGCACCGCCAGCATCGCGCTGTCGTTTAAAACGGCCAGCGCCACCATCCAGTTCAACTCGCTGAACCAGAAGCTGAGCAAAGTCCTGTTGGACGGCAAGCCGGTGAAGACCGTGGTGTCGGACGACAAGGCGCAGCTGACCACGGTCACGCTGGCCAGGCCGGCCGCGGCGGGTCCGCACACGCTCAGTTTCAACTACGTCGGCAAGATCGAAAAAGAACCGCGCGGCCTGTTCCTGCAGGAGTACGTGACGCCGGCCGGCGCGAAGGACGCGCTACTGACCACGCAGTTCGAGGCCACCGACGCGCGCCGCATGTTCCCCTGCTGGGACGAGCCGGCCTTCCGCGCCGTGTTCAAGCTCAGCGTGACGGTGCCGGCCAAGTGGGCCGTGTACTCCAACATGCCGGAGGCGGCCCGCAGCGTGCACGGCGAGCTGGCCACCACCCGCTTCGCGCCGACGCCGAAGATGCCGTCCTACCTGGTCGAATTCACCGGCGGCAACCTGGCCCACATCAGCGCCGAAAGCGGCGGCACCATCTTCCGCGTGGCCGCGGTCCAGGGCCAGGAGCAGGGCGGCCAACAGGCGCTGGCCAATGCCCGGCAGATCCTGGCCGACTACAACGACTACTTCGGCGTGCGCTATCCGCTGCCCAAGCTCGATTCGATCGCCATCCCCGGCGGTTTCGGCGGCGCCATGGAGAACTGGGGCGCGATCACCTACAACGACCAGGCCTTGCTGATCACGCCGTCCAGCACCATGGGCAACCGCCAGAACGTCTACAGCATCCAGGCGCACGAGATGGCGCACCAGTGGTTCGGCGACCTGGTGACGATGGGCTGGTGGGACGAGCTGTGGCTCAACGAAAGCTTCGCCTCGTGGATGGCCGCCAGGCAGACCGACCTGCGCAACCCGAGCTGGCGCTGGTGGGAACACCAGGACGAGAGCAAGGAGGGCGCGATGAACGCCGACTCGCGCGCCACCTCGCACGCCATCGTCCAGCATGTGACCAACGAGCTGGAGGCCACCAACGCCTTCGACCCGGCCATCACCTACAGCAAGGGGCAGGCGGTGCTGCGCATGCTGGAGGCCTACATGGGCCCCGACACTTTCCGCAACGGCATCCGCGCGTACATGAAGGCGCACGCCTATTCCAACACCTTCGGCGGCGACCTGTGGAAGGCGCTGGACGCGGCCGGCGCCGGCAATGTCAGCGACATCGCCACCGCCTGGACGTCGCAGCCGGGCTACCCGCTGGTGTCGGTCTCGGCCAGCTGCGACATCTTCGGCAGCCGCACCATCAACCTGATGCAGCAGCGCTTCCTGCTGCAGGGCATGGGCAGCGGCAAGGGGCGCTGGCCTGTGCCTCTGCAAGTGCGCAGCGGCACCGGCGCGGCGCGGCCGGTGCTGTTCGACGGCGACCAGCAAAGCATGGCGGCCGGCCGCTGCGACGAGCCGCTCAGTGTCAACGCCGGCGCGCTCGGCTACTACCGCGTTGCCTACGACGGCTTCACGCTGACGCAGAACACCGCCTCCTTCGGCACCTTGCCCGAGGCCGACCGCATCGCGCTGCTGGACGACCAGTGGGCGCTGGTGGGCGCCGGCGAACAGCCGCTGGGCAGCTACCTGGCGCTGGCCTCGGCCATGGGCGCCACGCCCAACCAGCGCGCGTGGGAGCAGATCACCGGCGCGCTGGACACGATAGAAACCGCCGAACGCGGCACGCCGGGCCACGCCGCCTTCGCCGCCTATGCGCGCGCGCTGATCAAGCCGCTGTCGACGCAGCTGGGCTGGGAGGCGCGGCCGGACGAAGCGCCCGGCATGCAGAAGCTGCGCCGCGCGCTGCTGGCCGACCTGGGCAAGTGGGGCGACCAGGAGGTGATCGCCGGCGCCCGCCAGCGCTTCGCCGCGTTCGTCGCCGACCGCAAGGCCATCGCCGCCGACGACCAGGCCATGGTGCTGCAGACCGTGGCCGCCAACGCCACGGCGGCCGATTTCGCCCAGCTGCGCGCGGTCGCCAAATCGGCCCGGAATGAAACGGAAATGCGGCGCTTCTACACGGCGCTGATGCGGGTGAGCGATCCGGCGCTGGCCAAACAGGCGGCCGCGATCGCCCTGTCCGACGAGATCCCGCAGCAGGCCGACATGGTGCGCATGACCTTGGTGGGCGTGCTGGCCGACGAGCATCCGCAGCTGGCCTGGTCGGTCTTCGCCGAGCACACCGAGCGCCTGCTGGCGCCGCACCAGCCGTTCGGGCCGATGATACTGGCCCAGTACAGCCCGGAAATGTTCTGGCGCGCGCTGCCGCCCGAAGCGCTGGAGGCCTGGATCAAGGGCCGGGTGCCGGCCGACCTGCTGCCCAACCTGGGGCGCGGCATGGAGGCGGCGCGCTTCAAGCTGGCCGAGAAGGCCATGCTGGTGCAGTCCGCCGACGCCTACCTGGGCAGCAAGGCGGCGCGCACCGACTAGACGGCGCCCTCTATTTTTTGCGATCGGGGTTTTTCGTTCGTTCACGTACACTAGCTGGATTAAAAAAATACCAGACGGACGGAGACATGACTACCCGCAGATCTTTCCTGAAGATCGGCGCAGCCGCTGCGATCACGCTCGCAGCCGGCGGCGCCATCTATCGCCTGGCGCATCCGCCGGCGCTGCCCAACCCCTTCACGCTGGACGGCGAGGCCAGGGCCGTGCTGGCTGCCATCGTGCCGACGATGCTGGGCCCGGTGCTGCCGGCCGAGCCGGCCGCGCGCGCGGCGGCCGTCGACGACGCCATGGCGCGCACGCTGGCCGCCATCCATGGCTTGCCGCTGTCCACCCAAAAAGAAGTGCAGGACCTGTTCGGCCTGCTGGCGCTGGGGCCGACGCGGCGCCTGCTGGCCGGCGTTTCCGGCAGCTGGGCGCAGGCCGCGCCGGAGCAGATCGCCGCCTTCCTGCAAAGCTGGCGCCACCACCGCCTCGCCATGCTGCAGACCGCCTACCTGGCGCTGCACGACCTGATCCTCGGCCCGTGGTATGCGGAGCCGTCGTCGTGGACCGCCATCGGCTATCCCGGCCCGCTGCAGGAGCTGCTGAAATGAGCCGGCCGAACACCAACATTCCCATCCTCCCCTCCAGGGGCGTGATCCCCGACCCGGTGCGGGCCGGGCTGGCCGCCGGCTGGCGCGTGACCGACTGCGCGCGGCTGGAGGCCGACCTGACGCTGGAGGCCGACGTCATCATCGTCGGCAGCGGCGCCGGCGGCGGCGTCACGGCCGAGATCTTGGCGCTGTCCGGCCTGCGCGTGCTGATCGTCGAGGAGGGCGCGCTGCGCTCGTCGTCGGACTTCAACATGAAGGAGGCCGAAGCCTATCCGCAGCTGTACCAGGAATCGGCGGCGCGCAAGACGCGCGACAAGGGCATCAACATCCTGCAGGGCCGCACCGTCGGCGGCACCACCACCGTCAACTGGACCAGCAGCTTCCGCACGCCGGACATCACGCTGGACTATTGGACTAAACAGTATGGCTTGAAGGACTACACGCCGGCAGCGCTGGCGCCGTGGTTCGGGATGATGGAGCAGCGCCTCAATATTTCCGACTGGGCGGCGGCGCCCAACGAGAACAACGACGTGCTGCGCCGCGGCGCCGCCAAGCTGGGCATCCCGACCGCGCTGATACGGCGCAACGTCAACGGCTGCTGGAACCTGGGCTACTGCGGCATGGGCTGTCCGACCAACGCCAAGCAGTCGATGCTGGTGACGACCATCCCGGGCGCGCTGGGGCAGGGCGCGACGCTGCTGACGCGGGCCCGCGCCGAACGCTTCGTCATCCACGGCGACAAGGTGGCGCAGCTGGACTGCGTGGCGCTGGACGCCGCCGGCCAGGCGCCCACCGGCCGCCGCATCACGCTGAAGGCGCGCCACTATGTGGTGGCCGGCGGCGCCATCAATTCGCCGGCGCTGCTGCTGCGCTCGGGCGCGCCCGATCCGCACGGCCTGCTGGGCAAGCGCACCTTCCTGCATCCGGTGGTGATTTCGGCCGGCACCTTCGCCCAGCGCGTGGACGGCTACGCGGGCGCGCCGCAGACGGTGTATTCCGACCACTTCCTGCACGACCAGCCGATCGACGGCCCGATGGGCTACAAGCTGGAGGTGCCGCCGCTGCATCCGCTGCTGCTGGCCACCACCACCGGCGGCTTCGGCGCCCAGCACGCGGCCGACATGGCGCAGTTCCCGCACAAGCAGGCCATCCTGGCGCTGCTGCGCGACGGCTTCCACGCCGAGGCCGCCGGCGGCAGCGTGGCGCTGGACGCCCACGGCGCCCCGGTGCTGGACTACCCGCTGACCGATTTCATCTGGGACGGCGCGCGCCGCGCCATGCTGACCATGGCCGAGATCCAGTTCGCCGCCGGCGCCCGGGACGTGTCGCCGGTGCACGAGTCGGGGCCGCGCTACACCAGCTGGGCGCAGGCCAAGGCCGGCATCGCGGCGCTGCCGCTGAAGGTGCTGGCCACGCGCGTGGTGTCGGCCCACGTGATGGGCGGCTGCACCATGTCGGACGACCCGCGCCAGGGCGTGGCCGGCGCCGACGGCCGCTACCACGGCCTGGCCAATCTGTCGGTGTACGACGGCTCGCTGTTCCCGACCTCGATCGGCGCCAACCCCCAGCTGTCGATCTTCGGCATCGTGGCGCGGCTGGCCAGCGGCCTGGCGCAGCAGCTGACCGGCAAGCCGGCGGCGAGGCCGGTGCGCACCTGATCCGCGCGGCGGGGGTATGATGGCGGCATGATCAAACGCTGGATTATCCTCTTGCTGCTGGTGCAAGCCGGCGCCGCGCTGGCGCTGGCGGCCGGCTTGCATCATGCGTGGCGGCCCGACTGGGTAGTACCGCTGAACCCGCCGTTGACGGCGCTGGCCTACGTCGCCGCCGGCCTGGCCGCCGTGCTGCTGCTGCGGGCGGCGATCTCCGCCAACAACTTCTTGCTCAGTTCGCGCGCGGGCAAGGGCGCGGCCACGCCGGCCGCGCATGCGCTCAACCCGGCGCGCGCCGCCAGCCTGTTCCTGCACGAATTCCGCGCCTCGCTGCTGGCCTCCTCCTACGACATGCTCAAGCCGCTCGGCCTGCAGCTGCAGCCGCAGCCGCGCGGCCTGCCGGTGCTGCTGATCCACGGCTACGCCTGCAACAGCGGCTACTGGCGGCCGCTGAGCGCGCGGCTGGCGCGGGCCGGCATCAGCCACTACGGCATCGACCTGGAGCCGCCCGGCGCCTCGATCGATGCCTACGCGCCGCAGGTGCAGGCGGCGGTCGAGCGCCTGTGTGCCGCCACCGGCAGCGCGCAGGTGATCATCGTCGGCCACAGCATGGGCGGGCTGGTGGCGCGCGCCTGGCTGCGCCGCTATGGCGCCGCCGCCGTGGCGCGCATCGTCACGCTGGGCACGCCGCACCACGGCACGGCGCTGGCGCTGTTCGGCCCCGGCGGCAACGCCGCGCAGATGCGCCACAACAGCGCATGGCTGGCGGAGCTGGCCGCATCTGAGGCAAATTTGCAACGTGGCCTGATCAGCTCCATCTATTCCGTTCACGACAATATCGTCGCGCCGCAGGACTCGGGCGCGTTGCCCGGCGCCCGCAATCTGGTCTTCGGCGCCATAGGCCATGTGGCGCTCGGCCGCCACCCCGACATCCTGGGCTGCACCATGGACGAAATCGCCGCCGCCGCCGGGCTGTGATTTTCTGTGAGTATTGGCGTGGCCCATTGCTGTATGTTTATCATGTGTAACGGGCAGAAAAGGCGACGCGATGGCAACGGACTTCGGCACCCTCATCCTGAATGAAACGCCAGACGCTGTCGTGCTGACATCGCTGGATGGCGAAGTCGTATGCTGGAGCAATGGCGCGCAGGCGGTGTTCGGCTACAGCAGCGAAGAGGCGTTGGGCCGCCGGCTGGCCGAGCTGATCGTCCCGTCCGGCATGGCCGACCAGGAAAACGCCGTCTTGCTGCAGACGCTGCAGGACGGCGCCGCCAATTATGAATCGATGCGCCACGCCAAGGATGGCTCGCTGGTGTGCATCGACAGCTCGTCCAAGCTGGTGCACGACGACGACGGCCGGCCCGTCTACATTTTGTGGAGCAAATAGCAAAAGACGTACACGCGCTCAAGGTGCTGCGCGACGCCAAGCTGGTCGAGGCGCGCTTCGACGGCTTGCTGGAGTCGCTGCCGGACGCCATCATCATGGCCAACGCCAGCGGCCGCATCGTGCTGGCCAACACCCAGGCCGAAGCCTTGTTCGGCTATCCGCGCGGCGCCCTGCGCGGCATTCCGCTTGAACAATTGATGCCGCCGCGCTTCCGCGCGCGCCACGTGCAGCACCGCAGCGGCTTCCAGCACCAGCCGGTGGTGCGGCCCATGGGCGGCGGCCGCGAGTTGTACGGCCTGCGCAGCGACGGCATGGAATTCCCCGTCGAAATCAGCCTGAGCCCGATCGAAACCCTGGAAGGCACGCTGGTCATGAGTGCGATCCGCGACACCAGCGAACGCAAGCGGATCGAGCGCTCGCTGCAGGAGAAAAACGCCGAACTGGCGCGCGCCAGCGCCGCCAAGGACCGCTTCCTGACCGGCATGTCGCACGAATTGCGCACGCCGTTGAACGCGATCATCGGTTTTACAGGTACTATGTTGATGAAGTTGCCTGGGCCAATAAATGGTGAACAGGAAAAACAATTGCGGACCGTGCAAAGCAGCGCTCGCCATCTGTTGTCGATGATCAACGACATGCTGGACTTGACCCGGATCGAAACGGGCAAGCTGGAACTGGACTTGATGCCGCTGCAATGCCGCCAGCTTATCGACGAGGTATTGTTGCTGTTTAAGCCACAGGCCCGCCACAAGGGGCTGGAGCTGGAATTCGTCAGCGCGCCGCAAGACCTGACGGTGGTCGCCGACCGCCGCGCGCTGCAACAGATACTGATGAATTTGCTCCACAACGCGATCAAGTTCACCGACCATGGCAAGGTGATGGTCCAGCTGGACACCGGCACCGTCAGCGACCGCTCGTGCGTGACGATCAGCGTCAGCGATACCGGCAGCGGCATCGATGAGGAAGAGCAGGGCACGCTGTTCCAGGCTTTTTCGCAGCTGGAGGCCGGCAAGATGCGGCAGGACGAGGGCACCGGGCTGGGTCTGCACCTGAGCCAGCGGCTGGCGGAAATGCTGCGTGGTGAGATTTTGTTTGACAGCGAGTCGGGCGTCGGGAGTGTGTTCACCCTGGCGCTGCCGCTGGAACGCTGAAGAAGGGGAGCCTAACGTGTCGGCACGTATCCTGATCATAGAAGACAACGCCACCAACATGGAATTGATGGTGTATTTATTGCGCGCCTTCGGTTACGTGCCGCTGTCGGCCAGCGACGGCGAGGCCGGCGTGCAGGCGGCGCGGCGGGAGTTGCCGGACCTGATCATCTGCGACGTCCACCTGCCCAAGCTGGACGGCTACGGCGTGGTGGCCGCGCTCAAGGCCGACCCGGCGGTGCGCCACATCCCGACGCTGGCGGTGACGGCGCTGGCCATGATGGGCGACCGCGAAAAACTGCTGGAGGCCGGCTTCGACGGCTACATCGGCAAGCCGGTCGAGCCGGACACCTTCGTCACGCAGATCGAGTCTTTTTTAAACGGGGCGGTGTCGACCCCGCCTAAAAACGACATCGCCACCATCCTGATCGTCGACGACCATGTGCTGAACCGCGAATTCCTGATGACCTTGCTGGGCTACGGCGGACACCGCCTGCTGGAGGCGGCCAACGGCGCCGAGGGCTTGACCATGGTGCAGGCCGAGAAGCCCGACCTGGTGATCTCCGACATCCTGATGCCGAACATGGACGGCTACGAATTCGTCACCCGGCTGCACGGCAACCCGGAGACGGCCGACGTGCCGGTGATCTTCTACACCGCCACCTACCGCGAGCGCGAGGCGATGGCGGTGGCGCAATCGTGCGGCGTGCGCTGGGTGCTGCCGAAGCCGTCCGATCCCGAAGTCATCCTGCGCACCGTGCACGAGGCGCTGGGCCTGGCCGGCGTGGCCGGCGACGGCGGCCTGCCGTCGTTCGCGCCGGAGCCGCCGCAGGAGGGGCGCTTCCACAACATCGACGACAAGGTGGCCGAATACCTGGGCGAGCTGGAATCGAGCAGCCAGCTGCTGTCGCGCTTTGCCCAGGACACCGACGACACGGCGCCGGAAAACCTGACGCGCATGACGCAGCGGCTCACCAGTTCGCTGTCCAGCCTGCAGGCGGTGAGCCTGCGGCTGACCGCGCTGATCGAGCTGGGCATCGAGCTGGGCGCCGAGCGCGACCCCGGCGCGCTGATCGAGATCGGCTGCCGCGTGGCGCAGAACATCTGCGTGTCCAAGTATGCGTGCATCGGCGTGCTGGAGCCGGACGCGGCCGAGCTGAGCTACTTCGCCAGCTGCGGCGCCGGCGTGCCGGCGCGGCAGATCGCGCTGGCGCCGCGTTCCGGCGTGCTGCGCGGCCTGCTCGAACAGCGCCAGCCTTGCCGCATCAACGACTTGAACGGCGATCCGGCCGGCATCGGCCTGCCGGCCAGCCATCCGCCCGTGCATTCCTTCCTCGGCGTGCCGATCGCCTCGCGCGAGCGCATCCACGGCTGGCTCTACCTGGTCGACAAGCTGGGCGCCGACGGTTTCTCCGAAGTCGACGAGCGGGTCGCCGCCACGGTGGCGGCGCAGATCTCGGTGGCCTACGAAAACCTGCTGCTGTACGATGAAATCAAGCGCCACCACGCCCAGCTGACGCTGGACATGAACGCCCGCATCCGCCTCGACGAAGACTTGCGCCGCTTCCGCCTGGCGATGGACGCTACCGCCGACGCCATCTTCCTGGTCGACCGCGCCGGCATGTGCTTCGTCGACGTCAACGTCACCGCCTGCCGCATGCTGGGCTACGAGCGCGAGGACTTCCTCAAGGTCGGCCCCAACAAGTCCATCGAGGGCGATCTCAACCGGCTGGAAGAACTGTACGACAAGCTGCTGGCCGGCGACCAGAGCGGCGCCATGACCGAGCTGCTGCTGTACCGCAAGGATGGCTCGCCGCTGTCGGTGGAAGTGCAGCGGCGCACGCTGCGCTCCGGCCCCAGCTGGATCCTGGTGGCGGTGGCGCGCGACATCACCGAACGCAAGGAGGCCGAGCAGCGCCTGCTCAAGCTGGCCCACTTCGACACGCTGACCGGCCTGCCCAACCGCAGCCAGTTCTACGATTCGCTGAGCCACTCGCTGCGCCAGGCCAACGACCACAAGTGGTCGCTGGCGGTGCTGTTCCTCGATGTCGACCGCTTCAAGAACGTCAACGACACGCTGGGCCACACCATCGGCGACGAACTGCTGCGGCAGTTCTCCAGCCGGCTGGTCGATTGCCTGCGGGTGCGCGACACCATCGGCCGCTTCGGCGGCGACGAGTTCGCCGCGATCCTGATGCTGCCCGAGGGTGCGCAGAACGCCATCGCCGTGGTCGACAAGATCCGCGAATCGATGCGCCGGCCGTTCGACCTGAAGGGCCACGAGGTGACGGTGACGGCCAGCATCGGCATCGCCGTCTATCCGGACGACGGCAACGACCCCGACACGCTGATCCAGTACGCCGACACCGCCATGTACCGCGCCAAGGAAGCGGGGCGCGACGCCTTCCGCTTCTTCACCTCGGAGATGAACGCGCAATCGCTGGCGCGGCTGGACCTGGAGAACGCGCTGCGGCGCGCCATCGACAACGAGGAATTCGTGCTGCATTTCCAGCCCAAGGTGCACATCGGCAGCGGCCGCATCAGCGGCGCCGAGGCGCTGATACGCTGGAAGCGGCCGGGCCACGGCATGGTGTCGCCGGCGCTGTTCATCCCCATCCTGGAAGAGACCGGGCTGATCGTGCGGGTCGGCAACTGGGTGCTGCAAGAGGCTTGCCGCAAGATCGCCGAATGGGGCAAGTCGGGCGTGGGCGCGGTGCACCTGTCGGTCAACGTCTCGGGCATCCAGTTCTTCGTCGGCGGGCTGGAGGAGGAGGTGCTCAAGGCCATCAAGGAGCACGACATCGCCCCCGAGCTGCTGGAGCTGGAGCTGACCGAGAGCTCGCTGATGTCCAACGCCGAAGAGACCATCACCGTGCTGCAGCACCTGAAGGCGCTGGGCATCCAGATCTCGATCGACGATTTCGGCACCGGCTACTCGTCGCTGGCCTACCTGAAGCGCTTCCCGATCGACAAGCTGAAGATCGACATCGCCTTCGTGCGCGAAGTGACCAGCAACCCGGACGACGCCGCCATCGTGCTGGCCATCATCAACATGGCGCACAGCATGAAGCTGGAGGTGATCGCCGAGGGCGTGGAGAAGGATGCCCAGCTGGCCTACCTGCGGCGCCACGGCTGCGACGAGATGCAGGGCTATTACTTCAGCCGTCCGCTGCCGGAGGAAGACTTCGAGGCCATGCTGCGCGAAGGCCGCTACCTGCAGGCGCCGGCCGACGAGAACGTGGTCGAGCAGCAGACCCTGCTGATCGTCGACGACGACGCCTTCATGCTCGACGTGCTGACCGACTTCCTGTCGCAGGACGGCTACCGCATCCTGACCGCGCAGACGGCGGCCGAGGGCTTCGACGTGCTGGCGCAGAACCGCGTGCAGGTGATCCTGTGCGACCAGTGCATGCCGCTGATGAGCGGCACCGAGTTCATGGAACGCGTCAAGAACCTGGCGCCCGACACCTTCCGCATCATGCTGTCGGCCTATGCCGACCTGACTCCCATCATGGCCGCCATCAACCACGGCGCCATCGACCGCTTCTACACCAAGCCGTGGAAGGGCGCGGTGCTGCGCGAGAACATCCGTGAAGGCTTCCGCCTGCACGCGCAGGTGCACGGCGGACCGTTGCCGGCGCCGCTGGCGGTGGTCGAAAACGTCATCGAGGAGTGAGTTTGGGTATTTTCGACTTTTTCGCATCGACACCCACGCCCGAAAAATTTGCCCGGCTGGCCCTGCGGGCCTTTGCCGACGGCGGCCATCCGGGGCCGCTCAGCTACGACGCCGACGAGTTCCGGCTGGTCGGCGGCAGCGGCGGCGCCGAGATCTACCATCTGCACAATGCCTACCGCGACTACTGCGCGGCCCCGCGCAAGCAGCGGCCCGACGTGCTGGCCCATTACATCCGCAGCATGCAGGCGCCGGCCTTGCCGGCCACCTTCGCCGAGGCGCGCAGCGGCCTGCGGCCGGTGCTGCGCGGGCGCGCCATCATCGAATACATGCGCTTGACGCAGGCGGCCCAGGGCACGGGCAAGCCTTACCAGGACGGCTCGGCGCCGTTCAGCGCGGACAGCGTGCTGATGCTGGCCTACGACAGCCCGCACTCGATCCAGACGCTGTCGCAGACGGCATTGACGGACTGGGGCGTGTCCTTCGACGCCGCGCTGGCGGCCGCGCTCGACAACCTGCGCGACATCAGCGTCGCCAACTTCGTGCAGGTCGCGCCCGGCGTGCAGATGGCGGCGTGGGACGACTCGTATGAAGCCTCGCGCATCCTGCTGGCCGACCTGTTCTTCCGGCTCGACGTCGGCGGCGATCCGGTGGTCATGATGCCGACGCGTAACCGGCTGCTGGTGGCCTCGTCCAACAACAGCGCGGCGCAGCTGGCGATGCTGGCGCTGGCGCGCGGCTACGCCAGCGACGAGGGCCGCGTCATTTCCGCGCTGATGTACCGCTTCGAGCAGGGCAAGGCGGTGGCCTACCTGCCGCCGGACGCCGAGGTGCTGGCCCAGCTGGAGCAGCTGAAGAAGATCTACCTGGCCGACGACTACGCGTCGCAGAAACAGTTGCTGGACAAGGTCTACGAGCGCGAGCAGGTCGACATCTTCGTCGCCACCTGCCAGCTGGTGCAGAAGACCGACAGCGGGCGGCTGATCAGCTACGGCGTCTGGACCGAGGGCGTGGACACGCTGCTGCCGGAGGTGGACCTGGTGGCGCTGGTGCGCCCTGACGACGACAGCGACAGCGGCGTCGGCGCGCCCAAGCTGGTGGCCTGGGACGACCTGCGCGCCAGCACCGCCGAGCTGGCCAGCAGCGAAGAGGGCTATCCGGCCCGCTACCGCCTGCGCAGCTTCCCCAGCCGGCAGCAGGTCGACGCGCTGGCGGCGCGCGAGTTCTGACGAAATTAATTGCCGTACATAATTTTTCTGCCACAATGCTGGATTGATAACAGCGGACGAGGCGTGCATGAAGCAGATGTTGGCGGCCATATTGGCATGGGCGGTCATCTCGGGTGAGGCGGCGGGCGGGCCGCTGACGATAGAGCAGGCCGTCAATCCCCTGGGCACGCAGGCGCTGACCCTGTCGCCGGATGGCAAGCACATCGTCGGCATCGGCTACAACGGCACCAACACCAGCCTGATCCTCTACGACACCGAAACCTTGACGCCGCGCCTGCTGTCCGAAGGCAGGCGCGTCACGGAAGGCTATTGGATCTTCCATAAAGCGCCGCGCGCCGTCACCTGGGTCGACAACGAACTGCTGGCGGTGGACTATGGCATCGAAGCCGAGTCCATACGCCTGGATGGCAAGAAGGTGGCCGACCTGGGGGAAGCCGTCATCGGCAAGGCCGAGCGCGGCGACGCGCTGTCGCCGAAGCTGCTGGTGTACACCGACAAGGAAGATGGCGATATCGGACTGGTCGACGCCCGCACCGGTGCCTTGAAGAGGTTCAGCTACCCCCGGGGCAAGGCCATCAAGTGGGCGTTCGACAAGCGCGGCGAACTGCGGGCTGTCACGCTGGTCAATTCGGCTTTCTGGAAAGACGTCTCCACGGTCTCCAACTGGTACAAGCGTTCCGCCGACGCCGAATGGGAAAAACTGGCGGAGTTCGCCGTCACCGACGATTACTGGATGCCGATGTATGTGCCGGACGAGGCCGATACCCTGGTGGTGTCGTCGCGTTCCGGCCGCGACACCTATGCCATATATTCCTACGACACCAAACGCCGCGCGCTCGGCGAGTTGATGGCGGGCCATCCGACCCAGGACATCCTCGACGTCAACGGCATCGACCAGACGTCGTTCGAGCAGGTGACGACGCGCGGCTTGATGCCGCAGCAAGTCTGGTTCAACCCGGGCTGGAACGCGGTCCAGCTGGCCATCGACAAGGCGCTGCCGCAGCGCTACAACCAGATCACAGGCAACCCCAAGGGCATGGTGCTGGTGCATTCGAGCAGCGATATCGATCCGGGTTCATGGTATCTGGTGGACATGGCGACCGGGATGATGCGCCTGGTCGCCATCGCCAAGCCGAAGCTGGCCGGTGCCGACATGCGGCCGATGGAAACCCTGACCTACGCCGCGCCGGACGGCTTGAACATTCCTGCATTCCTGAGCCGGCCCGCAGGCGCGAAGGGCGCCGTGCCCCTGGTGGTGCTGATCCACGGCGGCCCCACGGCCCGCGACTACTGGGGATGGAACGCCGAGGTGCAAATCCTGGCGGCGCACGGCTATGCGGTGTTCCAGCCGCAGTTTCGCGGCTCCAGCGGCTTTGGCCGGCGTTTCCAGGAGTCGGGCTTTGGGCAGTGGGGGTTGGCGATGCAGGACGACATCACCGCCGGCGTCGAGTATCTGATCAAGCAGGGTATCGCCGATCCCAAGCGCATCTGCATCGCCGGCGCCAGCTATGGCGGCTACGCGGCGCTGTGGGGGCTGGTGAAGACGCCGGAGCTGTATCAGTGCGGCGTCAGCTTCGCCGGCGTCGCCGACATCGAATTCATGTTTCATGACAACTCGGATCGCACCGGCAACAAGGTGACGCGGGAGCTGATGCTGGCGCATATCGGCGATGCGCGATCGAAGCAGATGCGCTTCGACGACGTCTCGCCGCTCAAGCATGCCGACCGCATCAAGGCGCCAGTGTTGATCATGCATGGCGAGGACGATGTCAGGGTGCCGATCGCGCACGGCCAAAAGATGAAAAAGGCGCTGGAGGCGCAACAGAAAAAAGTGCAGTGGCTGGCCTTCGAGGAGGAGGGGCACGGCCTCCACTATGTGCGCAACGAGGTCATCTACTACAACACCTTGCTGGAATTCCTCGATCGATACATCGGGCCTTCAAACTAAAACGCATAAGCTAGCGCGAAACGATACCTTCCCGCATCAGCGCTTTGCCCTTACGCTGAGGCGCAAAGGAGAACAGCATGAGCGAATTGCATCCACACGAAGACCAGCACTGGGCCGATTTGTTGTCGCCGCGCCGGCGCAGCGTGCTGCGCGGCGGCGGCCTGATGGCGGCGTTTGCCGCTTCCAGCGTGGCCGGCGGCGCGCTGGCGGCCGACGGCAAGAGCCCCTGGGGCTACGACACCTGGAAGGAAGCCACCACGCGCCCGGCCAGCGTGCGGCCGGGCGAGCAGGTGCTGCCCGCCAAGCCGCGGCCCTACACCGACATCAAGAGCTACCACGCCCACATCTATTTTGACGAGGACAACTTCCACAAGGCGGCGCTGCTGCACAAGTGGGCGGCGGAGCGCTTCGTCATCGAGCTGGGCAACTGGAACCTGGCGCCGCGCGGCCCGCATGTGACGCCGTCGTTCTACTTCGGCTTCAGCAACGAGCAGCTGCACGTGATCGTGCCGTGGCTGCAGTTGAACAGCCTGGGCCTGACCATCCTGATCCATCCGAACACCGACGACCCGCGCGCCGACCACCTGTACTACACGCTGTGGGTCAACCGTTCGCAGCCGGTCAACGCCTACGCCATGCAGAAGCCCGGCCCCGGCGAACCGGCGGTCGAGCAGATTTTTCCCAACACCAGGCCGACGGTCAAGCTGGAGAGCTAGCGCGCGGCCGGGTAACTGGCTTAATATCGATCCTGATGACGGTTGAGTTCGGGGTGGATGATGCGCATGATGTACTGTTTGTCCATATTGCTGCTGCGCGCGGGCCTGGCGTGCGCGGCGCCGGACCTGCCTGCGCTGAAGATCTACGGCATGGACAGCAAGCCGGTCAGCTATGCCGAGGCCGGCCAGCCGGCCGGCATGGCGGTCGAACTGGCGCACCGCATCCAGGACCGGCTGGGCCGGCGCGACGCCATCGATATCGTGCCCTGGGTGCGCGCCCAGACGCTGGCCGAGTCCGGCCCCAATGTGATGCTGCTGACGGTGGTGCGCACGCCGGAGCGTGAGCGGCAGATGCAATTCGTCGGCCCCATCTTCACGACGCGCATGGTGGCCTATGCGGTCAAGGGGCGCCTGGCCGAACTGCAGCGCCTCGATCCCAGCCTGTACAAGCTGCACGCCGGCGCGCGGCGCGGCAGCATCTTCGCCAGCACGGCGCGCGGCCTGGGCTTCAACCTCACCGACGAAACCAATACCTCCGAGACCGCCGCCAAGATGCTGATGAGCCGCCGCTTCGACCTGTGGTTCGACGGCGAGGAGCTGATGCCGGGCGCCATGGAGCGCGCCGGCCACCGGCCGGACGAAGTCGAAGTGGTGCTGCGGCTGGGCACGGCCGAGGTGTATTTCGCCTTCTCCAATGGCACGCCGAAGGAGCTGGTCGATGCCTGGGCCGGCGCGCTGCGCGAGCTCAAGCGCGACGGCGGCTTTCAGAAAATCCAGCGCAAATGGCTGGCCCCGCTGCCCGAGCATTAGAAAACGTTCTCTAGTTTTGCCAACTACAATAAAATATTGGCAAAGCAATCTGGGGATAGTCACATGGCAAAGAAGTTGAAGCAGGACGGCGATCAGCAAACCGCCGAGGTGGTGCGCATGTCGTCGCAGGAGATCTGGCAGGCCGGCCTGAGCGCCTTCGCCAAGGCGCAGGAAGAGGAGGGCAAGTTTTTTTCGATGCAATTGTTCGAGGAGCGCGTGCTGCGCGCGCTGAGTTCGATCGGCGTGCCCACCGCCGAGGAGGTCGCGGCGCTGAACCGGCGCATCGACGAGCTGACCGAGCAGGTGGCTGCGTTGACCGGCAAGCCGGCGGCCTTCAAAAAACCGGCCGCGGCGAAGGCTGCGACCAAGCCTGCCGCCAAAAAGCCGGCCGCCGCCAAGGCCAAGGCCAAGCCCGCAGCCAAGCCGGCCGCCAAGCCTGCAAGCCGCGCGCGGAGCAAAACCGCCGCGAAATAGCCGCAGTTGGGCCTGCTTAGCCGCATCTTGCGGCATCAGGCCGGCATGTGCGCGTAAAAGCACGCACGGATGTTTCTAAGATCGACTCATCGGTGTTATGCTTGCAGGAGAATAAACAGAGGTTTCCTTGCTATGCTACAAAAAGCACCCCGCCGTACCCGCGAACGCATACTCGAACTGTCGCTGCGCTTGTTTAACGAATTCGGCGAACCCAATATCACCACCACGGTGATCGCCGAAGAGATGAATATCTCACCGGGGAATCTGTACTACCATTTCCGTAACAAGGACGACATCGTCAACTCGATCTTCGTCCAGTTCGAAGCCGAGATCGAACGCATCCTGACCGTGCCCAACGGCCGCCGCTCCAACATCGAGGACGTGTGGCTGTACCTGCACCTGATGTTCGAACTGATCTGGCGCTACCGCTTCTTCTACCGCGACCTGAACGACCTGCTGTCGCGCAACCGCAAGCTGGAGCTGCACTTCAAGCAAATCCTGGCGCACAAGATCAAGGTGGCCAAGCAGCTGTGCGAAGACTTGCGCAGTGAAAAATCGCTGGAAGCCTCCGACACCGCCATCGACGCCATGGCCACCAATATGGTGGTGGTGGCGACCTATTGGCTGTCCTACGAATACGTGCGCAATCCCCGCAAGTACAGCGAGCAGCAGTCCATGGCCGATGCGCTGGCGCGCGGCTGCTATCAGGTGCTGTCGCAGATCGGCCCGTATCTGCGCAACGAAACCAGTTTGCTGTTCCAGAAACTGTCCGAAGAATATCTGAAGAAGCTCAAGTAAGCTGACGGAGACTGCCATGGCGTGGAACCCCTTTCCGTATCCTGATCCCGCGTATCAGTACACGGCGGCCAGCCTGGAGGCGGCCTGGCCGCAGCTGCACAGCGGCGACCGGGAACCGTTCCCCAGCCACCCGTTGCTGGTGCAGGCGTGGATCGCTTTCCATGCCGGCGAGTTCGAGCGGGCCGCGCGGCTGGGGCTCGATGTGGGTGTGAACGGCTACTCGGTGGCGCACAAGGCCATCTGCATCTACGCCCATTACCTGGAGCGCAGTCCGCAGAAAAAGCTGGCCACCTTCGAGTGCGTGGCCGAGCGTTGCGAACGGCAGCAGCTGGAGCAGCCGGACAATCCGTCCGGCTACTACTGGCACGCCTACGCGCTGGGCCAGTATTCGCAGGGCATTTCGGTGGTCAAGGCGCTGGCGCAGGGCTTGGGCGCCAAGGTGCGCAACAGCCTCGACACGGCGATCCGGCTGGCGCCGCAGCGCGCCGACGCGCATATCGCGCTGGGGGTCTACCACGCCGAGATCCTCGACAAGGTGGGCGCCATGATCGGCGGCCTGACCTATGGCGTGAAAAAGGAAGAATGTTATAAACAGTTTGAAACCGCGCTGGCGCTGACGCCGGATTCGGCGATTGCCCGCGTACGCTATGCGCGGGCGATGATGATGTTGGAAGGTAAGAAGAAGCAGGCCGTCGCCATCGGCCTGTGCGAAGCGGCCGCCCGCTGCGCCATCCACGATGCGACCGAGCGCCTGGACACGGATGCGGCGAAACGAGAATTGGAAGAGGAAAAACAGTAGTGAAAGCGATTTGCGTATATTGTGGCGCCAATGCCGGCGTCAGTCCCGTGTATGCCGAGGCGGCCCGCGCCCTGGGCCGCGCCCTGGTGGAAAGTAATCTGTCGCTGGTCTATGGCGGCGGCAATGTCGGCCTGATGGGCACCATCGCCGACGAAGTGCTGCGCGTGGGCGGCGAGGTGACGGGCGTGATCCCGACCGCGCTGGTCGAGCGCGAAGTGGGCCACACCGGCCTGACGCGCCAGTTCATCGTCAAGGACATGCACGAACGCAAGGCCATGATGGCCAGCCTGGCCGACGGCTTCATCGCCATGCCCGGCGGCATGGGCACGCTGGAGGAATTGTTCGAGATGCTGACCTGGTCGCAGCTGGGCATCCACGCCAAGCCCATCGGCCTGTTGAACGTGGACGGTTTCTATGACGGCTTGAACGGCTTCATCCAGCACGCCAGCGCGCAGGGCTTCATCCGTCCGCAGCATGCGGCGCTGATGATGTCCTCGCCCGATCCCCAGGCGTTGTTGCAGCTATTAAAGGCCTAAGCATGGCGGGCGGGACGTCATCCCGCCGCATGCTGTTTGCCGTGCTGGCGGCCGCCTTTGCGGTGCGGCCGGCAGCGGCGGCGGACGCCATCACCGTGGTGGCTCCGGACTTCTGGTGTCCGTTCAGCTGCAAGGCCGGCGCGGCGCAGGAGGGCTTCACCGTCGACATCCTGCGGGCCATCTTCAAGCCGCTGGGCCGGCAGGTCCGCTACGAAAATCTCAACTATGCCCGTGCCCTGGTGGCCGTGCGCGCCGGCCGCTACAACGCCGCGTCGCCCGCCTACAAGGACGAGGCGCCGGATTTCATCTTCCCGTCCACGCCCATCTCGCGCAACCGCTACTGCTTCTACACCGCGCCGGACAGCCGCTGGCAGTACAAGCACGCCGCCTCGCTGGCCGGTCAGCGCGTGGGCATCGTCCAGGGCTACACCTACGGCAAGGAAATCGACCAGGCCGTCGCGCAAGGGCTGGCGGCGTTCGAACTCAATTACGGCGAGGATCTGGGCTACCGGCTGGCGCGCAAGCTCATGCTGGGCCGCCTGGACAGCTTTATCGAGGATGAAAACGTGGTCAGCTACATGATGGCCAGGCATGCCGATGTGCGGCTGCGCCAGGCGGGCTGCGCGCCGGTGAGCTATTCGTATTTCGCCTTGTCGCCGGCACTGGCGGAATCGAAGACGCTGGCGAAAGAGTTCGACGAGGGCATCGCCAGGCTGCACGAGTCCGGGCAGCTGGAGCGCATCCTCAAGCCCTACGGCCTGCGCGACTGGATGGGGCAGTACCGCAGGGGACAGTGAATCAGCTCCACAGCTTGGCGCCTGTGCTATCCAGATGGGTCAGGTACAGGCGCAGGTCGAACTCATACTGGTGATAGTTCGGTTCCATGTAGGTGCACAGCTTGTAGAAGGCCTTGTCGTGCTGCTTTTCCTTCACGTGGGCCAGCTCGTGGACGGCGATCATGGTGAGGAATTCCTGCGGCACTTCCTTGAACATGGTGGCCACGCGGATTTCGTGCTTGGCCTTGAGCTTGCCGCCCTGCACGCGCGAGATCGAGGTGTGCAAGCCCAGCGCGTGGTTGATCACATGGATCTTGCTGTCGTACTCGACCTTGTTGATCGGCTCGGCGTTGCGCAAATGTTCATTTTTCAATTCTTGCACATACTGGTAAAGTGCCTTGTCGGTACGCACGTCGTGCGCCTTGCTGTAGCGCTTGAGCAGCACTTCGCCCAGCCGGTTCTGGGACAGGAGTTGCGATACTTGTTGCTGGGTTTGCTCGGAATAGGCGCTGAGGTACTTCAGGGAGGACATGTTGGGCACGGCTGGAAAGAATCGAGGCGTGAATGTACCACACCCGGCCGTCCCGCTCATCGTTGAAAGGAGATGCACATGCAGGTAACACGTATCGTCACCAATATCGCCACCGCCGACACCGAGGCGGCCAAGGCGTTTTATAGCGGCGTGCTCGGGCTGTCGGTGGTCATGGACCACGGCTGGATCGTCACGCTGGCCGGGGCGGGGGAGATGGTGCCGCAGATTAGTTTTGCGTCCGAAGGCGGATCGGGCACGCCGGTGCCGGACCTGTCGATCGAGGTGGACGACCTGGACGAGGTGCACCGCCGCCTGGTCGCCGCCCGCGTGCCGCTGGAATACGGCCCGGCCAGCGAACCCTGGGGCGTGCGGCGGCTGTTCGTGCGCGATCCGTTCGGACGGCTGCTCAATATCCTGATGCACGACTAGCCGAGCTGCTCGGTGATCGAGCGGGTTTTCGCGGTCATCGTGGTGCCGGTGTGCAGCGTGGCTTTTTTCTCGATCAGCATGATCAGGCATTCCTGCTCCGCGACCGGGTTGTGGCGCACGCCCTTCGGCACAACATAAGCCTGGCCTTCATCCAGCTCCACCGCGCCGTCTTCCATTTCAATGCGCAGCCGGCCCTTCAGGATGAAGAACAGTTCGTCTTCGGCGTCATGGCTGTGCCAGGCCAGCGAGCCGAATACTTTGGCGACCTTGATGTAGCTGTCGTCCAGCTCGGCGATGACGCGTGGCGACCAGTGCTCGGACAGTGCGGCGGCGCTGGCGGCGGGAGTTACGGGAAGATTCATGATGGCTCCGGTGGTGGTGGGGGAGCCGTCATTCTGGACAGTTCCGCGCTCGGAGTCTTGAACGTTTGTGCGGCCGGCCGGAATTGAAATAATCGCATCCTCACAGCGAATCGGCGACGACCTTGGCCCACTGCTCGAAGGATTCCGCGGGCCAGTTGTTGTCCACGCGCAGGCGCGTGACGTCATATCGCTGCGGGGTGCCGCCGAACCAGTTGTGCCATTCAACCTTGCCGTCTACCGGCACTTTGGCCAACGGCAGGTCGAACTCCTTGATGATGAATTCGGTCCCGGGAGGGAAGTCCGACCATGCGGGAATACCTGTTGATTTCATACTTCTCCTTTGAAAGCGTTATTGGCGCCGGTTCAGGCGCAGCCAGCGGCCAGGCGAGATGCCGTAGGCGGCGACGAAATGGCGGGTCAGATGCGGCTGGTCGGCAAAGCCGGCGTGGACGGCGCTGTCGGCCAGCGGCATGCCGTTCAACATCAATTGGCGCGCAAGCTCCAGGCGGCGCAGCGTCACATAGCGGTGCGGGCTGGTGCCGAAATAACTGCGGAAGTCGCGCGACAGGCTCCAGCGGTCGCGGCCGCCGGCCTGCGCCAGCTGCTCCAGCGTCAGCGGCGAGAGCAGGGCGTCGTGGATGTATTCGCGGGCGCGCTGGGCGGCCAGGAAGTCGCCGCCCGGCAGGTCCGGCTGGCCCGCCACCTGGCGCAGCGCGGTGGCGATGTCGACCAGCGCGTCATCGCGCTCCAGCGAGCCGGCCGGGGCGTCGAAGTTCGACAGCAGCCCGCGCGCCGCCCTGACCAGCCTGCCGTCGGCCGACACGCCGCCGTCGACAAACGGCAACGGCGCACCGCCCAGCACCTGTTGCAGCAAGGACGGCGCCAGATAGGCGATGCGATAGTGGAAGCCGGCGTCGGTGCCGGCCTGGCCGTCGTGGACTTCGTCCGGATGCAGCACCAGGGCCTGCCCCGACAGGCTGTGCCGCATCGACGAGCGGTAGCGGAACGACTGCACGCCGGCCATGGTCAGGCCGATGGCGTAGCTGTCGTGGCGGTGCGGCCCATAGGCGGCGCCCTGGAAGAAGGCTTCGACCAGATCTACGCCCTCGGCCTGATGGCCGCGCCGCAGCCAGTCCGCGGCTGGGCGGGAATTGCCCATGTTGATTCCTTTCATATTCCCTGTGCTGAAGACTATGTATATCACGTATATCCGGATGCATAGCGCCGTCATCCGCCTTGCGCTATATAATCGAGTTTATTGCGTGTTCATTACTTAAAGGGAATAACGATGCGTGGATTGAAACTTGGCGTGATGGCGGTACTGGCAGCGATGGGCGCAACGGCGTCTGCGGCGGAGATCACGGTGTCGGCCGCGGCCAGCCTGACCAATGCGTTCAAGGAAATCGGCGCCGCCTACGAGAAGGAGCATGCGGGCGACAAGGTGCAGTTCAACTTCGCCGCGTCCGATCCGCTGGTGCAGCAGATCGCCAAGGGCGCTCCGGTCGACGTGTTCGCCTCCGCCGACCAGGATGCGATGGACAAGGCCGACAGCCTGAAGCTGCTGGCCGCCGGCAGCCGCAAGAACTTCGCCAGCAACAGCCTGGTGCTGATCGCGCCGCTCGCCGCCACCTTGCCGATCAAGGGCATCGCCGATTTGCAGCAGGCCGCCGTCACCCGCGTGACGATGGGCAATCCGGCCAGCGTGCCGGTGGGCCGCTACACCAAGCATGCGCTGGAACAGGCCAAGCTGTGGGCCGCCGTCGAGCCGAAAGCCATCTACGGCACTTCCGTGCGCCAGAGCCTCGATTACGTGGCGCGCGGCGAAGTCGATGCCGGCTTCGTCTACGCCACCGACGCCGCCGTGATGAAGGACAAGGTCAAGGTCATCGCCACCGTGCCGACCGACACCCCGGTCAGCTATCCGATCGCCGTGATCACGGCCGGCCCGCAAGCCGCGGCCGGCCGCCAGTTCGCCGACTACGTGCTGTCGGGCAGCGGCCAGGCGATCCTGGCCAAGTACGGTTTCGGCCGCCCGTAAGCGGTGGACGGTTTTCTCGCCGAACCGGCATGGATCGCGCTGCGGCTGTCGCTGAAGGTGGCGTGCTGGGCGACCCTGCTGGACCTGGTGTTCGGCGTGGCGCTGGGCTATCTGCTGGCGCGCAAGCGCTTTCCGGGGCGCGAGCTGCTGGATGCGCTGCTGACCTTGCCGATGGTGATGCCGCCGACCGTGCTCGGCTACTACCTGCTGGTGGTGATCGGCCGCCACGGCCCGCTCGGCGCCTGGCTGCAGCAGACGTTCGGCATCAACCTGATCTTCACCTGGCAGGCGGCGGTGATCGCGGCGGCGGTGGTGGCGTTTCCGCTGGTGCTCAAGGGAGCGCGGGCGGCGTTTGAAACGGTCGATACGCAGCTGGAGCAGGCCGCGAAGGTGCTGGGCATTTCGCCGTTCGGCGTGTTCCTGCGCGTGACGCTGCCGCTGGCCTGGCGCGGCGTGCTGGGCGGCACCTTGCTGGCGTTCGCGCGCTCGATGGGCGAGTTCGGCGCGACGCTGATGGTGGCCGGCAGCATCCCCGGCAAGACGCAGACCTTGTCGATCGCCGTGTACGAGGCCGTGCAGGCGGGGCAGGACGATACCGCCAACCTGCTGGTGCTGATTACTTCCGTGGTCTGCATCGTGGTGCTGGTCGCCGCGAACAAACTGACGCCCAACCGCAATCCGCAGGCTTGACCATGCAAATACAGATCGACATCTGCAAGACCCTGCGCTCCGGCGCGCGCACCTTCTCGCTGCGGGCGCGGTTGGCGTCGGCCAGCCAGCGCATCGTCGTCTACGGCCCGTCCGGCGCCGGCAAGAGCATGCTGCTGAAGGCGGTGGCCGGGCTGATGACGCCCGACCATGGCCGCATCGAGGTCGCGGGCCGCTGTCTGTACGACAGCGTCGACGGCATCGACCTGGCGCCGCAGCGGCGCAAGCTGGCCTATCTGTTCCAGGACTACGCGCTGTTCCCCCATTTGAACGTGCGGCAGAACATCGCCTTCGGCCTGCAGCGCGGCTGGCGCAATCCGCTGGCGCGGGTGGATGGCGAGGCGGTGCGCTACTGGCTGCAGGCGTTCGAGCTGGAGCATGTGGCGCAGCAGTTGCCGCATCAATTGTCCGGCGGCCAGCGGCAGCGGGTGGCGCTGGCGCGCGCGCTGGCGCCCGAACCGGCGGCGCTGCTGCTGGACGAGCCCTTCGCCGCGCTGGACCCGGCGCTGCGCCAGCGCATGCGGGCCGAGCTGGACACGCTGCAACGCCGGCTCGGCATACCGATGATACTGATCACGCACGACCCCGACGATGTGAACGCTTTCGGCGACCATGTGCTGCGCATGGAAAATGGTAGCATGGCCGACATCGAAAATCTGGAGCTTGTGGAACGCGATGAAGCCTGAAGAAAACGCCATGGAGTTGCAGGGCAATGTATGGCTGACCGTCGGCGGTCAGAAGCTGGGCGGGCAGGACCGCATGGCGCTGCTGGCGGCCATCGCCGAACACGGTTCGATCACGGCGGCGGCCAAGGCTGTCGGCCTGAGCTACAAGGGCGCGTGGGACGCGATCGAGGCGATGAACAACCTGGCCGGCGAGCCGCTGCTGGAACGCCTGGCCGGCGGCAAGGGCGGCGGCGGCACGCGCCTGACCGCGCGCGGCGCGCAGCTGGTGGAAAACTTCCGCAAGATCGATGAGGAGCACCGCAAGTTCGTGGCGCACCTGAGCAGCCAGTCGCACGCGCTGGCCGACGATTTTCTGTTGATACAAAGGATGAAGATGAAGACCAGCGCGCGCAACCAGTTCAGCGGCAAGGTCGTGGACTTGAAAGAGGGCGCGGTGAACGATGAGGTGACGCTGGAAATCGTCGGTGGCCAGCACATCGTCGCCACCATCACGCGCGACAGTTGCGACAGCCTGAGCCTGGTCGTCGGCGCCGAGGCGTTCGCGCTGGTCAAGGCGTCGTCGGTGATCGTGGTGACGGAGCTGGGCCATGCCCGGCTGTCGGCGCGCAACCAGCTGACCGGCAAGATCACGCGGGTGCAGGAGGGGGCGGTCAACACCGAGGTCAGCATCGAGCTGCCGGGCGGCGGCACGATCGCCGCCATCATCACCCGCGACAGCGGCGTCAAGCTGGAGCTGGCGGTGGGCATGGAAGCCACCGCGATCTTCAAGGCGTCCAGCGTGATCCTCGGCACGCCGGCCTGATCAGGCGTCCTGCTGGGCGAAGCGCGCCGGCGTGGTGCCCAGGATGCGGCGGAACAGCGCGATGAAGCTGCTGACGCTGTCATAACCCAGGCTCAGCGCCACGGTCGTCACCGAGGCGCCGCCGTTCAGCAATTCCATCCCCTTTTGCAGCCGCGCCACCTGGCGCCACTCCACCAGCGACATGCCGGTCTGGTGGCGGAAGTGGCGCGTCAGGCTGCGGCGCGACCAGCCCAGCTTGCCGGCCCAGTCGTCGAGGTCGGTTTCGTCGGCGGGGTTTTCCGCGATCGCCATCGCCATCGCCTGCAGTCTTGGATGGCTGGGCATGATCAGGTGTAGCGGCTCTTCCTCGGCCATGTGCATTTCATCGAGAAACACCGTCATCAGGCGCCGCCCTGCGGCGTCGGCCGGCATGCCGCCGGGCCAGGAGGACATGCGCTCCAGCAGCGATGCCGCCAGCGGCGACATCGACATCACCCGCGACTGCGCCGGCAGCTCCGCGCACAGCGACGGCGCCAGGTGGACGGTGTAGCCGGCCAGCCCGGGCTTGATCGAGTTGCCGTGGGCGCTGGCGCCGTGCGGCATATTCGGCGGTATCCAGCCCAGCCGGCCGCGCGGCAGCACCTGGCGCACGTCGCCAGCCTCGATCACGATCAGGCCCTGCATCGGGATGTACATCTGGCCTTCCGGATGATGGTGGACGTTCTTGATGCTGCTGGCGTTGCCGTCGGCGTGCTGCGCCGACACCAGGATGGGCATCTCGTCCGTCAGCCGCCTGTCGCCGTAGTAATTGTTGCCCATGGTTTTGGCCCGATTGCGATATCACTTGTCTGCCGCCAGTTAGTGAGCTTGTCAAATTACTGGCAATCTATGGCTTTAGTTTATAACAAGGAATCGGCATGACTGCAATCGATACGGACGAAGTGCTGGCGCTGCTGCGCGAGGCCGGCGCCGATTTGTGCGAGACCTTTTGGCAGGGCGTACCGGTGATCGAGGCGGACGAGATGGTGGCGGCATTCCGCCGCATCGACGGCCCCGCCAACGCCGGCCTGAAGCGGGCACTGGCCCGGCTGTACCCGGCCATCGGCTGGATGGAAGATGAACTGGGCGGCACCGAGGCAGAGGATGCCGAGACCGCCGCCATGGCCGAGCGCGGCGAGTACTGGATCTGCGACGCCATCGATGGCGCCGTGCAATTCCTGCGCGCGATTCCGAATTGGGCCATGTCGCTGACGCTGATGCGCGAAGGCGTGCCGGCCTTCACCGCCATTTTCGACGCGGTGCATGACGAGATGTTCCATGCCGCATGGGGCGAGGGCGCTTTCCGCAATGGCGAACGCATCCGTGTGAACGGCCGCAGCGCCCACTACCAGGGCATGTTCGCCACCAGCCAGCCGCCGTTTGCCGGCCGCGACCCGCGCGCCGTGCGCCAGGCCGGCGTCGCGTTGAGCGCGATGCTGCCGGACGTGGTGGCGGTGCGCAACCTGAGCGCAACCTCGCTGCAACTGGCCTATGTGGCGTGCGGCCGCATCGACGGATTCTGGGAATTCGGCGACGACGGCTTCAATTGCATAGGCGGCGCGCTGCTGGTGCGCGAGGCGGGCGGGCTGGCGACGCAGATCGACGGCAAGCCCTACCAGCTGGGCTCGCCCCACATCGCCGCCGCATCGCCCGGCGCGCATGCCTCCATGCTGCTGCGCTTGCAGGAAGCGCTGGCGGCATAGGCGGGCGGCGGGGGTGACGGCCGGATGGCCGTTCAGCGCTCGGCGGTTTTGCCGCCTTGCTGGCTGCCTCCCTTGGCCGTTTGTTCGGACACGGCTGCGCGCGCCGCAGCGTTTTTCTCGGCATTGGCGCGGGCTGCGGATTGCCGGCTTTCCCCGCCTTTGCGCCCGATCTGCGCCATGTGTTCGCGGTCGCGGCTGACCGCCTCGCCGCCTTTCTGGCCGGCGCGGCGCGCTTCTTCCGAATCGAATTCGTGGGCCGTGCCTTTTTGGTGCGCGGCTTGCCCGCCCTTGCTGGCGATGGCGCGTTGGGTTGCCTCGTCCATTGCCGCGAAGCCGCGTTTGGCCGTGCCCTTGGGCTTGGCTTGATCGTTACCTGAATTACTGGCCATAAAACCTCCTCATGAGTGTTATGAAATTCCGTCAGGATTCCCAGGGCAGCCCGCCGCAAAGCCGGCTGCTCTGTATGGTTAGAGGTGCAAGGTTGACGGAAGTTCCACGAACGTCGAGTCGGTCAATGGTGCATCTGGCTGGCCATCTGGTACCTGGACATCTGCTCGGCGGCGCGCGCGGTCTGTTCGGAGGCGGTATGCATGAATTCCTCCGCCATGCCGGTGGCGGCGCGGCGCACCGCCGGCATGTGGGTGGCCGCCGTTTGCGCCATGCTGGAATTGGCGCGGCTGAACAGCTCGGCCAGGTGCTGCTGGTAGTTTTGCAGCGCGGCGGCGCCCGGCGTCAGCTGCGCGCTGAAGGCGGCGCCCAGTTGCGCGGCGTCCTTGCTGGCCATCAGCCGCTGGGTGTTGCCGCCGATTTCGGCGATCAGGTCGCGGCCCAGTTGCATGTTCAGCTCGCTCAAGCCTTGCAGGGTTTCGAGTGCGCGCTGGGTCAGGTCGGTGGTCAGCGTAATCAGGATGTCGATGTGCGATCGGATCGCGGGGGTGATGAGTTGCGGGAGCATGGGTCTTCCTCGTCGGGATTCTTCAATGAAAAACGCCGGGCTTGCGGCCCGGCGGTGTGTGCAGCAGAAGAATAGACGCGGCGTGCGCCGGAAAGTTCCCTGGAATTTATTCGGCGGCCACCTGCAGCACCAGCTTGCCGAAGTTCTTCCCTTCGAACAGCATGTTCAACGCCTGCGGGAAATGCTCCAGGCCCTGCACGATGTCTTCCTTGCTCTTGACCTTGCCTTCCTTCATCCACTTGCCCAGCGCGGCGACGCCCAGGTGGTAGCGGTCGGCGTAGTCGAACACGACGATGCCTTCCATGCGCGCGCGGTTGACCAGCAGCGACAGGTAGTTGGCCGGACCCTTGACCGGCGTGGTGTTGTTGTACTGCGAGATGGCGCCGCAGATGACGATGCGCGCCTTCATGTTGATGCGGGTGAGCACGGTGTCGAGGATCTCGCCGCCGACGTTGTCGAAGTAGACGTCGACGCCGTTCGGGCAGTGTTCCTTCAGGCCGTCCTTGACCGAGCCGCCCTTGTAGTCGATGCAGGCGTCGAAGCCCAGCTGCTTGACCACGAAGTCGCACTTGTCCTTGCCGCCGGCGATGCCGACCACGCGGCAGCCCAGCTGCCTGGCCACCTGGCCGACGGTCTGGCCGACCGCGCCGGCCGCGCCGGACACCACCACGGTGTCGCCGGCCTTGGGCTGGCCCGATTCGATCAGGCCGAAGTAGGCCGTCATGCCGGGCATGCCCAGCGTGTTGAGGTAGGTGGGCAGCGGCGCCAGCTTGGCGTCGACCTTGCGGAAGCCATGGCGCTTGTCGCCGGCCGGGCCGACCCAGTAGCGCTGTACGCCGGTGCCGCCCTGCACATGGTCGCCGACCGCGAAGTCCGGCGACTTCGACGCCACCACCACGCCGACGCCGCCGGCCCGCATCACCTCGCCGATGCCGACCGGCGGGATGTAGGATTTGCCTTCGTTCATCCAGCCGCGCATGGCCGGATCGAGCGACAGGTACAACACTTTGACGACGACTTCGCCGTCGGCCGGCTCGCGCACCGGCTCGCTGACCTGCTGCCAGTCGCTGTCCTTGACCATGCCCACCGGACGGGCTGCCAGGCGGAATTGAAGATTTGTCTCGTTGATCGTCATTTTGTATCCTCAAAGAAGAGTGTGGCAGCCAATATAGCGTAAATTGAACGAGCGTGCTATTTTTACGGATGGTGGCCAGCCGTGCGACAATACCGGCCTTGTTAGACCTATAACGATGGTGGATATGAGCAATCCCGAATACATTTTGACACTCTCTTGCCTGGATCAGCGCGGAATCGTTCATCGCGTGTCGGGTTTCCTTGCCGAGCACGGCTGCAACATCATCGACTCGGCCCAGTTCGGCGACAGCGAATCGAAGCTGTTCTTCATGCGCGTGCATTTCGCGCTGGAAGACCGCACCATGAACGACGACCTGCTGCGCGCCGATTTCAGCCTGCTGGGCGCGGACATGAAGCTGGACTGGGAGCTGCGCGACGCCCACTACAAGCCGCGCGTGATGCTGATGGTGTCGAAGATCGGCCATTGCCTCAACGACCTGCTGTTCCGCTACAAGAGCGGTCTGCTGCCGGTGGAAATCCCGGCCATCGTGTCCAACCACATGGACTTCTACCAGCTGGCCGCCAGCTACAATATTCCGTTCCACCACCTGCCGCTGGCCACCGGCGCATCGCAGGAAGCCAAGCTGGCGCAGGAAGCCAAGGTCATCGAGCTGATGAACTCGCACAACATCGACCTGGTCGTGCTGGCGCGCTACATGCAGATCCTGTCGCCCGGCCTGTGCACGGCGCTGAAAGGGAAGGCGATCAATATCCACCATTCCTTCCTGCCGAGCTTCAAGGGCGCCAAGCCGTATGCGCAGGCGCACCACCGCGGCGTCAAGCTGATCGGCGCCACCGCCCACTTCGTCACCGGCGATCTGGATGAAGGCCCGATCATCGAGCAGGACGTCGAGCGCGTCGACCATTCGATGGATGCCGACACGCTGTCGGCCATCGGCCGCGACGTCGAGTGCGTGGTGCTGGCGCGCGCCGTCAAATGGTTTGTCGAACACCGCATTTTGCAGAACGGCGACAAGACTGTCGTCTTTAAATAACAGAATAAATTAGAAACGAAGAGATTCACCGATGGCCCTCAAAGCAACAATTTACAAAGCCGACTTGCAGATCGCGGACATGGACCGCAACTTCTACGAGACCCAGTCGCTGACCTTGGCGCGTCACCCGTCCGAAACCGACGAGCGCATGATGGTGCGCCTGATCGCCTTCGCGATCCACGCCAACGAAGCGCTGACGTTCACCAAGGGCCTGTTCGACGTCGAAGAACCGGACCTGTGGCAGAAGGACCTGACCGGCGCGATCCAGCTGTGGATCGAAGTGGGCCAGCCGGACGAGAAGGTGATCCTGAAGGCCAGCGGCCGTTCGGAGCACGTCTATGTCTACAGCTACGCCGCCACCAGCCACATCTGGTGGAAGGCCCTGGCCAACAAGGTCGAGCGCTGCAAGAACCTGACCGTGATCAACCTGGACGCCGACGCCACCGAGCAGCTGTCCAAGATGGCCCAGCGCAGCATGCAGCTGCAATGCACGATCCAGGACGGCCAGATCTGGCTGACCGACGGCACCACCACGGTGGAAGTCGGCCGCGAAACCTTCAAGGGCGAGCGCTGATCCAAGGTTGCTATAATCGGTCGATGAAAAAAATTCTCTACGCATTGCTGCTGGCGGCGCCGCTGGCGTCGGCCCAGGTCGAAGTACGCGACGCCTGGATACGCGCCACCGTGCCGTCGGCCAAGTCCACCGGCGTGTTCATGCAGCTCAAGTCCGCGCAGGGTGGGCAACTGGTGGAGGTGCGCTCCGGCGTGGCGGGCGTGGCGGAGATCCATCAGATGCAGATGGATGGCCAGATGATGAAGATGCACGCCGTGCCGTCGTTGGAACTGCCGGCCGGGAAAATGGTGGACCTGGCCTCCGGCGGCTATCACGTGATGCTGATGGATCTGAAGCGGCAGTTGAAGGAAGGCGAGACCGTGCCGGTCACGCTGGTGATCCGCAAGAAGGGCAAGCAGACTGAAACCATCGCCGTCGACGTGACGGTCAAACCGCTGACGTACACACCACCGAAAGGGCAGTGATGAAAACGACTTCCTCCATGCTGGCGCTGGTTTTCTCTGCTGCGATGCTGGCGCCTGCGGCGCAGGCGCATGTGACGCTGGAACAAAGCACCGGCCTGGCGGGCAGTTTTCAGAAGCTGAGCTTCCGCGTCGGCCACGGCTGCGATGGCACCGCCACCAAGGGCTTGACCGTGTCGCTGCCGGAAGGCGCGACCAACGCCAAGCCCATGCCCAAGGCGGGCTGGAAGATCAACGTCGGCACCAGCGGCGGCGTGCAGGAAATCAGCTGGAAGGGCGGCCCGCTGCCGGACGCCTATTTCGACGAGTTCGTCGTGCAGGTCAAGCTGAGTTCGCAGCCGGGCAAGTTGTACTTCCGCGTCGTGCAGCAGTGCGACAAGGTCAGCGTGGCCTGGGACGAGATCCCCGGCGACAGCGCCGTCAAACTGAAGGCGCCGGCACCGGTGCTGGAAGTGCTGCCGGCGCCGTCCGGCACGGACCTGCGCCAGCATTGATCCAGGCCGCGCGGCTTATTTGACGACCGCGCCGCCCTTCATTACCCACTGGACGCTTTCCAGCGTCTTCACATCTTTTAACGGCTCGCCGTCGACCGCGATCAGGTCGGCGAACTTGCCCGCTTCGATAGTGCCCACCTTGTCGGTCCAGCCCAGCAGCTCGCTGGCGTTGAGCGTGGCTGCGCGGATCGCCTGGATCGGCGTCATGCCCAGCTTGACCAGGGTGCCGAACTCGCGCGCGTTCAAGCCGTGCGGGTAGACGCCGGCGTCGGTGCCGAAAGCGACTGGCACGCCGGCCTTGATGGCGCGGGCGATGTTCAGGCGCGCGGTCGGCAACACCACCTTGGCTTTTTCCAGCAGCGGTGGCGGCAGCTTGATTGCCTCGGCGTTGTCGATCAGCCAGTCGCCCAGGTAGACGGTCGGCACCAGCCAGGTCTTGTGCTCCTTCATCAGCTTGATGCCTTCGTCGTCGATGTAGGAGCCGTGTTCGATTGAGTCGATGCCGGCCAGTACCGCCAGCTTGATGCCGTCGCCGCCATGCGCGTGGGCGGCGGCTTTGCGGCCAAGGCGGTGGGCGTCGCTGATGATGGCCTTCAATTCTTCCTGCGTGTATTGCGAAGTGCGCGGGTCGTCGCCGAAGGACAGCACGCCGCCGGTGGCGCAGATCTTGATGACGTCGGCGCCGTACTTGATGTTGCGGCGCGTGACTTTGAGCGCTTCGGCGGCGCCGTCGGCCACGCCGAGTGCGGTCTGCTTGTATTCGGGCGCGTGCATGGTGTCGTCGCAGTGGCCGCCGGTGATGCTCAGCGGCGGGCCGGAGGCGGCAATGCGCGGGCCGGGCACGTCGCCGTCGTTGATGGCGTCGCGCAGGCCGATGTCGGCATAGCCGTCGGCGCCGACGTCGCGCACGGTGGTGAAGCCGGCTTGCAACGTCAGGCGGGCGTTCTTGGCGCCGGTCAGCGTGCTGCGGGGGATGGATTTGGCGATGATGGAATAGCCGGCGTCCTGCGGGTCGCCGGTCAGGTGGGTGTGCATGTCGATCAGGCCGGGCAGCAGGGTCTTGTTGCCGAGGTCGATGACCTGGGCGCCGGCCGGGATCGCCAGCTTGCTGCCGGCGGCGGTGATGCGTTCGCCGCTGACCAGCACCACGGCGTTGTCGATCAGCGCGCCGCTGCGCACGTCGAGCATGTGGGCGGCTTTGATGGCGGTGATGGCGGTCGGGGCGGTGTCGGCGGTGGAGGCGGCGCTGGCGGTGGAGCAGGCCAGCAGCAATAGCGGCAGCGCGAAGGCGCGGCGGATGGACATGGCGATGACGTTCAAGCGGATCTCCTTGTTGTGGTTGTTGTAGTCGCGCCGGATTGATGCGGGCCAAACCGCGCCCGCCTAGGCTACCCGCGTCTTCAGGCGAACGCTACAATTTTTTGGATGAACACCCGCAGCGACACGCTATACCGCCAACTCTTCGCGCATCCCGAGATCGTGCGGGATTTGCTGGCCGGTTTTTTGCCGGCCGGCTGGGCCAGGTCGCTGGAGGTCGGCGCCTTCGAGCGCGTCAATGCCAGCTATGCCAGCGACTGCGGCAAGCAGCCACCAGGACATGGTGTGGCGGGCCAAGGTTGGCGGGGAGTGGGAGAGTATGAAAGCGCCGGATGTCGCAATGGCTTGTGACAGCCTGACGCGCTGGGTATGCACGATCTTGCAGGAAGAATTTGACGAAGCTAATATGAACTCAGGGGAGGAGCCAGTGATGCTATTTAACCGGCGATTCAAGACCTATGAAGCCTTGCTGGAATATGAGGCCGTCAAGCGTGGCCGCCTCAAGGGGCTGAAAGAGGGGCGGCGCAAAGGGTTGAGGCAGGGAATGCAACAAGGCATACAACAAGGCATGCAACAAGGCATGCAACAAGGACGGGTGGAGGGGCTGCAGCAGGCGCTGCATGCGCTGCTGGCCGGGCGTAACGCCACTCTGCCGGCTGAACTCGCAGAAAAAGTGGCCGGTGCCGACGCCGCCCAACTCAGCGCCTGGATCGAGGCGCTGGGTGACGGCCGCGATCCGGCCCAGGTCTTTACTGCGGCGTAGCGCCCAGCCGCTTGATCGTACCCGAACCCATCACGCTCTTGGTCAGCTGCGGATCGCCGTAGTAGGCGATGTCGCCGGAGCCGGCCACGCTCAGGTTCAGCGTCTGCCTGGCCCACACCGTCGCCTGGCCCGAGCCGCCGATGCTGACCGTCGCGTCGCGCGCCGCCAATTGGCCGGCCTGCACCCGCCCCGAACCGCCTATTGAGATCTGCAAGCGCTCGGTATTGCCGCTTGTCTTCAGATTGCCGCTGCCGCCCAGCGCGATCGCCACCGACTCGCTTTCCAGGTTGCGCGCATTGATCGAGCCCGAACCGCCCACGTCGAAGGTCAGGCTCTCGGCGCGCAGCTTGTCGACGTCGACCGAGCCGGAACCGGTCACGGCGATCTTCTCGATCGAGCGCGCCTGCACCACGATCTTCATCGTGCGCGACTCCAGGTTGACGTCCTTGCGCGTTGGCCGGATGCGCAGCGTGCCGTTGTCGACCACCGTCTCGATCAGCGCCTGCAGATTGTCGTCGGTCTCGATACTGATGCTCTCGGTATTGCCGATGCGGATCTCGACGTTGCCGCTGACGCTGGTCGCCAGCGAGGTGAAGTGGCCCAGTTCGCGGTTCTGCTTGACGATCTTGCCGCTGCCCTGCACGCGCTCGCCATGGAACCAGCTCAGCGGGCCGGCCCAGGCCACGCTGGCGGGCGCTGCGACGGCCAGCAGGCCGGCGGACAGGAACAGGGTGCGCAGGGCGCTGCGGATGGATGGTTTTGCCATGATGGTCTCCTCGTAATGGTTGGTACGGCTCTTGAGGTTGGATACTACGGACTCCACCGCGCGCACGGAACCCGGCTGCGACAGATTGCAGCAGCGGCGGAACAGAATGCAGCAGGCGGGGATGGGGCGGCACGCCCGGCGGCTGCCGGGCCGGCATGAGGTATCATTCGGGCTATCCCGCAACACCGCACGCTGCAACGCAGCACACATTGGACTTACATGCTGATCATCACCATCAAACAGGGCAAGGAAAAGAGCTTGCTGGCCGGCGACCCCTGGATTTACGCTTCCGCCGTCGAGCGCGTCGAAGGCCGGCCGCAGGAAAAGAACAAGCCCGGCGCCACCGCCACCGTGCAGACTTCGTCGCGCCAGTTCATCGGCCGCGCCGCCTACAACGCCAAGTCGCAGATCTGCGCCCGCATCTGGACCTACAAGGAAGACGAACCGGTCGACCACGCGCTGATCAAGCGCCGCGTCAAGGCCGCCATCGCCAAGCGCGCGGCCGCCGTGCGCGCCGCCGGCCCGAACGACCTGGTGCCGGTGGTGCGCGGCGACGAGGACGGCCTGTCCGGCCTGCTGGTCGACAGCTGGGGCGGCGTCCAGGGCTACCTGATCTGCCAGTTCCAGTCGGCCGGCGTCGACGCCTGGAAAGTGCCCATCGTGCAGGCGCTGCTGGCGGAAACCGGTTGTCCGAATGTCTACGAACGCTGCGACGACCTGGTCCGCAAGGGCGAGGGCTTGCCGATCTTCTACCGCGCGCTGGCCGGCGAGGAACCGCCCGACCACGTGCTGGTCACGGAAGGCAAGCAACGCTACAGCATGGACCTGCGCACCGGCTTCAAATATCCCAAGGTCCGCAGCTGAAAAAATTTCGGTACTGCAAGTTTTCTCTTATAATCGTCCGTGGAGCTTCACCGACCCCACGGAGATCAGAGTAGAGATGGAAAATTACCAGTCGTCGCAAATTCGTACCCTGACTTACATCGAAAACGAAGACCATCCGGTCTTCGGCACCCTTGTCGAGCAGATCCTGCATCTGCTCAATTCCAAGCTGATCTTCAGCGACATCCTGATCCACCAGAACAGCCCGCTGTTGCTGCGCCAGCCGAAAGGGCTGGTGGCGGTGACGGATTCGCCGATCACGCGCGAGGAGCTGCAGGAATTTTTCGAGGTGGTCGAGCCGAACTGGGCCGAACGCATCCAGGACCGCGCCTTCGACCGCGCGGTCGATTTGCACACGGCGCGCATCCGCGCCAACTGTTTCAGCTTCCAGGGCAAGAAGCGATTGGGCTGCGTGATCCGCCGCTTCCCCAAGGAACCGATGGCGCTCGGCCAGTTGGGCCTGCGCCAGGCCGAGCAGAACTTCGCCAAGCTCACCAGCGGACTGGTGCTGATCATCGGCGACACCTGCCAGGGCAAGTCGACCACCATCGCCGCCATGCTCGACGAGATCAACAAGCACCGGTCCGGCCACATCATCACCATTGAAGATCCGGTGGAAACGCTGATTCCGCAGCGCCAGTGCGTCATCACCCAGCGCGAAGTGGGCTTCGACGGCGACGTCGAGAGCTTCTACCTGGGGGCGCTGGACGCGCTGCGCGAACGGCCGGACGTGATCGTCATCGGCGAGATCCGCGACGCGCAGACGGCGCAGGAAGCGCTGGCGCTGGCCGAATCCGGCCCGCTGGTGCTGGCCTCGCTGCATGCGCGCTCGACCGAGCTGGGCTTGCAGAAGATGGTGCGCCTGCTGGGCAACGCCGAGCCGCAGTCGCAGGCGCTGGCGCACGCGCTGCGCGGCGTGCTGTGCCAGGCGCTGCTGCCGTCGGTGGACGGCGACCGCTACCACCTGGCCACCGAGTGCCTGACCTCGAATCCGGACGTGGTCAACATGATCGCCAGCGGCCAGGTGTCGGCGCTGCGCAACTGGATGGAAACCAGGCCGGGCGAGGGCTGTCACACGATGAACGCTTCGCTGCGCGCGTTGCTGGCTGCCGGCAAGGTCAGCGTGGATGATGCCCGCAACGCCACCACCGACCGCATCGGCTTTGCCGAGCACTACTAAGACAATGAAATATAAACTGTTTTTATTCGACCTGGACGATACCCTGCTGGACTTCAGGGCGTCCGAAAAGCTTTCCTTCGTCCGCACCATGCAGGCGCTGGGCCTGCGCGATGGCGTGGACGGGATTTTCCAGCAGTACCAGGCAATCAATGTGGAGTTGTGGCGTCGCTTCGAGACTGGCGATGTGACCAAGGATTTCCTGAAGGTGGAGCGCTTCCGCAAGACCTTCGAGGCGAATGGCATCGAGCTGGACCCGGAGGCGGCAAGCAGCCTGTATCTGGAGTCGCTGCCGGACACCGTGGTCCTGATCGATGGCGCCAGGCAGGTGTGCGAGACGCTGTCCGCCATGGGCGAGGTGGGCATCATCACCAACGGTGTCGAAGCCATCCAGAACCGCCGCATCGCCAGCTCGGGGCTGGCCGGGTACATTTCCTTTGTCGCCACGTCCGAAGCGTGCGGCTACGCCAAGCCTGATGTGCGCTTCTTCGAATATGCCGCAAAAATGGCCAGGCCGTTTGCCAAGGAAGAAGCGATCATCGTCGGCGACCGGCTGGACGCCGACATCCTGGGCGCCAACCGGTATGGCATCGAAAGCTGCTGGTTCAATCCCGATGGCCTGGACAACGCATCGGCAGCGCTGCCCGACTACGAGGTGGCCAGCCTGAACGACATCGCGCCCCTGCTCAATCGTCGACTGCCTCAATGCCCTGTAACCTGAGTTTCTCGACGTGGTCCTTCATCGCCTGAAGCACTTCGGGCGCATGCCCCTGCCAATCCTTGACCTCGCCGACAACCCGTAGCGCCTCGCGCGAGCGGTAGGACTTGGTCGGGTTGCCGGGGAATTTTTTGTCCGTCAGATTCGGGTCGTCCATGATCGGGCCGGTCGGCTCCACGATATAGATCCTGCCGGGCGCGTCGCCCTGCGCCAGCTCAGCGCCCCAGGTCGCCGCCTCCAGCGTGGCGGACAGATACACATGATTGGCCTTGCGCCTGCTGCCATAGTTGGATGCGTAGCCCGGCTCGATCAGATCGCCTTCCTTCAGGTCGGCACGAGTGCCGTGGTAGTACTCCATGAATACCTCCTAATGCTAATGCCGGGGTCAAGTCTGACATTCGGACACGAGCGCTACCGTAGTCCTCACTACAGCAGCGTCTGTGTCCAAATGTCAGACTTGACCCCAGGGTTTAATCCAGCGGAATCGCGCGATAGCGGTTGACGTCGTTGCCGTTGACCGGCGGCGCGTTGTTGCCCCAGGCGCTGCGCAGGTAGGACACCACTTGCGCCACTTCCGTATCGTTCAGCACATGGCCGAACGGCGGCATGCCGTAGGGACGGGGATTGCCTGCCGTGCCGGGTGCAAAGCCGCCGTTGAGCACGATGCGGATCGGGTTGACCGCCTGCTCCATCGTCAGCGCGCGGTTGCCTGCCAGCGGCGGATAGCCGGGCGGCAGGCCGCCACCGCCGGCGCCGTGGCAATCCGCGCAGTGCTTCTCGTACAGCTTGGCGCCTGCGGCCAGATAGGCCGCCGCTTCCGCGCCCTTGTCGCGCTCGAATTCGGATTTCTTGCCGTCACCCGGCAAGGCTTTCAGGTAGACCGCCATCGCGTTGATGTCGCTGTCGCTCAGGTATTGCAGGCTTTGCTGCACCACTTCCGCCATCGGCCCGAACACGGTCGCGCGCGGCGATACGCCGGTCTTCAGCAACTGCGCGATGTGCGGCTGCATCCATTCTCCCAGCCCGGCCTCGGCGCCGGAATTGAGCGACGGCGCATACCAGCCCAGCACCGGTATCAGGCCGCCGGACAAGCCTTCGCCATCGGTCGCGCCCAGCGTGTTGCGCGCGCTGTGGCAGGCGCTGCAATGGCCCAGGCCTTGCACCAGGTAGGCGCCGCGATTCCAGTCCACCGACTGTTTCGTGTCTTCGCGGAACACGGCGGGCTTGAAGTACAGCGCGCGCCATCCGGCCAGCATGAATTGCCGGTTGTAGGGGAAGCGCAAGGTATGCGCCTGGTTGGCCTGCGACACCGCCGGCACCGATTGGAAATAGGCGTACAGCGCATCGGCATCGTCACGCGTGATGCGGGTGTAGTTGGTGTAGGGGAAGGCCGGATACAGCAGGCGGCCGTCTTTGGACTTGCCGTTGTGTAGCGCGCGCCAGAAGTCGTCGGAACTCCAGCTGCCGATGCCGGTCGCCTGGTCCGACGTGATGTTGGGCGAGATGACGTTGCCGAACGGCGTAGGCAGCGCGCGGCCGCCGGCGTATTGCGCGCCGCCGCGCACGGTGTGGCAGGCCATGCAGTCGCCGGCCTTGGCGAGGTAGGCGCCGCGCGCGACTTTCTCGGCCGGCGCCAGTTTGGCGGTGACGGTGGGCGCCGGGCCGGTATCGTCGGAACTCCCGAACAGCACGAGCAACAGGCCGGCCGCCAGCAGCGCGATAACGGTATAAATAATTTTCTTCATGTGCGGCCCCTTATGGTGCTGGCACGCTGCCGCAGTTCAGCGGCAGGGGCATGGCGATGCTGTCGGCGGCGCCGGGGCGGGCGGCGGGATCGGGCGTTTGTTTGCTGAGCCAGCCGGAGACGGCGGCGATGTCGGCCTCGTTCAAGCGGTTGGCGATCTCCGCCATGCAATCCGGCGCGGCGGCGCGGCGCACCTTGTTCTTCCATGCGCCGAACTGGGCGTTGACGTAGTCGCTTGGCAGGCCGATCAGGCCGGGGATGGCGGGCACCACGCCGGTCAGCGTGCTGCCGTGGCAGGCCACGCAGGCCGGGATCTTCTTGGCCGGATCGCCTTGCTGCACCAGCGCCTGGCCGCGCGCCAGCGAGGCCGTGCTGGCGCTGGCGCCGCTGCCGGCCTGGGCCGGCGGGTAGGGCGGATGCTGCTGCGAGAAGTACTCGGCGATCTCGCGCAGATAGGCGTCCGGCAGGTGGTCGACCATATAGGTCATCATCGGATAGTGGCGCCGGCCTTCGCGGAAATTCACCAGCTGGTTGTACAGGTAGCCGGCCGGCTTGCCGGCGATGCGCGGGAAGAAGGCGTCGCCGCGCTCCTTGACGGCGTGGCAGGCGATGCAGGCGGCCACGCGTTGTTCCAGCGTGTCGGGCAGGGTGGCTGGCGCGGCGGCCAGTGACGGCACGCACCAGCCGGCGACAGCCAGCGCGGCGCATGCGCGCACGACGGAAAATGTGGACATGCCATTCCTTGAAGTCGTATCTATCTGGCAAGGATACCAGATCGCTTCTATAAAGGCTTGGGCGGGCGGGGAAGTTTAACGGCTTTCATCGGCGGCAGCTTGTTGCCGGCGGCGATGAAGTGGCGGTAGACGCGCAGCGCGACCTGGGCGTCGTCGGCGGCATACAGGATCTGCTTTTCGTTCAGGCGCGGCAGCGCCCAGTTGGTGGTCGAGATCTTTTTGGACTTCTGCAGCTTCTGGCCGAAGAACTTGGCGACGGCGGTCTTGGCGCCGAGGTCGTTGCGCTGGCCCGGCGTGCGCAGCGCCACCGACAGGTCGACCACGCCGGCCGCGCGTATCGCCAGCTTGGCGTGCAACCGCTTGACGTCGTCGGACAGGCCGAAGCCCACCTTCAGCAGGGCGGGCGCTTCCAGCACCGCTTGCAGCACTTCGCGCATGGGCGCGGAAATGCTGCTGCCGATCTGAAACAGATAGGCCTTGTGGTCGGTGGAAAACTGGATCAGGTGCGGGCCGGTCGAGGTCTCGCCCTTGGTGAAGGTCGGCTTCGATTCGGTATCGAAGCCGATGGCGTCGGTGGCCAGCAAGATGTCGCGCGCGGCGATGGCTTGCTCCAGCGTGGCGATCAGCTGCACATCGCCGATGCGCAGACCCACGTAGGGCGGCAGCTCGGCTTCCGCCGGCGCCGCCTGCTGTTGCGTAGTCAACGCCAACTCAACCCTTGCGCGAGAACTTCGCGGTCAGCTGGTTCAGCTTGTCGGCGCGCACGCGGGCCGCTTCTTCGGCCGCGGCCGCGTCGCGTTCCGCCTTCTTGCGTTCGGCTTCTTTCTTGAAGCGTTCCTGCAAGACCTGGGTGGCGTGGGCGCGGTGGGTGTCCGTCACTTCGGCGCCAGGGGTGCCGTCCAGATCGTGGCGCACCTTGGCTTTTTCCATGACTTTCAGGTAGCGCAGCGAGCCGGTATGGATGCCGAGCGCGGTACGCATGGTCTTGCGGTCCAGTTCGGGCATGACGGCGAGGATCTGCTTGTCGATACCAATCGACAAAGGCAGGAAATCGCGGAAGGCCGGGAATTGGGTCTGCAATTGTTTCAGCAAGCTGCGCGGGGTAAGAGCTGCAGGCGCTGAAGTGGATGCGGCGGTAACGGCAGTGGCTGCGGGCTCGGTTGCCGGCGCCTGAGGGGTGAGACTAGTGTTCATCGACTTCATAGTTTAAGCAAGAGGCGTGAGCATATCATGGGCACTACGGGATTGCAGTGCCTTTTAGGCCATGATGTAAAAATGACCACGACACCATCATACGCCAGTTGGACGCCGGGGGTGCGTTCGCACGCCAAAACGTGTATAATGCGAGACGCACTTTTGCAGGACGGTGCGTTTCAGTTTGGTACAGGATGCGATTTGGACGGTCTGACAAGAGTTTGTAGCCCTTGTTATATGGTTTTAAGATGTCGGATATAGGTACTATCAATTATCCTGATGTCGCGCTATACGGCATACTTTGCCCTCTCCCTATTCTTCACTGAAAAGAGAAACAAGCCCGTTGTTGGATGCGGGCTTTTTTTATTCCGCAGATAATCGTCAGCTAAATTACAACATTTCCATCTGTGCGCACCGGTAACGGTCGGCGCTGGCTATGGCATTTTGTATTTTCTGGCGAATACGCATTGAGAGATATTTAATGACAAAAACGCCGAAAACTTTAACGTTGTCCGTCAAGGCCGCCCGCACCAGCTCCGCTCCGCTGGTGGTGCCAAAGACGACTCTATCTTATGTGATCGATAATGCGCAAGAGGCAGCGAGCAAAGTAACGGTAGTCAAAAAGAAAACGCGCCTGAGCGCCGCGGCCGAAGCGGCCCAGGCGGAAGCGCAAGTGGCGGTGCAGCAGGCCGACAGCGCGGACGCGCCGGTCAAGACCGTCAAGGTGGCGCGCAAGGTCGCCGGCGCGCCGGCCGCCGAAGCCGGCGCGCCGGCGGTGGTGGTCAAGGCCGCACCGAAATCCAAGCTGGTCAAGGCTGCCAAGGCCGAGCCTGCACCGGTCGTCATCGTCACCGCCGGCCCAGCCGTCAGCCAGGTGACGGACGCCGCCACGCTGGCCTCGATCGACACCTCCGGCTACCTGCTGCCTAGCGTCAAGGTACCTGGCCGCCGCGGCCGCAAGCCATCCGAATTCACGCCGGAAAACGACGAAGTCGCGGCACTGAACGCGGTTGAGCGCGCCGAACTGAAGGCCGTGTCCAAGGCCCGCGAGCGCAAGGCCAAGGGCGGCGCCGCCGACATGCTGGGCGTCGATTCGAAGAGCACGGCTGAAGAGCTGGAACGCCGCCGCACCCAGATCAAGAACCTGATCAACATGGGCAAGGAACGCGGCTTCCTGACCTACGCCGAGATCAACGACCAACTGCCGGAAAACATTGTCGACCCTGAAGCGATCGAAGGCATCATCGCGACCTTCAACGACATGGGCATCGCCATCTACGAGCGCGCGCCGGATGCCGAATCGCTGCTGCTGACCGACAGCGTCGCCACCGTCACCTCGGACGACGAAGTGGAAGCGGCTGCCGCGACCGCGCTGTCGACCGTCGACTCCGACTTCGGCCGCACCACCGACCCGGTCCGCATGTACATGCGTGAAATGGGCGCCGTGGCGCTGCTGACGCGCGAAGGCGAGATCGAGATCGCCAAGCGTATCGAAGGCGGCCTGAAGGACATGATCCAGGCCATCTCCGCTTGCCCGACCACGATCGCCGAGATCGTCGCGCTGGCCAAGAAGATCGAAGCCGACGAGTTGAAAGTGGATGAAGTGGTGGACGGCTTCGTCGACCTGAACGAAGCGAACAACGCGCCGGCCGTATCGGCCGCGCCTGCCGTCGCGTCGGATGAAGATGAAGAAGAGGAAGAAGAAGTCGAGGAAGAAGACGGCGACGCCAACGGCGGCGCGGCGGGCTTCTCGACCGAGCAGCTGGCGCAGCTGAAGAAAGCCGCGCTGGAAAAGTTCGACGTCATCTCGACCCAGTACGACAAGATGCGCAAGGCCACCGGCGGCTACGGCTCCAAGGCGTATGTGTCGGCGCAGGAAGCGATTTCGGCCGAACTGCTGGGCATCCGCTTCACCGCCAAGGTGGTCGAGAAGCTGTGCGACACGCTGCGCGGCCAGATGGAAGAAGTGCGCCACATCGAGCGCGCCGTGCTGGAGCTGTGCGTGAACAAATGCGGCATGCCGCGCGCCCACTTCATCAAGGTCTTCCCTGGCAATGAATGCGACCTGGACTGGGTTGACGGCGAAGTCGACAGCGCCTATCCGTACAGCGCCATCCTGGGCCGTAACGTGCCTGCGGTGAAAGAGCTGCAAAAGAAAATGATCGACCTGCAAGCCCGCGTGGCCTTGCCGCTGGCCGACCTGCGCAAGATTAACAAGCAGATGGCCGCCGGCGAAAAACGCGCGCGCCAGGCCAAGCGTGAAATGACGGTCGCCAACTTGCGTCTGGTGATTTCGATCGCCAAGAAGTACATCAACCGCGGCCTGCAGTTCCTGGACTTGATCCAGGAGGGCAATATCGGTCTGCTGAAGGCGGTCGACAAGTTCGAATACCGTCGCGGCTACAAGTTCTCGACCTACGCGACCTGGTGGATACGTCAGGCCATCACCCGTTCGATCGCCGACATGGCCCGCACCATCCGCGTGCCGGTGCACATGATCGAAACGATCAACAAGATGAACCGCATCTCGCGCCAGATCATGCAGGAAACCGGCAGCGAGCCGGACCTGGCGACCCTGGCCGTCAAGATGGAAATGCCGGAAAACAAAGTCCGCGAAATCATGAAGATCGCCAAAGAGCCGATCTCGATGGAAACGCCGATGGGCGAGGACGGCGATTCGCAGCTGGGCGACTTCATCGAAGACAACACCACGCTGGCGCCATTGGATGCCGCGCTGCACGCCTCGATGCGCAACGTCATCAAGGAAGTGCTGGATTCGCTGACCCCGCGCGAAGCCAAGGTGCTGCGCATGCGCTACGGCGTGGAAATGTCGAACGACCACACGCTGGAAGAAGTGGGCAAGCAGTTCGACGTGACCCGCGAGCGTATCCGTCAGATCGAAGCGAAAGCCATGAGCAAGCTGCGCCAGCCGTCGCGCTCGGACAAGCTGAAGACTTTCCTGACGCAGAACTAAGCGTCAGTTGAAACAAGAAAGGGAGGCCGCGTGCCTCCCTTTTTTATTTTTTAACCAGGATAAATACTGAGCGACTTCAATAACAACCGCGTGAGTCGATGCAATGCTGAACCTGGTCACTTCGACCGGACCGGAGATCGCTCATGTCCAGACACGCACACGCGCTTGCGCAAATCCACGCGCACAAGCATGCCCACAAAGCCAAACCCAGGCAGCAGCCAGCTCATGTAGCCCGTTTTATTGGCCTGCATGTCAGTGACGCACAAATTATCGCTGCGCGAACTGGCATCCCAGCCGAAGTGATACTCGCACAATCCGCGCTTGAGAGTAACTGGGGACGGTCCGTCAAGGGCAGTTATGCTACCGATCCCTACTATGCGCAAAAATTGAAATCCATCATACATTTACACATCACGCCGCTGCTCAAAAAGTAGCTATTGGATCGAGCCATGAAACCATCTCACCGTTTGTTTGCCCTGTTGCTTCTGGCGTCGTCATCGATATTTGCCGGCGAAATAAGAACCAAAGACGAAGCAATCAAGCTTGCCACCGGCGCCATCCACAAATATCGGCTGACGACACTGAAGGATGAATGCGGCTTAATCGATGCAATCGAGAAGCCCTTGTATTTCGAAATTTTGGTGCGCGAACGTCACACGCAAGACTGTGGCGGCACGCCGGAAACAGGTCCCCGCCTGTTTAGTGTGCGAGTAAGGAAGCATGATGGCCGGCTGACCAGCGACGTTTATGACGGGACAAACTATAAGCCGCTGGACCACGCGCCCGTTCGGATCAAGTAATTGTGATCGCACCGCGCTCCCAGGAATTCGTTGCTAACCTTGTTTGGCGTGACAAACCGCGCATTTTTTCTGGCTCGGTTGCAATGCACTAGAGGTATCGAAAAAAACGGTCTTTGAATGGACCAAGTCATACGCCGCTGAGGCAGGCGTTGCTGGTCATGGCCATCTGCTTCGGCGGCTTTATCGTGAGCGCGTTCTGCATGGCGTCCGGCGACGCCGCCGTGTTGAGCTTCAGCGACCGGCGTTCTGCCGATATCCTGATACAGGAATTGCTGTCCGCCTGTGTGGCGCCGGCGCTGCTGCGGCTGAGCGGCTATCCGCTAGCGACCTTGCTGCCCAGGCCATCCTGGGGCGGGCTGGGTGTGGGCGTCGTGTTGTATGCCGCCGCAGTTCTTGCTGGCATACTTGCAACGTGGCTTGCGGCGCTTTGGCGCCTCCAACGCGGTCGGCATCGTGATGCTGGTGCGGTTGCTTTGCCACTGGTACCAAGGGCCTGCGGGCGCAGCCGGGGTGCTGGCGATGGGGCTGGTGTTCAGCATCTACTACGCCGGTACCGGCCGGCTGTTCCCGGTGATGGCCGCGCATGTGGTGGCGGGTTTGCTGCCCTTCCTGTCAACGCTGAATTAAGGCGACGAGATGATACGAAACATAGTCCTGGCATGGGCGTTGGCCGCAGCGCCCGCTTCGGCCGCCGGCGAGACGATCGATGTCGCGGCCGGCATCCAGCTGGCGCAGATCGACTTCGACACCTATCACGCGCTGCTGCTTGAGCGTTGCAAGGTGGTGGCGCCGGATGCGGTCGACGCCCTGACGGCCGTGATGGCGCAGTGGAAGGAGAACAACGCGGATGCGCTGCTGATCCTGCGCCAGTTGTACAAGGTTCAGTTGATACAGCAGATGCGCGCCCGCCAGCCGGACGCCACGGACGCCGCCATCGCTGCGCATGTCGCGGCGGTGCAGGGCGTATTCAACGGCGGCCTGCGGGACAGGGTGGCCGGCGTGACGGTCGACGAAGCGAAGGCGTCCTGCGAGAGCGGCTACGCCCGAACCCTGCAGACCCAGCGCGACATGGACTTCAACATACTGCTGAAGCGGATGACGCTGGGGCGCTGAGCGCGGCGACAGGGTATTCCATTGTCACCAGAAAATGCCATAATCGCAATTTTCCGGCCTTTGCTGTGCCGCTGGTCGTTGGCGGCGCTGTCGGCTGCGCTTTGTTATCGCTGCGAAGAATCTGAATCATGAGGTCTTCAAGCGCCACCGCCGGCGTGCCGCCGGTTCAGTACGATAGTTTGGGATACCAGTCGGCGCCGCGCCCGGCCGGCGTCAGGTCGAGGATGTTCCACAGCGGCGTCGGGTCCGGGGCGCCGCGCGGATCCTGGCCCGGATCTTCGGTGCCGCCCAGTTCGCTGGCCCAGAAATGGTGAACCTTGCCGTCGCGCTTGACCCAGACGTCCAGCGCCGGCCACTCGCTGCCGTCCGGCGCCAGGCCGCGATAGTCGCGCGGATAATCGTCGCCGACGCACTGGTAAAAGGCCAGGTTGCGCCAGCCGCGTTCGCGCGCGAAGGCCAGTTGGCGCGACACCGGCGACCGTCCCAGCACCGCCACCGCCACCCGCTGCGACAGGTCGCGCGACGGAATGTCGATGGCGCCCAGGAAGGCGGTGCACATCGGGCACGGCCGTTCGCGCTGCGGGCCGTACATCCAGAAATACGTCACCAGCGTGTCGTGCCGGCCGAATAGCTCGGCCAGTTTCACCGTCTCGCCGTTCTCGTCGATGAAGCTGTAGTCCGGCGCCTCGCCCCCGAGGGGCAGGGCGCGGCGCTGGGCGGCCACGCGTTCGATGTGCCGTCGTAGTTCTATCTCTTCCGCCAGCAAGGCCGTGCGCGCGGCACGGTAGGCGGCGCTGTCGTTCGGATAGGGCGTGCTTCTGGCAGCCAGTTCAGCTGCCGGCGTCAGCGTGGCCATGTCGACCTCCTATTGCATGAACCAGCCGTGGCTGACCACCAGCGATTGTCCGGTCAACGCGTTCGACGGGAAGCTGGCGAACAGCAGCGCCACTTCGGCCACGTCCTCCACCGTGGTGAATTTGCCGTCCACGGTATCGGCCAGCATCACTTTCTTGATCACGTCTTCTTCCGAGATGCCCAGCGTCTTGGCCTGCTCGGGGATTTGCTTGTCGACCAGCGGCGTGCGCACGAAGCCCGGGCAGATCACGTTGGCGCGCACGCCGTGTTCCGCGCCTTCCTTCGACACCGCCTTGGCCAGCCCGATCAGGCCGTGCTTGGCCGTCACGTAGGCGGACTTGAGCTTGGACGCTTCCTTCGAGTGCACCGAGCCCATGTAGATCACGCTGCCGCTGCCGGCCTTGTACATATGCGGCAGGCAAGCCTTGGTGGTCAGGAAGGCGCCGTCCAGGTGGATGGACAGCAGCTTCTTCCAGTCCTCGTAAGGGAAGTCTTCGACCGGGTGGATGATCTGGATGCCGGCATTGCTGACCAGTACGTCGATCTGGCCCCAGGCCTCGACCACGTTGGCGATGCCGGCGTTGACCTGGGCTTCATCGACCACGTTCATAGCGATGGCCATGGCCTGGTGGCCGGCGCCCTTCAGCTCGTTGGCGGTGGCCTGCGCCGCTTCCAGGTTCAGGTCGGCGATGACGATCTTGCCGCCTTCGCGCGCGTAGACCAGGGCGATTTCCTTGCCGATGCCGCTGGCGGCGCCGGTGACGATGCAGACTTTGTCTTTCAGCTTCATGTGTTCGCTCCTCGTGGGGGTGGGAATATAACTGCGTGATTACAGCAAGACCGCGCCGCGCCGTCTATGCGCTGGCGTACAGAGTCGGCAAAGTCAGGCGCACGAACGCGCCGCCTTCGCCGTGGTTGCCCACCTCGACCGTGGCGCCGATCCGCGCCGCGCGCTCGCGCATGCCGACCAGGCCCCAATGGCCGCTGCGGCCGCCCTGCGCCAGCGTGTCCGCCGCGATGCCCTGGCCGTTGTCGCGCACCAGCAAACTGAGCTGCTCCGCGCCGTACGCCAGCTCGACGACGATCTCGCTGGCCCTGGCATGGCGGAAGGCGTTGCAGATGGCTTCGCGGCCGATGGAAAACACTTCATCGCCGGTGATGGCGGGCAGCGCGTATGGTGCACCTTTTTGTTCGAGCCGGAAACTGGCCGAAAGTCCTGCCGCCAGCCGCTGGCCGAAGCGGTCCAGCGATTGCGCCAGCGTTTCATCGTCGCGCAGCGGCGAGCGCAGGCCGCGCACTTCGTCGCGCCCCTCGATCAGCGCCTGCTCGATGTAGCCGATGCCGCGCTCCATGGCGGCGCGCGCGGGCAGGGTGGCCGGCACCTGCTCCATCGCCAGCTGCATCATCAGGATGGTGCCTTGCGCCTCCTGCAGGAAGGTGTCGTGCAGCGCGCGGGCGATGCGCTCGCGCTCGCTCAGGCGCTCGACGTGGCGCGCTTCGATCAGGCGGGCCATCTGCGCCAGCCGCCAGCGCCAGGCCAGCACGGCCAGCGTCGCCAGCACCAGCAGGCAGATCACCTTGAACCACAGGCTTTGCGTGAAGGTCGGCGCTATCGTCACCTGCAACGCCGCGCCCCCGGTGTTCCAGACGCCGTCCTTGTTGGCGGCGATGACCTGGAAGCGATAACTGCCCGGCCCCAGGTTGGTGTAGAAGGCTACCCGGCGGCCGCCGGCCTGCTGCCACTCGCTGTCGACGCCTTCGAGGCGGTAGCGGAAGGCGAGCTTGTCCGGCATGGACAGGCCCAGCGCGCTGAAGCCGACCTGCAGGTTGTTGGCGCCGGCCGGCAGCGCCAGCGGCCCCGCCACCGGATAGGCTTTGCCGTTGCTGGAGACGGCGCGGATTTCCACCGGCGGCGGCGTGGCGTCGCGGGCGGTGGGGCCGGGCGCTATCGTCGCCGCACCGCCCAGGCCGGACAGCCACAGCGTGCCGTCGCCGGCTTCGACCATGGACGGAAACGGCCCGGTCGGCTGGATGCCGCCGCTGACGCCGTCGTCCTTGTCGAGCAACTCGTAACCGACTGCGGCGCCGCTGCGCAGGAACCGGCCCAGCTGTTCGGCGGCGATGCGGAAGGCGCCGTCGTGGCCGTGCAGCCATAGTTCGCCGCCGGCCGTTTCCACCAGGCCGCTGATGCCGCGCAGTTCGTGGCCGTCCGCCAGCTGCAGCGGAATGAAGCGCCGGCCGTCGTACAGGGCAGCGCCCAGTTCGCCCGCGATCCACAGGTGGCCGTTGCGTTCGACCATGGTCAGTACATTGCCGATGCGCAGGCCCTGGGCCGCGCCGACCATGCTCGCGGCGCCGCGTTCGATGATGGCGATGCGGTTGTCCGGATAACCTATCCAGATGCGGTCGCGGCGGTCGGCCAGCATGGACAGCACGCGCGCGGCCGGCAGGCCGGGATAGTCGACCCGGCTCCAGCCGCCGCCGTGGTGGCGGTAGATGCCGAGGTTGACGTAGCTGGCCCACCAGTCGCCGCCGCCGTCCTGGGCCAGCGCGCGCGGCGCCATCTGGTCCTTCAATGCCGCCGGCGGCGACGGGATCAGGGCGCCGCTGCCGCCGGCCTCGGGCAGCCAGATGCCCTGGGCCGTGCCCAGCGCCGGGCGGCCGTCGCGGCCGGTGGCGGCCGAGCGGAAGGCGTGCGGCGCGCTGTCGTAACGGCGGCCGCCGGCATCCACCAGCCACGAGCCGGAGTGGTCGCCGCTGATGCGGACCTTGCCGTCCCGGCCCGGAGACAGGGCCGGCGTGGCGATCTCCAGATGGCTGGGCAGCGCCCGCACGCGGTTGGGGCGGAACAGGTCCAGCCCGCTGACCGTGCCGATCCAGACATTGCCTTCGCGGTCTTCGAAAAAGGTTTGCGGGTTCATGCCGCTCAGGCCCTGCTCCCGGGTGATGCGCTGGCGCGGATCGGGAAACACGTCCGGCAGCATGCGTTCGACCCGGTTTTCGCTGAGCAGCCACATGGTGCCGGCGCGGTCGAACCACATGCCGCTGCCGGGCAGCTCCGGCCTGGCGGGCCGGCCTGCGGCGGGCGCCTGCTGCGACATGCGGTAATTGGCGTCGCTGCCGTTCGAAGCCCACACGGTGCCGTCCGGCGCGGCGGCCAGCGACGACAGCCGGATGTCGGCCGGGCTGGCGATGCGGTAGCGGCTGTCGCCGTGGCGGCGGTAGTAGACGGCGCGGTCGCTCGACACCCATTGCGTGCCGTCGCGGTCGAACAGCACCTGCCAGATCGATTTGGCGCCGGGGTCGAAGCCGCTGTCGGCGCCGATGCGCTGCCAGCGGCCGCCGTTGAGCCAGGCCAGGCCGCCGGCCGTCGTCACCCACATGGTGCCGTCCGGCGCGCGGCCGAAGCAGTAGGTGGCGCCGGGCGGGAAGCCGTCGGCGGCGCCGTAGTGGCGCACCTGGCCATCCTTGAACACGCTGGCGCCGCCGAAGCGGTAGCCCACCCACAGGGCGCCGTCGGGCGCGGTGTACAGCGGCAGCACGATGGTCGAGCGCAGCGCCTGGCCGCCGACGCGGTCGCGCCGCTCGAAGTTGAGGCCGTCAAAACGATATAAACCGGTCGGCGTGGACAGCCACAGCCAGCCGTCGCGGGTCTGCGTGATGGCCTGGATCTGTGCCGGCGCGCCCTGGTCTGCGGTCCAGGCGCGGTGGCTGTAGTCGTTCAGCAGGCGGGCATGTTCGGCCGCGCCGGCGGCTTGCAGGGCCGCCAGCATCAGGCCGGCGGCCAGCCGCGAAGTGCGGCACATCAGGATTCTCATGCCGACAGCATAACGGCAAAGAGGGGCAGGGGCATCCTCTATTTGGCGGACAGCAGTCCTGGCAGGTTCATGCGCAGCACGGTGCCGGCGCCGGCCAGCTGCGCCACCGCCAGCTCGCCGCCGAAATCGGCCAGGCGTTCGCGGATGCCGCCAAGGTCCAGCACGCCTTGCGCGGTTTGCTGGTCGGGGTGGCCGTCGCCGCTGATGACGATGGACAGCAAGTCGGGCCGCAGATTGAGCGTGGCCTGCACGGTGCGCGCGCCGGCGTGGCCGCACACGTAGCCAAGCGCCGCCAGCACCACGTGGTAGATGCCGGAAATCTGGCGCTGGTCCAGCGTGACGCTGTCTTCGATCAGCTCCAGGCGGCAGCGCAGGCCGTGGCGGCGTTCCAGCCTTTGCATCTGCCATTCGATCGCGGCCGACAGGCCCAGCTCCAGCGTGCTCGGATGCAGCTCGTTGATCAGCTCGCGCACCGCAGTGATGCTGGCGTCCAGCGTGTGCAGCGCCTGGGCGGCGCGCTGGTGCAGCAGCGGCTGGTGCTCGCGCGTGCGGTCGTGCAGCGTGGCGACGTCCAGCTTCAAGGCCAGCAGGTTTTGCGCCAGGTCGTCGTGGATGTCCTGGGCGATGCGGCGCCGTTCGGTTTCCTTGGCCGTGTGCTGGTGTTCGGACAGCGCCCGCAGTTCCTGCACCGACGATTGCAGCAGATGCTCTGCGCGCTTGCGGTCGGTGATGTCGACGCACATGGCGATCAGCAGGTGAGGCTGGCCTTGCTTGTCGTAGGTGGGCAGCTTGTGGGTTTGCAGCCAGCGGTTCTCGCCCAGGCCGGGGTGCCACAGCTCTTCTTCGTAGATCAGGTGCTTGCCGCTGGCGAAAGCGGCGCGGTCGTGTTCCAGGAAGTAGGCGGTCTGGTCGGCGGGGAAGAAGGCGGCGCCGTCGTTGCCTTGCAGGGAGGCGAAGGAGATCCCCCACAGCGCTTCGCAGGCCGGGTTCATCAGCACGACGCGCGATTGCGCATCCTTGATGAACAAGGCCAGCGGCATGATGGCGATGATGTTGTGCAGTTCGCCGTTGTCCGGTTCCATGCCGCCGATGGCGGCTTGCAGCCGCGTTACGACCTCTTCAATGTTCGACTTTCCCAGCGATTCGATCAGGCTTTTCATATTGGCGGACAAAAGTGGTCTTGTTTATATTGTAATGCCAATTTAACCAGTTTGATCAATCCTTAAGGAAATAAAAAACGCCCAGGCGCGGACCTGGGCGTTCGGGGCGGAGCGCGCGACGGTTTAGCCGGTGTTGCGCAGGCCGGCGGCGACGCCGTTGATCGACAAATGGATGCCGCGATGCACGCGCTCATCGGCCTTGCCCGGTTCGCTGGACAGCGCGCGGTGGCGCTTGATCAGCTCCACCTGCAAGTGGTTCAGCGGATCGAGGTAGGCGAAGCGGTTCTGGATCGAACGCGCCAGCAGCGGGTTGCCGGCCAGCCGCTCGGTGGCGCCGGTGATGCTCTGCAGGATGGACAGCGTGTTCGCATGCTCTTCGGTGATGCGTTTGAAGATGCGTTCGCGCAGTTCCTTGTCCTGCACCAGCTCGGCGTAGCGCGAGGCGATCGCCAGGTCGGTCTTGGCCAGCACCATGTCCATGTTCGACAGCAGCGTGGCGAAGAACGGCCATTGCCGGAACATCGCTTGCAGCTGGGCCAGGCGCTCGTCGCGCTTGCCGTCCGCGACCCAGGCGCCGAGCGCGCTGCCGAAGCCGTACCAGCCCGGCAGCAGCAGACGGCACTGGCCCCAGGAGAAGCCCCATGGAATCGCCCGCAAGTCCTCGATGCGCTTGGTCGACTTGCGCGAGGCCGGGCGCGAACCGAGGTTCAGCTCGGCGATCTCGGCGATCGGCGTGGCGGCGAAGAAGTAGTCGGTGAAGCCTGGGGTTTCATAGACCAGGTTGCGGTAGGCCTTGTAGGCGCGGTCCGAGATCTCGGCCATGATGGCTTCGAACTGGCGCAGCTGGGCCTGGTGCGCGGCGTCTTCCGACTGCGGCATCAGGCTGGCCTCCAGCGTGGCGGCGACCAGCAGCTCCAGGTTGCGGCGGCCGATGTCCTTGTTGGAGAACTTGGAGGCGATGATCTCGCCCTGCTCGGTCAGGCGGATCTGGCCGTTGACGGTGCCGTGCGGCTGCGCCAGGATGGCCTCGTACGACGGACCGCCGCCGCGGCCCACCGTGCCGCCACGGCCGTGGAACAGGCGCAGCTTGACGCCGGCTTTTTCGAACACGGTGACGAGGTGGGTTTCGGCCTTGTACAGCTCCCAGTTGGAGGTCAGGAAGCCGCCGTCCTTGTTGGAGTCCGAATAGCCCAGCATGACTTCCTGGATCTGGCCCTGCTTGGCGATCAATGCCTTGACCAGCGGGATCGCCATCACGGCTTCCATGATGCCGGCCGCGCGCTGCAGGTCGGGGATGGTTTCGAACAGCGGGATCACCATCAGGTCCAGCTCCTGCTCGGCGATGCGCAGCAAGCCCATTTCCTTTTGCAGTAGCAGCACTTCCAGCAGGTCGGACACCGTCTCCGTGTGCGAGATGATGTAGTTGCGGATGGCGCGGGCGCCGTACAGCGCGCGGATCTGGCGCGCGGCGCGCAGCACGCCCAGCTCGGAATCGGTCTCGGCCGAGTAGGCGATGTACGGCGAGTACAGCAGGCGCGGCTGCGACAGCTCGCTCAGCAGCAGCGCCACCTTGGCGTCCTCGTCCAGCGACGAATAGTCGGCCTGGCCGCCGGCCTTGGCGAACAGCTCGGCCAGCACGCGTTCGTGGATGTCCGACGATTGGCGCATGTCCAGCGAGGCCAGGTGGAAGCCGAAGATGTCGGCCGCGCGCTTCAGGGTGGACAGGCGCGGCTGCACCAGCACGGCGCCGTGGTTGGCGTTGAGCGAATCGACCAGCACTTGCAGGTCGGCCGAGAACCCGGCCGCCGACGAATAGGGTTCGGCGTGGCCCACTTCCTTGCGCAGGATGTTGGTCGCGCCCAGCGCGCGGGCGGTGCTGGCCAGGCGGGCGTAGATGCCGATCAGCGCGCGGCGGTACGGTTCGTCGGCGCGGTGGTCGGACAGGTCGGGCGACTGGTCGGCCAGCGCTTGCAGCGCCGGGCTGCAGGCGATCATCAGCGTCGACACCGACAGTTCGGCGCCCAGCGTGTGCGTTTCTTCCAGGTAGAAGTCGAGGATGGTGGTGGCCTGGCGCGTCAGCGCGTGCTCCATGGTGCCGCCGTTGACGTTGGGGTTGCCGTCGCGGTCGCCGCCGATCCAGCTGCCCATCTGCACGTACGGTGCGGTGGTGGCTTGCGCCTGGCCGTAGTGGGCGGCGATGTCGGTCTCGATGTCGTCGTACAGGCCCGGCAGCTCGCGCAGGAAGGTGATGCGGTAGTAGGACAGGGCGTTTTCGATCTCGTCGGCCACGGTCAGCTTGGAGTAGCGCAGCATGCGGGTCTGCCACAGCGTGGCGACGCGGGCGCGCAACAGGTGCATATTGGCGGCCTGTTCCTTGGGCGTCAGCGGCAGGTCGCGCTCGGCCAGCAGGCGGGCGATATCGTGTTCCGCATCAAGAATGGACTTGCGCTGCACTTCGGTCGGGTGGGCCGTCAGCACGGGCGAGATCAGCGCGTCCTGGAAGAAGGTGGCCACGGTTTCCTGGCTGACGCCGGCTTCCTTCAGCTTGCACAGCGCGAAGTTGACGCTGCCTTGCTGCGGGTTGGAGCCGGCCAGCAGGTGGGCGCGGCGGCGGCGGATGTGGTGCTGGTCTTCCGCGATGTTGGCCAGGTGCGAGAAGTAGGAAAACGCCCGCACCACGGAAATGGTCTGCTCGCGGGTCAGGATTTTCAGCATGCCGTCCAGTTCCTTGGCGGCGCCGGCGTCGGCCTCGCGCCGGAAGCGCACGGCTGTCTGCCGGATGGTTTCGACCACGGCGTAGACTTCCTCGCCTTCCTGGTCCCGCAGCACGTCGCCCAGCAGGCGGCCTAGCAGGCGGATGTCTTCTTTAAGGGGGGCGTCTTTGTCCACGCCTGCTTGTTCAGCCGTTTGATCGTTCGTTGCACTAGATTGGTTTGCCATGAGATAAGCCGCAAAGATGTGAAAAGTCGGTGCAAAGGCTTGTGGCCCGGTTCTGCAAGAAGGTGAGCGTGATAAAATTTGTGATCTTAAACACGCGCGTTTTAACTGGCCTGCGCCGGTTAGCGTTAGCTACAGCGAAAGAACTGGTTTTGAAAATATCGGAATTACTACAAAATCCTCCGTCCACCTTGGTGATCGCTTCGCGTGAAAGTCGGCTTGCCATGTGGCAGGCCGAGCATGTACGGGCGCGATTGACTTTATTATATCCGCAGTGCGATATTAAAATTGTAGGAATGTCGACAAAAGGCGATCAAATTCTTGACCGAACTTTATCTAAAGTGGGCGGCAAGGGTCTGTTCGTTAAGGAACTTGAAGTCGCGATGGCCGAAGGCCGCGCCGATCTGGCGGTCCATTCGCTCAAGGATGTGCCGATGGAGTTGCCGGAAGGCTTCGCCCTGGCCGCCGTGCTGGAGCGGGAAGACCCGCGCGACGCCTTCGTTTCCAACGACTACGCCTCGCTCGACGAGCTGCCGGCCGGCGCCGTGGTCGGCACCAGCAGCCTGCGCCGCCAGTCGCTGATCGCGGCGCGCTACCCGCAGCTGGTGATCAAACCGTTGCGCGGCAACCTCGACACCCGCCTGGGCAAGCTGGATCGCGGCGACTACGCGGCCATCATCCTGGCCGCCGCCGGCCTCAAGCGCCTGGGCCTGCCCGAGCGCATCCGCGCGCTGCTGGACCCGGCCGCCAGCCTGCCGGCCGCCGGCCAGGGCGCGATGGCGATCGAGATCCCTGTGCGCAAGGAAGCCGGCGGCGTCGACCTGATGGCCTTGCTGGCGCCGCTGAACCATGAAGCCACCTTCCAGGCCGTCACGGCCGAGCGCAAGGTGTCCAAGGTGTTCGGCGGCAGCTGCCAGGTGCCGCTGGCGGCCTTCGCCACGGTGGAAAATGGCCAGATGCATCTGCGCGCCATGGTCGCCACGCCGGACGGCGCCCGCATGGCCAGCGCCGAGGTGCGCGGCGCGGCCGCCGACCCGGAAGCACTGGGCGAGCAGGTCGCCGGGCTGCTGCGCGCGCAGGACGCGGTCGACATCCTGGCGTCCTGCCTGAGCGAAGCCGCGCAGGCCGACGCCGACGCCCGTTCGGCCACGCTGGCCGCTGCTGCGCCTGCGCCGACCTCCGGCACCTGACCACCGGATGACCGGCGCCGTCGTCATCACCCGTCCCCTGGCGCAAGCCCTGCCGTTGGCGGCCCGTGTTAGCGCACTGGGCCGCCAGGTGGAACTGTTGCCGTTGCTGGAAATCGAAGCCTTGCCCGAGCCGGCCGCCTTGCTGGCCGCGCTGGCGCGCCTGTGCGCGCCGCAGCCGGGCTACAAGATGGTGGCCTTCGTCTCGCCCAACGCCATCGACGCCGCCTTCGCGCATATCAAGCAGTGGCCGGCCGGCGTCAGGCTGGCGGTGCTGGGCGAGGGCAGCCGCGCCGCGCTGGCCGCCCACGGCGTGACGCCGGAGACGGTCGACATCGTCAGCCCGGCCGACAGCGCCCACAGCGATTCCGAACACTTGCTGCAAACGCTGGACCTGGCCGCGCTGCAGGATCAGCCGGTGCTGATCGTGCGCGGCGAAAGCGGCCGCGAACTGATGGCCGACGGCCTGCGCGCGGCCGGCGCCGTGGTCGACGTGGTGCCGGCCTACCGGCGCTCCGTGCCGACGCTGACGCCGCAGCTGGCCGCCACGCTGCGCCGTTTGCTGTCGCAGCAAAACGACTGGATCATCACCAGTTCCGAGGCCCTGCGCGGCCTGTGCGCGCTGCTGGCCCAGCTCGACGCCGACTACCCTGATGCGGCGCAGCAGAATCCCGTTGTATTGATGCAACAACAGCATTTGATCATCCCGCACGCCCGAATTGCCGAAACGGCAAATAATTTGGGCTTTTCCCGACTGACGCTCACCGGATCAGGCGACGAACGCCTGCTGGCCGCGTTACAATCACGCCTATGAACGATTTGCCTACCTTACCCGATCCTGTCGTCTCCGCCGGCGCCGCCGCCGAGACCCCGCCTGCGTCCAAGCCGCAGCCTGAGCCCAGCCTGCTCGAAACCGTGCAACAGCCGCAAATGCTGCTGGTCGGTATCGTCGTGCTGGCCATCCTGCTGGCCGGACAAAGCTGGTCCTCGCACAACCAGGTGCGCAACCTGCGCGAGGAAATGGCGCGCCGCCTGCAAAAGGGCGACGCCAGCAATGCCGAAACCGGCACGCTAGCCCGTGCCGTGCAGGAAACCAGCAAGGAGCTGCAAGCCAAGGTCGGCCTGCTGGAAAGCAAGCAACAGGAAGCGCAAAGCCAGCAACTGGCGCTGGAGCAGCTGTACCAGGACCTGTCCAAGAACCGCGACGAATGGGCGCTGACCGAGATCGAGCAAGTGCTGTCGACCGCCAGCCAGCAGCTGCAGCTGGCCGGCAACGTGCCGGGCGCGCTGATCGCGCTGCAGAACGCCGACCGCAGCCTGTCGCGTTCGGACAAGCCGCAATTCATCACCATCCGCCGCGCCATCGCCAAGGACACCGAGAAGCTGAAGGCCTTGCCGAGCGTCGATTCGGTGGGCATGGCGCTGCGCCTGGACAACGTGATCGCGCAGATCGACACGCTGCCGATGCTGTCGGACGAAAAGCCGACGCTGCCGGCGCCGCCCGAGAAAAAATCCAGGGCCAAGGCCGCCGCCGGCAAGGGCGGCAAGCCCGAGCCGGTCGAGCCGACCAGCCCGTGGCTGCAAGCGGTGCAAGACACCTGGAACAGCTGGAGCAGCGAGATGTGGACCGACGTGCGCCAGCTGATCCGCGTGCGCAGCGTCGACACGCCGGACGCGCTGATGCTGTCGCCGACCCAGGCTTACTTCCTGCGCGAGAACCTCAAGCTGCGCCTGCTGAACGCGCGCATGGCGCTGTTGTCGCGCAACGAGACGGCCTTCCGCGCCGACCTGATCGCGGCGCAGGAAGCGCTGGTCAAGTACTTCGACGTGCGCGCCAAGTCGACGCAGACCGTGCAGACGCTGCTGCGCCAGGTCCAGACCAGCAACCTGGCGATCGAGATGCCGACCCTGTCGGACAGCCTGAACGCTGTGCGCAACTACAAAGCGAAGCCATAAGTCATGCGTTTATTTCTCTGGATAGTCGCTTTGATGGCCGCCGCCATCGGTATCGCCGTGACGGCGCGTTTCAACCCCGGCAATGTGGTGCTGTTCTACCCGCCGCATCGGATCGACCTGTCGCTGAACTTCTTCGTGGTGCTGGAGGTGGCGCTGTTCGTCTTCCTGTACTTCGTGATACGCGCCTTCCGCGCCACCGTCAGCATGCCGGGCAAGGTTGCCGCCTACCGCCAGCGCAAACGCGAGCGCGACGGCAACAAGGGCCTGCGCGAAGCGTTGAAGGCCTTGTTTGAAGGCCGCTTCGGTCATGCCGAGAAGGCCGCGATGCGCGCCTCCGAGCTGCCGGAAAACGCCGGCGTGGCGTCGCTGATCGGCGCCCGCGCCGCGCACCGCATGCGTCAAAGCGCGCGCCGCGACAACTGGCTGGCCAAGCTGGCCGACGACCAGGCGATGAAGACCGCGCGCCTGATGACGATGACCGAACTGCTGGTCGACGACCACCAGCCGGAGCAGGCGCTGGAAGCGGTGCGCGAACTCAACGCCAGCGGCACCCGCCACATCCATGCGCTGCAATGGTCGCTGAAGGCGCAGCAGCAGGCCAAGAACTGGCCGGAAGTACTGCGTCTGGTGCGTTCGCTGGACAAGCACCGCGCGCTGCATCCGGCCTTGTCGTCGCGCCTGCGCGAGCTGGCGTATGACGACATGCTGTCCGACAGCGCCCATGATGCGGAGTCGCTGATGCGCGTCTGGGCCACGGTGCCGACCGCCGACCGCATCAAGCCTTACGTGGCTTGCCGCGCCGCCACCGCGCTGAACGCGCGCGGGCTGCACGACGAGGCGCGCCTGGTGGCGGAAGAATCGCTGGCCGCCGACTGGGACGACCGCGTGGTGCGCGCCTACCGCGAAGCGGCGGCACCGGCCGGCTCGGCCGCCTTGCTGGTGCAGATCGAACATTGCGAAAACTGGATACACGCGCGTCCGACCGACGCCGAACTGGCGTTGACGCTGGGTTCCCTGTGCCTGAAGCAGAAGCTGTGGGGCAAAGCCCAGCGCTATCTGGAGCAGGCCCTGTCGGACGCCGCCGACCCGCGCATGGTGCGCGAATCCCACCTGAAGCTGGCGCAACTGCACGAAGCGCTGGCCCAGCCGGAAGAAGCCGCCAACCACTACCGCCAGTGCGCGCTGGCCACCATCCTCTAAAAAGAACCCGTCCTTGCGACGGGTTTTTTACTTTCCGGTCTCAAGATATACCCAGATCGAAACGCCCAGTCCAACTATCATTGCGATGGCGTTGACGATGACGAGGACCATGTTCATCTCTCCCTAATTCGTGGGAGGTAGTAAAACGTGACCACGCCCAACGCCATTGACGCAGTGGAAAAGCCGACGCTGATAAAGAACATCAGGGTTGGGTCGATCAAGCCAGGATCGTGCTCTGCGATGACGTTGAGTGCGCAGAGTGCTCCGATGCGATAAATGGAGTGACGCGGCCCGTCGAGGTAACAACCCACGCTAGCAGCCGCGCCATAATCGGGATCAGCCCGACGATTCCGGTATAGGCAAGCCACTTGCTTTTAGCTGGTTTCATGTGCCGATCCCGAAATCCTCAGTTTAGGCGAATCGTCGGGTTTCGCTATTGAGTCCGCTCACCATGCATTGCAAACCCAAGGGGGTTATATCGCGTAGTACCGTTTCAGCAGCGCGTTGACGGCGGCGGTCATGCCCAGCATCGCCGCCGCGTGCATGGCGCACGCCGCCAGCGCCTGTGAGCCCGCCACGGCCACCTCGCGCACGGTGCCGTCGCTGCCGCACAGCGGAACCAGCACCGGCGCCAGCATCAGGCCGGCGCCGTGCAGCGCCGTCATCATGGCGGCCGAGGCGGCGTGACCGGCCGCGATCGGCGTCATCGCCCGCAGCGCCTGTTCATGCCTGCGCATGGCAGCACGCGGACGCCGCCGGCGCGGCCTCGTAGCGGTCGTGGTGGCGCACCCAGGCCATCGTGTAGGGCAGGCCTTCCTCGTGGCGGCCCAGCGGGGTCAGGTCGAGGAAGTTATAGGTGTGCATCATCACTTCCACGCCGCGGCCGTAGGTCGAGTAGCTATGGTAGACCACGCCGTCGTCATCCTTGCAAAACACGCTGACGCCGGGCATGTCGGGATTTTTCAGGGACTGGCGCTGGTAGTTGTAGTCGACTGCGCCGCTGGCCAGCTCTTCGGGCCGGAAGCTGACGCGGAAGTCGTAGTTGAAATCGCCATCACCCGACGATACCCAGTTGAAGCGCCAGCCCATGCGGTGGCGGAAGCGCTCGATGTCGTCCAGTGCCGCGCGCGAGATGGCGACGAAGGTCACGTCGCGCTGCGCCAAGTGGGCGAGGGCGCCGTCGGTATGGTCGGCCATGTAGGAACAGTGGGCGCATCCCTGCCCGGCGCCGGGCGTGAACATGAAGTGTTGCACCACCAGTTGGCTGCGGCCTTCGAACAGATCGGCCAGCGTGCGCCGGCCTGACGGCGTGTCGAACACGTAGTTTTTTTCCACGCGCACCCACGGCAGCGCCCGGCGTTCGCGGGCGACCTGGTCGTGCAGGCGCATCAGTTCCTTCTCGCGCGCCAGCAAGGCCTGGCGTTGTTGCAGCCACTGGGCGGGGGATACGACGGCGTGGCTCAAGGTTCCGGCGGTCTGCGCCTTGCGACTGATTTTGCTGATAGTACTGGTCATTGCAGTCTCCTTTGGAGGCGCCAGGGATAGGCGCCGCAGGACGACTTTATGCCTTCGGCAGCGCAGCGGGGAGTAACAAGATTGTCGTGAAACCGGCGTTCGGCCACGTCACGGCGCTGCTGCGCTGCACAAGCGGGCTGTAGTTCGCTATAATTACGCGGTTAAACATTTGTCAGCACTTACGAGGAAACCCCCATGAGCTTGAATAAAGTATCTTCCGGCCGCGATCTGCCGAACGATTTCAACGTCATCATCGAAATCCCGATGAACGCCGATCCGATCAAGTATGAAGTAGACAAGGAATCGGGCGCGATCTTCGTCGATCGTTTCATGGGCACCGCCATGCACTACCCATGCAACTACGGCTACGTGCCGAACACCCTGTCCGCAGACGGCGACCCGGTCGATGTGCTGGTCATCACCCCGTTCCCGCTGATCCCGGGCGTGGTAGTGCGCTGCCGTCCTGTCGGCGTGCTGAAGATGACCGACGAAGCCGGTGAAGACGCCAAAGTGCTGGCCGTGCCGGTCGACAAAGTACTGTCGATCTACAGCCACTGGCAGAAGCCGGAAGACCTGAACGAACTGCGTCTGCGCCAGATCCAGCACTTCTTCGAGCACTACAAAGACCTGGAAAAAGGCAAATGGGTCAAGATCGACGGCTGGTACGGTCCGGACGAAGCCAAGGAAGAGATCCTGAGCGGCGTTGCCGCTTACAAAAAAGAAAACGGTATTGCGTAACTCACGCGACCAGTAAAGAAGCCCCGCAAGGGGCTTTTTTTTATCAACCGCGCGGTGCGCCGCTGGCCGCTTCCGCCTCGCGCCGCAGGCGCGACATGTATTGCGGCGTGATGCCCAGGTAGGATGCGATGGCACGCTGCGAGATGCGCGCCTCCAGCCCCGGATACTCTTCGCGGAAGGCCGCCAGCCGCTCGTGGGCCGAGGTCTCGCCATTGGTGTAGGCGCGCTGCGCCAGCGTCTGCAGGCCGTGCATGGCGATGTTCAGATGGTAGTGCTGCATCACCTCGTGCTGCGCGCGCAGTTCGCAGGAACGTTTCCAATCGAGGGTGAAACCATGGATAGGCGTTTCCGCCACCAGGAACTGCACCGCCGCTTGCCCGTTCTCGCCGGCGATCAGGTCGGTCAGCGTGGTGGCCGATTCGCCCTCGCGGTAGAAACGCAGCGTCACTTCGAGGCCGTCGCGGTTGAAGAAGCCGCTGCGCACCACGCCGCCGCTGATCCAGTGCACCTGGGTGGCCGGCACGCCGGCACGTTGCAGGTATTCTCCCTTGCGCACGTGGAAGGGCTTGGCGATAGGCGCCAGAAGCTCGGTCACGTTGCTGTAGGATTCATCGCTGACGTCGATCCGCTTCATCGTGGCGGTCTTGAACCGTTCACGCTGTCTTATAAAATCTGCATTCATGCTTTGCTTGCCACGTTCCTGATAAAACCCTCCAAGGGGCACAGAGTATAGGCCCGATTGAAATTGCTGTGAAGCAAACTGGTTTCATCCCCGGGAAGATAATAGTTAACGCTACCATTCTAACCGTTTGGGCGTTTCCATGCCGCCGCCCGCTTTGTTGCGGTTTTATGCCAATTTGTTACATATTGCTTGATGTAAAAATAATAACCACGTACTATTAAATTTGTATTTTTTACAATTAATTTAATGGGGAATTTTATGACGACATCAATGACTCGTTTGCTGGCCGCCGCCGGACTGTGCCTTGGTTTGGGCTGGAGCGCAGGCGCCGCCGCCACCAACTACGATTTCAGCACCTTCATGACCGACGGTCACAACTACGAGAATGCGACCTTCGGCGACCTGACCATGACTTCCGAGGCAGGCAGCCTGGCGTACACGGATGCGTATGGCGGCGGCCTGTTTGCCGGCGGTGGCGGCGACAGCGACATCACGTTCACTTTCGCGCATGCGGTCAGCAACATCTCGATCCGTGCCGGCGACGGCGCCGGCGATCCGGACGCCTTCGGCATCACCGCTTACGCCTTCGGCAGCAATGCGCTGCTGGGCACCTGGTACTCGCCGACGTTCGGCACCAATGCCGGCAATCAGTGGTTCACGTTGTCGATTCCCGCAGTGAACGTGGGCCGCATCGTGTTCGATCCGTGCAATTCGGCCAATTGCCCTGGCCAGCTGGGCGGCTCGGGCGGCGTGGTATTGACCGACCTGAACGTGACTGCCGTGCCCGAACCGGAAACCTACGGCATGCTGCTCGCCGGCCTGGCCGTGATGGGCGCCGCCGCGCGCCGCCGCCGCAACGCAGCGTAAGCAGGTACGCTAGGGCAGCTGTGCCTTGAACGGGGTGCGCTCACCGAGCTCATCGATGTATTCGTCCATGGCTGCCGTTTCCTGTTGCAGGAAGTCGGCGATGGCGTCGGCAAAGCGCGGGTCGGCCACCCAGTGGGCCGACCAGGTCGGCGTCGGCACCAGTCCGCGCGACATCTTGTGCACGCCTTGCGCGCCGCCTTCAAAGCGCGCCAGGCCGTGCCGAATGCAGTAATCGATAGACTGCACATAGCAGGTTTCGAAGTGCAGGCCCGAGACGAATTCCTGCGTACCCCAGTAGCGCCCGTACATGATGCCGCCGCCCACCAGGTTCAGCGCGGCCGCCACCGGCGCGTCGCCGCGCTTGGCCAGCACCATCATCATGCTGTCCGGCGTCTCGCGCAGCAAGCGCTCGAAAAACTCCAGCGACAGATACGGTGTCGAATAATGCGCGTGGTAGGTCGACACGTAGCAGCTGTAGAAAAATTCCAGCACCCCGGCGCCGATCTGCGCGCCCGCCAGGTGCTCGAAGGCGATGCCGGCATCGAGCACGCGCCGCCGGTCCTGGCGGATCTTCTTGCGCTTCTCCATCTTCATGCTGGACAGGAAGGCTTCGAAATCCGCATAGCCGGCATTCTCCCAATGGAACTGCACGCCCTCGCGCAGCATGAAGCCGGCCTTGGCCAGCGCCTGCTTGTCCTGCTCGTCGGGGAAGAGGATGTGCAGCGACGAGGTGCCCAGCTGCCGCGCCACCTGCAGCGCCGCGCGCGCCAGCAGCTGGCGGTCTTCCTGCGTGCGCGCCAGCAGGCGGCTGCCCGTCACCGGCGTGAACGGCACCGCCGACAGCAGCTTGGGGTAGTACTCGATGCCGTTGCGGTGGAAGGCGTCCGCCCACGCGTGGTCGAACACGTACTCGCCCCGGCTGTGATCCTTCAGGTACAGCGGCATGGCGCCGTCCAGCACGCCGTCGCGGTGCAGCACCAGGTAGCGCGGCGTCCAGCCGGTGTCCTCGGCGGCGCAGCCGCTGTCGTGCAGCGCGTGCAGGAAAGTGTGGCTCAGCGTCGGGTTGTCGCCGGCCAGCGCCTGCCATTGCGCGGGGTCGACGCCGTCGAGCGAATTGATGATCGTAAACTCTGCTTCTGCCACGCCTGCCTCCGGCCCTTGATGTTGGCGCAAGTCTAGCCTATCTGGGCCGTGTCTGTTGGCGGCGGCACCGCTGTCCCCGTGCGATAATTCGATTTTGTCTATCCGATGTGCCCGTGAAAGACTCCACATGACCTCGAATTTCCTGAATCTGTACACCCACGATTTCGCCCGCGTCGCCATCGCCGCGCCGGTCTGCCGGATCGCCGACCCCGCCTACAACGCCGCCCAGACCATCGCCCTGGCCGAGCAGGCCGCCGCGCAAGGCGCGGCGCTGGTGGCTTTCCCCGAGCTGGGCCTGTCGGCCTACACTTGCGACGACCTGTTCCACCAGCGCGCCTTGCTGGACGGCTGCTTGGACGCGCTCGACAGCATCGTCGCCGCCTCGGTGCAATGGAAGCTGGCGCTGGTGGTCGGCGTGCCGCTGCGGGTCGAGCATCAGCTGTACAACTGCGCGGTGGTGATCGCCAACGGCCAGATCCAGGGCGTGGTGCCGAAGAGCTACCTGCCCAACTACGGCGAGTTCTACGACGCCCGCCAGTTCAGCAGCGGCGACTACGCCGTCGCCACCGAGATCGACCTGCTGGGCGAGCGCGTGCAGTTCGGCTCCGGCCTGCTGTTCGAAGTGGCCGACATGCCGCTGTTCAAATTCCACGTCGAGATCTGCGAAGACGTGTGGGTACCGATCCCGCCGTCGTCGTTCGCGGCGCTGGCCGGCGCCACCGTGCTGGTCAACCTGTCGGCGTCGAACGCGCTGGTGGGCAAGGCCGGCTATCGCAACCAGCTGGTGTCGCAGCAATCGGCGCGCTGCATCTCGGCCTATCTGTACACCTCGGCCGGCAGCGGCGAATCGACCACCGACCTGGCCTGGGACGGGCAGGGCGTGATCTGCGAGAACGGCGAGCTGCTGGCCGAGTCCAAGCGCTTCGCCGACGAAGCCACGCTGACCTTTGCCGACATCGACCTGGAGCGCCTGTCGCGCGAGCGCATGCGCATGAACACTTTCGCGCAATCGGTGCAGCGCCACGCGGCCGAGGTCAACAAATTCCGCACCGTGTTCTTCGAGCTGGAGATCGGCCGCGAAGAACCGCTGGCGCTCAAGCGTTGCATCGAGCGCTTCCCGTACGTGCCGTCCGATGCGCGCCGCCGCGACGAGCGCTGCAACGAGGTCTACAACATCCAGGTGCAGGCGCTGGCGCAGCGCCTGACCTCCAGCAATATCAAGAAGATCGTCATCGGCATTTCCGGCGGCCTCGATTCGACGCACGCGCTGCTGGTCTGCGCGCGCGTGATGGACAAGCTCAAACTGCCGCGCACCAACATCCTGGCCTACACCATGCCCGGCTTCGCCACCAGCGAACGCACGCTGACGCAGGCGCATGCGCTGATGAAGCTGGTCGGCTGCTCGGCGCAGGAAATCGACATCCGCCCGAGCTGCATCCAGATGCTGAAGGATCTGAACCATCCGTACGCGGAAGGGCAGGCGCAGTACGACATCACGTTCGAGAACGTGCAGGCCGGCGAACGCACCAACCACCTGTTCCGCCTGGCGAACCACCACCACGCCATCGTCTGCGGCACCGGCGACCTGAGCGAGCTGGCGCTGGGCTGGTGCACCTACGGCGTGGGCGACCACATGTCGCACTACAACGTCAACGCCAGCGTGCCGAAGACGCTGATCTCGCACCTGGTGCGCTGGGTCGCCGAGTCCGGCGTGATCGGCCGCAACGATGCGCAGGTGCTGCTCGACATCCTGGGCACCGAGATCAGCCCCGAGCTGGTGCCGGGCACGGCGGACGGCCAGCCGGAGCAGCGCACCGAAAGCACCATCGGCCCTTACGAGCTGCAGGATTTCAACCTGTACTACGTGCTGCGCTTCGGCTTCCGTCCATCGAAGGTGGCGTTCCTGTCGCTGACCGCATGGCACGACAAGGAGCAGGGCCGCTGGCCGGACGGCGACCACGTCGCGCGCAACCAGTACAGCCTGGGCGCGATCAAGCACAACCTGGGCATCTTCCTGGACCGCTTCTTCCGCACGAGCCAGTTCAAGCGCAGCTGCGTGCCGAACGCACCAAAGGTGGGCAGCGGCGGTTCGCTGTCGCCGCGCGGCGACTGGCGCGCGCCCAGCGATGCGCAAAGCGTTGTATGGCTGGAGGAATTGCGCTCCATTCCGGTGCAGGATGAAAGGAATTGACCGGTATTCGCATACGTTGATGGACAGCGTGTGCGTGTCGATTACAATAGAACCAAGGCTCGCGGCTCGCCCGGCTACAGATTTTCGATTTAAACAAAATAAGGAGAAGTCATGAAACAGATTACCGCTGTGATCAAGCCGTTCAAACTGGACGAGGTGCGCGAAGCACTGGCCGAAGTGAATGTCACCGGCCTGACCGTTACCGAAGTCAAAGGCTTCGGCCGCCAGAAGGGCCACACCGAACTGTATCGTGGCGCCGAGTACGTGGTCGACTTCCTGCCGAAAGTAAAAGTCGAAGTCGTGGTCGACGACGGCGTGGCCGAGCAGGTGGTGGACGCCATCATCAAGGCAGCCCGCACCGGCAAGATCGGCGACGGCAAGATCTTCGTGCAGAACGTCGAGCAGGTGATCCGCATCCGCACCGGCGAAACCGGCGCCGACGCCGTGTAATCCAGCTTTGCTTTGCGATCAAAAAATGCCGGCTTATCCGGCATTTTTTGTATAACGATGTTTGGTTATATTAGTTCGAGTTTTCTACGTGGATTAGTAATATAGACACACTGTCCACTCACTGGGAACTCGTGTCATGACCACTCGCACTCGTACACTTGCTGCACTGTCGCTGTTCACCGTCGCAGCCAACCTGGGCGCCGCGCCCAGCGTCTATCCTACCGGCGTCACCCGCTACGACACCGCCACCGCGTACAACAGCTACGTGATCTTCAGCGGCCAGGACAAGAATACCCATCTGATCGACATGAACGGCAACGAGGTGCACCGCTGGAATGCCGAAGGCTTCCCGCCGGTGCTGCTGGACCCGGCCCTGACGGGTGGCAAGCGCGGCCACGTGCTGGTGCAGCTGGCCAGCACCACCGGCACCTCGAACGAGGGCAACGGCCTGCGCAACCAGGCCATCGGTGAGCTGGACTGGAACAGCAAAGTGATCTGGCAATGGGGCGCGGCAGGCGGCGCGCAGGATGCGTATGCGGCGCCGGTCGAAGGCAAGGCGTCTTCCCAAGTGCCCGGCGGCAGCGCCAAGCAGCACCACGATTGGCGCCGTCTGCCGAACGGCAATACGCTGGTGCTGGCCAACCTCGTGCATCCGGTGGCGGGCTTCGCCGCGCCGCAGGTGCTCGATGACGTAATCTACGAAGTCACGCCGGGCGGCGACATCGTCTGGAAGTGGGTGGCGTCCGATCATTTGAACGAGTTCGGCTTCAAGCCGGAATCGCTGAAGCTGGTGAAGAACGGCTACTCGCCACGCGGCAAGGCTGCGCCGTTCGACTACCTGCACATCAACAACATGTCGGTGCTGGGCCCGAACCGCTGGTTCGACGCGGGCGACCAGCGCTTCCATCCCGAGAACATCCTGATTGATTCGCGCGAGGCCAACTTCATCGTCATCCTCGACAAGCAGACCGGCAAGGTGGTGTGGTCGCTGGGGCCGGACTATCCGGCGCAGGTGCGCGGTCCGCGTGTGCTGCCGCGCCCGGTGGACCAGATCGTCGGCCAGCATGACGCGCACCTGATCGAGCCGGGCTTGCCGGGCGCGGGCCACATCCTGGTGTTCGACAACCAGGGCGAGGCGGGCTATCCGCGCGTCAGCGTAGGCGTGCAGCCGCGTTCGCGTGTGCTGGAGATCGATCCGATCACCAGGCAGATCGTGTGGGAATACACGGGCGGCGATTCGAACGGACCGGAGTGGAGTTTCTACAGCTCCTTCATCAGCAGCGCGCGCCGCCTGCCGAACGGGAACACGCTGATCGATGAAGGCATGAACGGCCGCATCTTCCAGGTGACGAGCAAGGGCGACATCGCCTGGGAATATGTCAGCCCGTACTTCGCGCCGACGCCGGTCGCCGGCGCGGGCAAGCCGGTGTTGAGTAATTGGTTGTACCGCGCCCAACCGGTGCCGTACAACTGGGTGCCGGAAGGCACTCCGCGTTCCGAAAAAGCGGTCACGCCGCCGGAGCCAGGCAAGTTCCGCGTAGCCACGAACTAAGCGCGAACACGCCCCGCGCTGCCGATCGCGGCAGCGCCATCACATACCTACAACAACAGAACGCGCCGGCCTTCATGCCGGCGTGCGGGGCGGTTCACGCCCGCTTATTTGAATGGAAGATGACTATGCAACAGAATAAACTGGCCGCCGCCGTCGCAGCGGCATACGGACTCCTGCTGGTCGCCGCCGCGCCGGTGCAGGCACAGAACGCCGCAGCGCTGGGCGTGTCGGCCGTCTCCGGCGTTGCCGCCGAAGTGGCCGCCGTAACAGATGCGGCCGAGGGCGCCGCAGATCCTGCCGCGACCGCCGCCGCTGCCGCAGCCGCAGCCGCAGCCGATGCATCGCTGGAAGTGGTGGCCCGCGTCACCGTCTCCACGCGCCGCCGCAACGAGACTTCGCAAAGCGTGCCGACCTCGATGAGCGTGCTCGACAGCAGCGCACTGGAAGGCAACCGCGTCTACCGCGTGCAGGACTTGCAGCAGCTGCTGCCCAGTACGACGGTCAACTACGTCCACGCCCGCCAGATGAGCTTTGCCGTGCGCGGCCTCGGCAACAACCCGGCCAGCGACGGGCTGGAAGGCAGCGTCGGCGTCTACCTGGATAACGTCTACCTGGCCCGTCCCGGCATGGCCGCCTTCGATGCGCTGGACATCCAGCAACTGGAGCTGCTGCGCGGCCCGCAAGGCACGCTGTTCGGCAAGAACACCACCGCCGGCGTGCTCAACATCACCACCAAACAACCCACCTTCCGCAGCGAGAACAGCGCCCAGCTGTCGCTCGGCCAGCAGGATTATGTGCAGGCCAAGGCAGTGATCTCGGGCGCGTTCTCGGACACGGCGGCCGGCCGCATCTCCGCCTACAAGACGCACGAAGGCGGCTACATCACCAACGTCTACAACAACAGCAAGGTGCAGGGCGGCGACCGCGAAGGTGTGCGCGCCCAGTTGCTGCTGGAGCCGAACAACAAAGTCAGCGCGCGCCTGATCGCCGACTACAACGTCGAGGACTCCAACAACGGCACGCTGATCTTCTACAGCGCCGGCCCGGGCGGCAAGTTCCTGAGTCAGGCCGCGGCCGTCGGCGGCCACCCGATCACCGACCCGGCCAAGCGCGCAGTGAACCTGGACAGCGGCTCGCATGTCGACGTGCACCAGGGCGGCGTCTCCGGCGAGGTCAACTGGAAGCTGGATAACGACTACAAATTCACCTCCATCAGCGCCTACCGCTTCTGGAACTTCACGCCGCATAATGACGACGGCCTCGACGTGCCGGTCACGCTGAACGTGGGCGCCTCGGCGCGGCACCGCCAGTTCACGCAGGAAGTGCGCCTGGCCACGCCGCTGGGCCGGCCGGTGGAATCGGTGATCGGCGCGTACTACTATTATCAAAACCTGGACAACGTCAGCTTCACCTACAACGGGCCGCTGGCCGACAAGTTCAACGCCACGCCGGCCGGCGCGTGGAGCAATGTCACCAGCATCGGCAACGGCCATTTGCGCGTCAACAGCTACGCCTTGTTCGGCCAGTCGATCTGGCACATCGATCCGAAGTGGGATTTGACCGGCGGCCTGCGCGCCACTTACGAAGACAAGATCGCCCAGGTGACGCGCGATGCGCCGACCGGCGGCGCCGCCGTCAGCGGCCCGGCGCTGGCATCGCGCAATACCCGCTACGGCGTCTACAACTCGGGCGATGTCCACCTGAACAACCTCAGCCCGTCGGCGCTGGTCACGCTGGCCTACAAGGTCGATACCGACGTGCTGGCTTTCGGCAGCATCTCGCACGGCGAGAAATCCGGCGGCATCAATCTGTCGGTGCCGGGCGCGGCGGGCATTGCCTCGCTCAAGGTCAACAACGAGAAGGCCAACAACCTGGAGCTGGGCATCAAGAGCAATCTGCTGGAGCGCCGCGCACAGGTCAACGCCAGCCTGTTCTGGAACGAGGTCAAGGGCTACCAGAGCAATGCCTACGACCCGGTCAGCGCCACGTCCTACCTGACCAACGCCGGCAATGTGCGCAGCCGCGGCCTGGAGCTGGACACCAGCTTCGTCGTGGTGCGCGGCTTCACGCTGGGCGCCAACGGTTCGTTCAACGACGTCAAGTACAAGGAGTACAAGAACGCCCCGTGCCCGAGCGAGCGTCCCGGCGCTTCCTGCGACCTGTCCGGCCGCGCCGCGCTGGTCAATGCGCCGCGCTGGATCGGCAACCTCAGCGCGCAATACGCGCGCACGCTGGAGGCCAATGTCGAAGGCTACGCCAACGTCAATTATGCCTACCGCAGCAGCACTTACGGTACGCTGGACGCTTCCGAGTACTCGCGCATTCCCGCCTACAGCCTGACCAATCTGTCGGCCGGCGTGAAAGTGAAAAACGGCCAGGCCCGATGGGATATTTCCGTCTGGGCCAAGAACGTGTTCGACAAGACTTACTACACCAGCACCTGGAACACCAACCCGGGCGCCTATAACGCCGTGATCGGAACGCCCCGCCAGGTTGGCGTGACCGCCCGCGCAGACTTTTGATTGGAGACCATGAATGACGAATAACAACCGCCGCCGCGTCCTGAAATCCCTGCCTGCGCTGGCGCTGGCCGGCTATCTGCCGAACGGCCTGGCCGCCGGCAAGGAACAGCCCAACATCATCTTCATCCTGGCCGACGACCTGGGCCACGCCGACCTGGGCGTCTACGGCCAGACCGATATCCGCACGCCCAACCTGGACAAGCTGGCGGGGCAGGGCATACGCTTCACGCAGGCTTACGCCAACTCGGCCGTGTGCTCGGCCACGCGCTTCGCGCTGATCACCGGCCGCTACCAGTACCGCCTGCGCGGCGGGCTGGAGGAGCCGATCGCCGGCGCTTCTGACACGCTGGGCCTGCCTCGCACGCATCCGACGCTGCCGTCGCTGCTGAAGAAGCAGGGCTACGGCACGGCGCTGATCGGCAAGTGGCACCTGGGCTACCTGCCGACCTTCGGTCCGCTCAAGAGCGGCTACGACAGCTTCTTCGGCAACTACGGCGGCGCCATCGACTACTTCACGCACAAGCCGGGCGTGGGTCCGCAGGTGAAGGAGGATTTGTACGAGGGCGAGGTGCCGGTGCAGCAGATCGGCTACTACACCGATCTGCTGGGCGCGCGCGCGGTGGACTTCGTGCAGAAGCAGCAGGCCGGCAAGCCTTTCCTGCTGTCGCTGCATTACACGGCGCCGCATTGGCCGTGGGAAGGTCCGGGCGACGAGGCCATCTCTCGCGACATCGACAACATCTTCCACTACGACGGCGGCGACCTGGCTACCTATGGCCGCATGGTCGAATCGCTGGATGCGTCGATAGGCCGCGTGCTGAAGGCGCTGGAGGACAAGGGGCTGGCGGAGAACACCATCGTCATCTTCACCAGCGACAACGGCGGCGAGCGCTTCTCGAAGACCTGGCCGCTGACGGGGCAGAAGACCGAGCTGCTGGAAGGCGGCATCCGCGTGCCGGCCATCGTGCGCTGGCCAGCGAAGATCGCGGCGGGGCAGGTGTCGGAGCAGGTGGCGATCAGCATGGACTGGTTGCCGACCTTGCTGGCGGCGGCCGGCGGCGCGCCCGATCCCGCGTATCCGACCGACGGTCGCAACCTGCTGCCGGTGTTGCTGGGCCAGGCCGGGCCGCAGGAGCGCACGCTGCTGTGGCGCTACAAAGCCAACGCGCAGCGCGCCATCCGTTCGGGCAATTGGAAGTATCTGAAAATCGGCGGCAACGAGTTCCTGTTCGATGTGGTCAAGGACCAGCGCGAGCGCGCCAACCTGGCCAAGCGCCATCCCGAAGTGTTCGCGAAGCTGAAGGCGCAATGGGAGCAGTGGAACCAGGACATGCTGCCCATCACCGCCGACGTGCGCACGCACGGCGTCAGCGGCAAGGTGCAGGCAGACCGCTACGGTGTGCCGCCGGCGGGCAGCGTGGCCGATTGACGTGCGTTGACTTTAGCGGCGTCTGATGTCTGATGGGCGTAGTATTGGGATACACCTTCGTGTGTGCTCCAGGGAGGTCGTTATGAGTCACATTGCAAAACTTTTTATCAAAGGTAGCGCCCAGATGGTACGTCTGCCCGCGGATTATCGGTTCGATTCCAAGGAGGTTTACATTCGAAAAGATCCGGTGACTGGGGACGTCATCCTGTCGTCGCGTCTAGATAACTGGGATAGTTTTTTTGCAGCGGTGAAGCGAGCCAATGTGCCTGCCGATTTTCTCAGCCCCGAAGAACGTCGGCAGGGAGTACAGGAGCGCGATCCATTTGCCGGGTGGTGTGAATGACGCTTTACATGCTCGACACCAATATAGTGAGCCATTTGATTCGGGCTCACCCCGTTGTTGGTCGGCACCTGCAGAGATTGCCGATAGCGTCGCTGTGCATTTCAGCGATTACCGAGGGGGGAATTGCAGTTTGGTCTGTCCAAGCGGCCGAACGCTCGATGGTTGCAAGTCGTCGTGGTGGAGTTTTTAAAGCGTATCAAGGTGCTGCCGTGGGATGGTGCCGTGGCGAGGAACTACGGCAGCGTGCGGGCGCTAATGGAGTCCCAAGGAAAAATTCTTTCGCCTCTTGATTTGCTGATCGCAACACATGCGTTCAATGCAGGTGCGATCTTGGTCACTAATGACAAGTCTTTTGGACAGGTACCTATGCTGCAGATCGAGGATTGGACCCGTTAGCGAGTAGGGTAGATGTAGAAAAAATCTTCGTCACGCTCCCAGCCTTTGGATTCGTACAGCGCTTGAGCCGTGGCGTTGTCGTTGGCTGTGGAGAGCGCCAGGCGGATGGCGCCGACTTCTTTTGCAAAATCGACCGCTGCGGACAGCAATCCGGCGCCAACGCCTTTGCGCCGTCCCAACGCGTTGACGAACAAGTCGTTCAGGATGTAAATCCGGCCCAGCGAGACGCTGGAAAAACTCGGGTACAGCTGGGTGAAGCCGACAGGCTCCGCGCCGTCGTGGGCGATGAACAGCACCGATTCGCCGTTGCTGAAACGCTCCACCAGGAATTTCCTGGCCGCCGCCACATCGCTGTCGCGGCCGTAGAACTGGCGGTAGCCGTCAAACAAGACCGACAACGCTTCGATGTCGGAAAGCGCGGCCTGGCGGATGCTGATGTTGCTCATGCGTTGTTCTTCCATAAATCAGTTCTTGTGGTAGTGGACGTGCAGCTCGAACTTCCATGTGACCAGCCGCAGCACGGTGATGGTGGCGGCGCTGGCCCACAATGCGAAGTCGTCGGAGACGTCGGTGTACTGCAGGCCGATGTACATCCAGCAGCCGAAGAAGGCGCAGATGGCGTAGGGCTTGCCGTCGCGGAAAACCATCGGCACTTCGTTGCAGACGATGTCGCGCAGCACGCCGCCGAAGATGCCGGTGATCACACCCATCATCGAGGCGATGAACAGCGGCATGTGCGCCGCCTGCGCCTGCGACACGCCGGCCACGGCGAACAGGCCCAGGCCGATGGCGTCGGCCACCACGATCAGGCGTTCGGAAAGAATCTGGCGCAAGGTGCGCATCAACGGGGCGGCGACCAGCGCCAGGATGAAGATCAGGATCGCGTATTCCTGGTGCAGCACCCAGAACAGCGGCCTGCGGTCGAGCAGGATGTCGCGCAGCGTGCCGCCGCCGAACGCGGTGATGAAGGCCACCGTGAACACGCCGACCACGTCCATGCGCTTGCGGCGCGCCTCAACGAAGCCGGAAAACGCGCCCACCAGAATCGCGACAATCTCGATGACAGTGATCAGGGAAACGTGCGGAACAGGGACGTGCTTCATGTAGGCTACGAACAAGGTTGCAATGTTCGTAGGTTAACATGACAAACCGACTACGTGTAATATTGTTTCTTAATTGGAACGTCAGCGGACGGGCTTGAGCGCGGCGCGCAGCAACACGATCAGCGCGCCTTCGCCGCCTTCGGACGAACGGGCCTGGCAGAAGGCCACGACTTCTTCCTTCTGCACCAGCCAGCTGTGCACCATGGAGCGCAGCACCGGCTCCTGGCCCTTGGAGCCGAAGCCGCGGCCGTGGATCACGCACACGCAACGGTGGTTGCGCATGGCCGACTTGCGCAGGAAATCGCCGATCGCGTCGCGCGCATCGTCGCGGCGCAGGCCGTGCAGGTCCAGCTCATCCTGCACCGGCCAGTGGCCCTTGCGCATCTTCTTCACCACATCCGGACCGACGCCGGGGGCGGCGTAGTTCAGCGATGGATCGTCTTCCAGGTAGTGATCGACTTCGAACAGGTCGGACAGCGATTCGCGCAGCACGGCCGCGTCGTCCTCGGCCTGGGTCAGCTTGCGGGCCGGCGCCGCGGCCGTAGCGGCCGACTTCGGCAGCGACGGCACGTAGCGGTCCGACACCGGCATGCGCTTCACGCCGCCCAGGCTGGACTGGAAGATATTCGCCTCCACCGCCCGGGTTTTTTCCTGTTTGGCGCGCTCGGCCTCGGCGGCCGCGCGCGCGTCAGCCTGTTCCTTGAGCTGCTTGCTCAGGGATTTCAGGTCGGCGAAGTCTTTCAAGCCCACGATTTACTCCTGGCCTTCCAGATAGCGCTGGGCGTCCAGCGCGGCCATGCAGCCGGTGCCGGCGCTGGTGATGGCCTGGCGGTAGATGTGGTCCTGCACGTCGCCGGCGGCAAACACGCCCGGTACGCTGGTCGCGGTGGCCATGCCTTCGGTGCCGGTCCTGGTCTTGATGTAACCGTTGTGCATGTCCAGCTGGCCTTCGAAGATGCCGGTGTTCGGCTTGTGGCCGATGGCGATGAACAGGCCGTGCACGGTCAGGTCGGTGACGGCGCCGTTATCGGTCGAGGCGATCTTGATGCCGGTGACGCCGCTGTCGTCGCCCAGCACTTCCTGCAGCGTGTGGTTGTACTTGATGACGATCTTGCCCTCGGCAACCTTGGCGTTCAGGCGGTCGATCAGGATGGCTTCGGCGCGGAACTTGTCGCGGCGGTGGATCAGCGTCACCTTGGTGGCGATGTTGGACAGGTACAGCGCTTCCTCGACGGCGGTGTTGCCGCCGCCGACCACGGCCACTTCCTGGCCACGGTAGAAGAAGCCGTCGCAGGTGGCGCAGGCGGACACGCCTTTGCCCATGAAGGCTTGTTCCGATGGCAGGCCCAGGTACTGTGCCGAGGCGCCGGTCGAGATGATCAGCGTGTCGCAGGTGTATTCATGGCTGTCGCCGATCAGGCGGATCGGTTTTTCCTGCAGCTTGACGGTGTGGATGTGGTCGAACACGATGTCGGTATTGAAACGCTCCGCGTGCTGCAGGAAGCGCTGCATCAGGTCCGGGCCTTGTACGCCCATCGGGTCCGCAGGCCAGTTTTCCACGTCGGTGGTGGTCATCAGCTGGCCGCCTTGTTCGACGCCTGTCACCAGCATCGGCTTCAGATTGGCGCGGGCGGCGTAGATGGCGGCGCTGTAGCCGGCGGGGCCGGAACCAAGGATCAAGACGCGGGCATGTTTAGGAGTGGTCATGGGATGGCTTCTGTATATGTTGAATGAGCAGGCAATGCAAGATTATAGTTCAAGCTGCGCATCAGGATGAATCGTCGGGCCAGTTGCAGCCCAGATGCCTTAGAATACCCGTATATGGATATTTCCTGACCGATAACATTGCAACACCTTTATACCTATGAGTAGTAAAAAAGTTCAGGAACGCATGCCGAAAGCGACTTCCACCGGTTCTTCCGCCTATACCCGCACCCCGACCGAACGCCAGCCCCTGCCCAACCGGCTGGTGCGGCTGCTGTCGGAGGCGCGCTGGCTGGCGCTGGCCGTGCTGGGCCTGTATTTCGTGCTGATCCTGGTCAGCTACGACAAGATGGACCCGGGCTGGTCCCATGGCACGCTGGTGCCCAAGGTGCACAATCTGGGCGGGCGCGCCGGCGCCTGGCTGTCCGACCTGCTGCTGTACATCTTCGGCATTTCCGCCTGGTGGTGGGCGTTCTACGTGCTGCGCATCGTCTGGCTCGGCTATCGCAGCCTGACGCAGAAATACGTGCTGTCGCGCGAGCCGGAGCCGGAACACGCGCAGGAACCCATCATCCGCACCATCGGCTTCCTGCTGCTGTTTGTCGGCAGCGTCGGGCTGGAATACCTGCGCATGTACACGCTGCATGTGCAACTGCCGCGCGCGCCGGGTGGCGTGCTGGGCCAGTTGATCGGCCATTCGGCCCACGTCGCGTTCGGCTTCACCGGCGCCACGCTGTTGCTGTTGCTGATGTTCGGCCTGGGGCTGAGCCTGTTCTTCCACGTTTCGTGGCTGACGCTGGCCGAGCGCATCGGCGCCGGCATCGAGACGGCGATCGACTGGTTCATCCAGCGCTACCAGTACCGCGAAGACCGCCGCCAGGGCGAGGTCGCGGCCGTCAAGCGCGAGGAAGTGGTGGTCATCGAGCGCGCCAAGCACGTCGAGAAGCACCCGGTGGCGGCGCCGCCGGTCAAGATCGAGCCGCAGGTGGTCACGGTGGTCAAGTCCGAGCGCGTCGAGAAGGAGCGCCAGGCCAATCTGTTCCAGGACCTGAACGGCGACAGCCGCCTGCCGGCCCTGTCCCTGCTGGACGAGGCGGCCGAGGTGCAGGAAACTGTGTCGATCGAGACGCTGGAATTCACCAGCCGCCTGATCGAGAAGAAGCTGTCCGACTTCGGCGTCGAAGCCAAGGTGGTGGCGGCCTATCCGGGCCCGGTCGTTACGCGCTATGAAATCGAACCGGCCACCGGCGTCAAGGGCAGCCAGATCGTCGGCCTGGCGCGCGACCTGGCGCGTTCGCTGTCGCTGACGTCGATCCGCGTGGTCGAGACCATTCCGGGCAAGAACTACATGGCGCTGGAGCTGCCCAATCCCAAGCGCCAGATCGTGCGCCTGAGCGAGATCGTCGGCTCCAAGGTCTACAACGACAATCCATCGCCGCTGACCGTGGCGCTGGGCAAGGATATCGCCGGCAAGGCCGTGGTGGCCGACCTGGCCAAGATGCCGCACTTGCTGGTGGCCGGTACCACCGGCTCGGGTAAATCGGTGGGCATCAACGCCACCATCCTGTCGCTGCTGTACAAGTCCGACCCGGCCGACGTGCGCATGATACTGATCGATCCCAAGATGCTGGAGATGTCGGTGTACGAAGGCATCCCGCACCTGCTGGCCCCGGTCGTCACCGACATGCGCCAGGCCGGCCACGCGCTGAACTGGGCGGTCAACGAGATGGAGCGCCGCTACAAGCTGATGTCCAAGCTGGGCGTGCGCAACCTGGCCGGCTACAACGCCAAGATCGCCGAGGCGAAGAAGCGGGAAGAGCACATCCCGAATCCGTTCAGCCTGACGCCGGATTCGCCGGAGCCGCTGGAAAAACTGCCGACCATCGTCATCATCATCGACGAGCTGGCCGACCTGATGATGGTCGTCGGCAAAAAGGTGGAAGAGCTGATTGCCCGTATCGCGCAGAAGGCCCGTGCGGCCGGCCTGCACTTGATACTGGCGACGCAGCGCCCATCTGTAGACGTGATTACCGGCCTGATCAAGGCCAACATTCCGACCCGTATCGCCTTCCAGGTGTCGTCGAAGATCGACTCGCGCACGATTCTGGACCAGATGGGAGCGGAAGCGCTGCTCGGCATGGGCGATATGCTGTACATGCCGCCGGGCACGGGCTTGCCGGTGCGGGTGCACGGCGCGTTCGTGTCGGATGACGAGGTGCACCGCGTGGTCAAGCACTTGAAGACCACCGGCGAGCCGGACTACATCGACGGCATCCTTGAAGGCGGTACGCTGGAGGGCGAGGGCGGCGGTGCATCCGGCGAGGCGGGCGAGGCGGGCGGCGAGGCCGATCCGATGTACGACCAGGCGGTGCAGGTGGTGCTGAAGAACCGCCGCGCATCGATCTCGCTGGTGCAGCGCCATCTGCGCATCGGCTACAACCGCGCGGCGCGCTTGCTGGAACAAATGGAAAATAGCGGAGTGGTCTCCGCCATGCAGTCGAACGGCAACCGCGACATCCTGGTGCCGGCTGCCAGTGCAGAATAAAAGAGGATAAACCGTATGATGCGTTTTAAGAATATCGTAGTGCTGGGCGCCGGCCTGCTGGCGGTGGCGTTTGCGCAGGCGAGCGCGCTGGAGCAGTTCAAATCCTTCGTGGCATCGACCAAGTCGGCCAAGGGCGAGTTCACCCAGAAGCAGGTCAAGAACACCAACGGCGAGGCGCCCAAGGCATCCAACACCGCCACCGGCACCTTCGTGTTCGCCCGTCCGGGCAAGTTCATCTGGACCTATGTGAAGCCTTACGACCAGGTGCTGCAGGCCGATGGCGACCAGCTGTTCATCTTCGACAAGGACTTGAACCAGGTCACGGTGAAGAAGCTGGGCGACGCGCTGGGTTCGTCGCCGGCCGCCATCCTGTTCGGCAGCAACGATCTGGAAAAGAATTTCACGCTGACGGAAGCCGGCACCCGGGAAGGCCTGGAATGGATGAAGGCCGTGCCGAAAGCCAAGGACACCAGCTTCGAGCAAATCACCATCGGCCTGCGCAACGGCTTGCCGGAAGCGATGGAGCTGAAGGATTCGTTCGGCCAGACCTCGGTGCTGTCGTTCCGCAAGATCGAAAAAAATCCTGCGCTGACTGCGACGAGTTTTAAATTCGTCATGCCGAAGGGCGCCGACGTATTCAATAATTAAAACTCGCCGACCAGGGCGCCAACGCCGCAGCTGCGACGCTGCGGCGTTTTTCCATTTTTACGGGTTGACCTATCGTGGCTGATTTATTTTCCACCGAACCGCGCCAGCCGCTGGCCGAAGCCTTGCGGCCCAAGACGCTGGACGACGTCATCGGCCAGCGCCATCTGCTGGGGCCGGGCAAGCCGCTGCGGCTGGCGTTCGAATCCGGCCAGCCGCATTCGATGATACTGTGGGGGCCGCCGGGCGTGGGCAAGACCACGCTGGCGCGGCTGACCGCCAACGCCTACGAGTGCGAGTTCATCGCGCTGTCGGCCGTGTTCTCGGGCGTGAAGGATATCCGCGCCGCGATGGAGCAGGCCCAGCACAACCTGGACATGGGCAAGCACACCATCCTGTTCGTCGACGAGATCCACCGCTTCAACAAATCGCAGCAGGACGCCTTGCTGCCGTACGCCGAGTCCGGCCTGGTGACGCTGATCGGCGCCACCACCGAGAATCCCTCGTTCGAAGTCAACTCGGCCTTGCTGTCGCGGTCGCAGGTCTATGTGCTGAAGTCCTTTGACGAGGCCGAGCTGCGCCAGCTGGTCGACAAGGCCCGCGCCAAGGTGTTGACGCACCTGGTGTTCGACGACGCCGCCATCGACACGCTGATCGGCTACGCCGACGGCGACGGCCGTCGCCTGCTGAATCTGCTGGAGCAGACCAGCACGGCCGCCAACGCCGCCAAGACCAACCAGATCACACCCGAGTTCATCCAGAACGCGCTGACCTTGAACGCGCGCCGCTTCGACAAGGGCGGCGACAATTTCTACGACCAGATCTCGGCCCTGCACAAATCCGTGCGCGGCTCGAATCCGGACGCGGCGCTTTACTGGCTGTGCCGCATGCTCGACGGCGGCGCCGACGCCAAATACCTGTCGCGCCGCATCGTGCGCATGGCGTGGGAAGACATCGGCCTGGCCGATCCGCGCGCGATCCAGCTGGCCAACGACGCCGCCGCCACCTTCGAGCGCCTCGGTTCGCCGGAGGGCGATCTGGCGCTGGGGCAGGCGGTGATCTACCTGGCCATCGCCGCCAAGAGCAATGCGGGCTACAACGCCTTCAACGAGGCGATGGCCTTCGTCAAGAAGGACAAGTCGCGCGAAGTGCCGGTCCACCTGCGCAACGCGCCGACCAGGCTGATGAAGGAACTGGGCTACGGCCACGAATACCGCTACGCCCACGACGAGCCGCACGCCTACGCGGCCGGGGAAACCTACCTCCCCGACGATATGCGCGAACCCGGCTGGTACCGGCCCGTGCCGCGCGGCCTGGAGAGCAAGGTCATCGACAAGCTGGCCTTCCTGCGCAAGCTCGACGAAGACGCCGGCAAGAGCTGAAGCCTCCGATACTGTTGTGTCATGGCAATGGGGTGGGCATCATCGTAAATCGGCGTAATATAGGGCTAACACATCGGACGGGATAGCTTTTCCGGGAGTTCGTATGGGGCCTTTTTTCGGGATGCTGTTAAGCTTCAAGTTTAAAATCACGTCCCTCGTGATCGCGCTGGTATTGGTGGCGGGCATAGGCGCCGGCGGCATCGCCCTGCTGATCGCCGAGTCCGAACTGCGCCAGGTGATCGCCCGCCAGGAGTTGTCGCTGCTGACCAGCGCGGCCGCTTTCATCGACAGCGACATCCAGGATAAACGTCAGCTGCTGCGCCTGCTCACGGAGCAGATGCGCGGGCGCGAGGTGACGCTTGGCGAGGTCCAGGAACTGGTCGAGGCGCACCAGACGCTGCGCGAAGAATTCTTCAACGTGTCGGCCTTCGACGCCTCCGGCACGCTGGTGGCGAGCTTGCGCGACCGCAACGCCAAGCGCATCAACATCGCCGACCGCAAATATTTTCAGGACACCATGCGGCTGAAGGAGGGCGTGATCTCGGCGCCGTTCCGCAGCGTGCTGTCGGGCCGGCCGGTGGTGGTGCTGACGCAGCCGCTGCAAGATGGCGACGGCAAGATCATCGGCGTGCTGCTGGGCGCCATCGATTTGCAGCGGCCGTCGTTTTCGGCGCAGCTCGACGCGCTGCGCTCCAGCGTCGCCGGCTATCTGTTCATCGTCACCGACAACGGCACCACCATCCACCACCCCAACCGCAGCCTGATCCTGGAGAAGGGCGACGACGGCCCGGGCACCATCGTCGAAGCCGCGCTGCGCAGCCCCGAGGGCTGGGAGGACGGCATCCTCGATAATGGCGAGCCGGTGCTGCTGGTGCATAAACACCTGCGTGAGGTGGACTGGACCATCGCACTGTCCTATCCGGTGCTGAGCGCGTTCGCGCCCATGCACAGCGTGCGCTTGCGGGCGTTCGTCGGCTCGGCCATCCTGACCGGGCTGGCCGGACTGTTCGGCTGGGCGATCACCAAGAAGCTGCTGCAGCCGCTGGGCCGGCTGCACCGCCATGTGGAGGACATCAGCGCCGGCCGCGCCGATATCGCCGTGTTCGACATCGACCGGGCCGACGAGTTCGGCCACCTGAGCCGGGCGTTCTATGCCTTGTCCCAGCGGCGGGAGCGGGCCGAGCAGGAGCTGCACCGCCTGGCCACCACCGACGTGCTGACCGGCCTGCACAACCGCCGCATGTTCGACGATTTCCTGCCGAAGGCGCTGGCGCGCGCCGCGCGCTCGGGCCAGCAGGTGGGACTGGCCATCCTCGACATCGACCACTTCAAGGACATCAACGACACGCTGGGCCATGCGGCCGGCGACCAGGTGCTGGTCGAGTTTGCGCGCCGCCTGGTCGGCGCGGTGCGCACCACGGACACGGTGGCGCGGCTGGCGGGCGATGAATTCGTGATCGTGTTCGAGCAGCTGGCGTCGAACACCGAGATCGATGTGCTGGGGCGGAAAATCGTCGACGCCATGCGCGAGCCCTTCCTGGGCGGCGGCGCGCAGCGGGTGGTGACGGCCAGCATAGGCATCGCGCTGACGACCAGCCCGGCCGTCACGGTCGACGAGATCATGCGCGCCGCCGACCAGGCGCTGTACGGCGTCAAGGCCGCCGGGCGCAACGGTTTCGCCGTCAACCATGTCGGCGCCGAGCGCGTGCTGCGGGCGCGGGGATGAGGTAAGATAAAGGTTTGGCGAGACGGCTTAGAGGAACACAATGCAGCAGGTAACAAAGGTCGACGGCATCGAAGTCTATAGCGAAGGGGAAGGCACGGAGACCATCGTCATGATCCACGGCTGGCCCGACACCTACCGCGTGTGGGATGCCCAGGTGGAGGAACTCAAGCATCGTTACCGTTGCGTGCGCTTCACGCTGCCGGGCTTCGACATCACCAAGCCGCGCCGCGCCTACTCGCTCGATGCGACCATCCGCATCATTTCCTACATCGTCAACAGCGTGAACCAGAAGCAGAAGGTGATCCTGATGCTGCACGACTGGGGCTGCATGTTCGGCTACGAATACTATATGCGCAACAAGCAGGCGGTGTCGGCCATCATCGGCGTCGACATCGGCGATGCGCAATCGAAGGCGGTGCGGAACTCGCGCAGCCTGTCGCAGAAGCTGATGGTCAGCGGCTACCAGGGCACGCTGGCGCTGGCCTGGGCGATCGGCGGGCCGATCGGCAATATGATGACGCGCTCGATGGCGCGCATGTTGAAAGTGCCGTCGCCGCCGGAATTCATCAGCGTCAAGATGAACTTCCCTTACTACATCATGGCGGCCGGCGAGGCCGGTTCCTACCGCACGATGACGCCGTTCGCACCCAAGGTGCCGGTGCTGTTCATCTACGGCGTGCGCAAGCCCTTCATGTTCCATTCCGACAGCTGGGCCGACAAGCTGGCGGCAAAAGAGGGCTGCAAGGTGGTGGCCTTCGACACCGACCACTGGCCGATGCTGCGCCAGCCCGAGCGCTTCAATGAGGTGGTGCTGGACTGGCTGGTGAAGCCGGCCGATAACGACGAGGCCGCCGAGCAGGACGCGGCGGCCTGATCGCGCACCCGGTCAGCGCAGCTTGATCGGCTTCAGGTAGGGCGCGAACGGCGGCGCCGGCAGTTGCACCGAGGCGTAGGCCTGGCGGAAGCACTCGGCCTTGCTGTTTTCCACGTCGGTGGTGGTGCGGATGACCTTGCCGCTGGCGTCCAGCGTCAGCACGATCACCACCGGATACTTGGACTTGTCGTGGCAGTTGCCGCGCTCATCGAGCTTGTTGGCGTTGTTGAAGTTGATCGACACGTCCTCGTACTTGGTGGCCTTGTCGTTCGGGAACTGGGCGTTGAACTTCGCCATCTCGGTGGCGAAGGCCGGGTTGGCCGGCGGCGGCGCTTCATCCTTGGCCGGGCCTCCCATGGTCGAGCAGCCGGCTGCCATCAGCATGAAGGCGCCAGCGGCGCCGATTTTCAGGAATGCGGTTTTCAAATGTCTCTCCTCGTTGTCTGTACTGTTGACGCATCGTACATATTCCGAGCAGTGTGTGGCGCACGATTAGTTGCGTAGGAGAAATCCTACAGCCGCCACCCCTGCAACGCCGAGGCGAATTTGCGCTGGAAGGCGGCCCAGCCGTGCGGCACTTCGGTATCGGCCGGCAGGCGCACGCGCACGGTGCCGGCGCCGGCCGCGTCGATCAGCATCAGGCCGTCGTTCGGCACTTCGAAGCGCTGCCCCTGGCGCAGCATGAAGTCGGTGTACTCGCCGTAGGCGGTGATCCAGGCGGTGCCGGACAGGCATTCGATCTGGCGCCCCGCCGCGCCGGCGATGCGCAGCGGATGGTTGGCCGTGAGGCGGTATTCCGCCTGGTCCTGTGTCAACGCCAGTAATTCCGGTTTCATTGCTGCCTCCTGCTGTGATGAGTCATGCAGCCAGAATACGCAGCGGCGGCCGACCGTAACAGATGCAACAAATCGAAATTGTCACCGTGACAGTGGGGTATTGGCTAAACTGTTATGGTCGAAATTTTCACCCGCTGTACCTGTCGCGGCGCAGCGGGGGCGGGGCACAATCGCACTATGTCCAATCAACTGAACCTGTACGAGCACCTGGCCAACGAACTGGGCGGGCTGATCGCCAGCCGCGTGTTCGCGCCCGGCGACCGCCTGCCGTCGATCCGCCATCTGGCGCAGCAGAAGCGGCTGTCGGTCAGCACCGTGATGCAGGCGTTGCGGCTGATGGAGGACCGCGGCCTGGTCGACGCCAAGCCGCAGGCCGGCTACTACGTGCGCCACCGCGCGCGCATGTCGGCGGTGATGACGCACACCGAGCACCTGCAGGAGCCGGCCTATGTCGGCATCAACAACCTGCTGATGCGGGTGCTGAAGGCCAACGAGGATCCGGGCCTGGTGCAGATGGGCTCGGCCTGGCCGCTGCAGGAACTGCTGCCGATGAAGCGCATGCAAAAAACCGTGGCCGCCGTGGCCCGGCGCGATCCGGGCTTGCTGAGCACGGTCAGCTGCTATGACACCAACTATCCGGAATTCGCCCGCCAGATCGCCCGCCGCGCTCTGGACTGGGGGCATCTGGAGTTGAACGAGATCGTCGTCACCGGCTCGTGCACCGAGGCGCTGAGCCTGTGCCTGCGCGCCGTGGCCAAGGCCGGCGACACCATCGCCATCGAATCGGCGACCTATTTCGTGCTGCTGCAACTGATCGAGTCGCTGGGCATGAAGGCGCTGGAGATACCCACCCATCCGAAGACCGGGCCTTCGATCGACGCGTTGGAGCTGGCCATGAACGCCGGCCTGGTGCAGGCCGTGCTGCTGATCCCGAACGCCAACAATCCGCTGGGCTGCGTCATGCCGGAGGCGAACAAGCAGCGGCTGGCCAAGCTGTTGTCGCAGCACGATATCCCGCTGATCGAGGACGATGTCTACGGCGACCTGTGCTTCACGCCGCAGCGGCCGTGGCCGGTCAAGGCCTACGACAGCAGCGGCCACGTGATGCTGTGCTCGTCGTTTTCCAAGGCCATCAGTCCCGGTTCGCGGGTCGGCTACGTGGTGGCGGGGCGCTATGCGCAGGACATCGTGGTGCAGAAGATGATCTCCAGCGGCGCCACCAGCCACTTCTTCCAGGCCGTGCTGGCCGACTTCCTGACCGGCAGCGCCTACGAGAACCAGCTGCGCAAGATGCGGCGCGCGCTGTCGCAGCGCATCGCCCGCATGTCGGATGCGATCTGCGAGGCTTTTCCCCACCAGTGCACGGTGTCGGAGCCGCAGGGCGGCTTCGTGGTCTGGGTCGGCATGCCGGAGCAGGTCGATGCGCTGGCCCTGCACGGCGACGCCGTGGCCGCCGGCGTGGCTCTGATGCCGGGGCAGCTGTTCTCCGCCACGGGCAAGTTCCGCAACTACCTGCGCCTGAACTGCGGCAACCCCTGGGGGCCGCGCACCCAGGCCGCCATCGCCACGCTGGGCCAGCTGGTGCACCGCCATGCCGACCAGCCGGCCGTGCTGCGCAGCGCCGCCTGATTCCATCGTTTCCCACCCGTTTTTTTGCATTCCAGCCGCCGTTTCGGACGCTTCGTCGCATCCCGATGGCGACGCGTAGGGCCTTTAGGTACAGTACAACCATACCAAGCAGCGTTACCAAAGAACGCGTAACCAACCACCTGAAGGAGTGCATCATGAACATCGCTAAAAACATGGAAATCATCTTCGTCGCCGCTACCGTACTGGCCGCCGCCACGACCTTCGCCACCGCCGCCGACACCGCCATCGCACCGGTCGCCCCAGCCGCCAAAGTCGCCGTGTCGACCGCCAAGATGCAAGTCGTCACCGTGACCGCCAAGCGCCTGACCGCCGCCGAAAAAGCCGCGCTGTAATCGGCGCAGCCGGCGGGCTGCTCAAAACTCGCAGGGAAGTGGCATCCTCTTGGTACAATTGACGTTTTCGATACAACGGCACTTGTTCCCATGATTGATATCCAACTTCTCCGTAAAGACATAGCCAACGTCGCAGCGCGCCTGGCGACCCGCAAGTTCCAGCTCGACGTGGAGGCGTTCAACGCCCTCGAGACGGAACGCAAAGCGATCCAGATGCGCACCGAAGAGCTGCAGGGCAAGCGCAACTCGCAGTCCAAGCTGATCGGCATGATGAAGGGCAAGGGCGAAGACACCACCGCCCTGATGGCGGAAGTGGCCGGTCTGGGCGACGAGCTCAAGGCCAATGAAACGGCACTGGCCGCCTTGCAGGCCAAGCTGGGCGACTTCGTCCAGGCGATCCCGAATCTGCCGCACGAATCGGTCCCCGTGGGCACGGACGAAAGCGGCAACGTCGAAGTGCGCAAAGTCGGCACCCCGCGCAGCTTCGACTTCGAAGTCAAAGATCACGTCGATGTCGGCTCCCCGCTGGGCCTGGATTTCGATGTGGCGACCAAGCTGACCGGCTCGCGCTTCTCGGTCATGAAAGGCGGCATCGCCCGTCTGCACCGCGCACTGGCGCAGTTCATGCTGAACACCCACACCGACGAGCACGGCTACACCGAGTGCTACACCCCTTACATGGTCAACGCCGATTCGCTGCGCGGCACCGGCCAGCTGCCGAAGTTTGAAGCCGACCTGTTCTCGGTGAAAAAAGGCGGCGCGGAAGGCGAGGGCGAGAACTTCTACCTGATCCCGACCTCGGAAGTCACGCTGACCAACATCGTGCGCGACGAGATCGTGGCGGCCGACGCGCTGCCGCTGAAGATGACCGCGCACACCCCATGCTTCCGCTCGGAAGCGGGCAGCTACGGCCGCGACACCCGCGGCATGATACGCCAGCACCAGTTCGACAAGGTCGAGATGGTGCAGGTGGTGCATCCGGACACCTCGTACGCCGTGCTGGACGAAATGGTCGGCCATGCGGAAACCATCTTGCAGCGCCTGGGCCTGCCGTACCGCGTGATGTCGCTGTGCACCGGCGACATGGGCTTCGGCGCCACCAAGACCTACGACCTGGAAGTCTGGCTGCCGGCGCAGAACACTTATCGTGAAATCTCGTCGCTGTCGAACTGCGAAGCCTTCCAGGCCCGCCGCATGCAGGCGCGTTTCCGCAACGCCCAGGGCAAGCCGGAACTGCTGCACACGCTGAACGGCTCGGGCCTGGCGGTGGGGCGCACGCTGGTCGCCGTGCTGGAAAATTACCAGCAGGCGGACGGCTCGGTGGAGATCCCGCCGGTGCTGCGTCCGTACATGGGTGGATTAACTCACCTGAAGGCGTAAATACTCCTTCCCTTTTCGCGGAGGCCTGCTATAATCTTGCCTTCTCGCAGCAGCAGGTGGGAAAACGGAGAGGTGGCAGAGTGGTCGAATGTACTTGACTCGAAATCAAGCGTAGGGGCGACCCTACCGTGGGTTCGAATCCCACCCTCTCCGCCACAAAACGCTGCTGTAAGAAAATGTACCACCAGGAGAGGTGGCAGAGTGGTCGAATGTACTTGACTCGAAATCAAGCGTAGGGGCGACCCTACCGTGGGTTCGAATCCCACCCTCTCCGCCATTATTAAATAGAAAAGCTCCCGGAAGGGAGCTTTTTTATTTCTGCTGCGGAAAGGAGCGAGCGTAGCTCGCGTGTGGGATTCGAAGACTCGCGCGTACTAGCGCGAGGGCGGCCTGCCGGATGTAGGCGAATCCCACCCTCTCCGCCACGAATAGCATTAGAGAAAAAAAGCTTCCGGAAGGAGGCTTTTTTTTCGTCTTTCACTCAGCCAGGGATACCAAGGGACGGATAATGAGCGATGCCATCTTGAAGCGGGAAAACAGGGTAAATCTTTATCTGGCCGGCGTCGGCATGCAGTTGAGGGCGGCCTTTCACCGCACCAATGCGCACAAGCTGCCGGGCAAGATGGGCGAGCTGAGGGAAGACGCCATCTGCGGTTTCTTCAGGGAGTGGCTGCCTGGGAAGTATGCGGCGCGGACGAATGTGATACCGGTTCATCAGGGCATACACGACTTCGACCGCGAGCTTGACCTGGTGATACTGGACGACCACCTCGGCATGCGCTTGCCGCTCGATGCGGACGGCGGCGTGACCCTGGCTGCGTGGAACGATTTGAAAGTTCAAATGGAAGTCAAATCCACTTTGAACGAGGCGGAATATAAAAAAGCCAACACCATCGCCGGCGAATGCAAGAGATTCGGGCTGCACAATGACACCCGATACCCGCTCAACATCTTGTTTGCCTACGCTTGCGAGGACGAGTTCTTCGAAGACCTGCAGGAGACGATAGTGTGCGATAGCCAAAAATGCGATATCGACGTCATCGCCATCCTTGGTCGCGGCATATATTTTTCACCCAGCCACACCCGGATAGTCGATCAGATCCACGCCGGCATCTCTGACGCCATGGTGAACAACGACGGCCATATCGCGGAGACGCGGATGATCCAGGAGATTACATATTCAGGCCGCTATGCCCCGTTCGAGCAGGTGGGCGATGAGTCGGATGCCAGCGTTCTGTTTGGATTGATGGCCGCCGTCGCCAACAGTCTCGACGAAAAGTCGGCTGCCGATGAGCTGATCATGGCGGCGAAGCGACAAAATTATTCGCCGGTTTTCCAGGAGCTGACTTTTGGCCAAAGGCTGCAAGCCATCGCCGATCTGGATTGGTCCGTGCTTGATAGCGAACTCAAGCGCCATTTGATGAGTGTCCGGCGATGGGACGGGGAGAGCTGGAACGCGACTTTGCTCCAGCACTACGAAGTCTATGTTTACAAAATAAACAAGATCACCTGGGGCGACAAGGTTCCGCCTGCAATGAAGAATAAATTCAGGGCCTTTTATGGCGAGGACTGCTCCCTTGCCGAACGGCCCGAGGTGGTGGCGGATACCTTCGAAGCCTGTGTTCAGGCGGCTGTTGCCCAGCTAGGCCTGGATTGGCTGGCATTGGAGACGCTGGACGTCCGGCCTGAATTCTAGTCCATCTCTGCCGTGCGACGTGGCGAAAAAGGCAATGCTATGATCGCGCCACTGAATTCATGCGAGGCGATATGGGCGGCAAGGCGATCATCAGGCTGGGGGACAAGACCTCACACAACGGCACGGTGCTGGAAGGCCACCAGGACGTGATCGTCATGGGCAAGCCGGCCGCGGGTGTTGGTCATAAGGTGTCTTGCCCAAAATGCCCCGGTACGCACACCATCGTCGAAGGCGCGGTCACGCACACCATCATGGGCATCAGCACCGCCGTGGAGGGCATGAAGACCTCCTGCGGCGCCACGCTGGTCGCTTCACAGCAGACCGATACGATAGGCTAGGCGTCGGCGCAGCACTTCTTGTACTTCTTGCCGCTGCCGCAAGGGCAGGGATCGTTGCGGCCGACTTTCGGACCTTTCGGCGGATGCCAGTAGGCGTTGATCTGGATGACGGACGGCGTGACGGCGACCTCCCAATCTTCTCCTTGCTGCTGGAACGGCGCCAGCCATTCCGGATGGCTGGCCTGCAGCGGCGCCCAGGCGGACGCATGGGCCTGCACGCCGGCCATGAAGCCGTCGCACCATTGCTCCGCGCCCCAGCTGCCGCCGCATTCATAGATAGGCTCGAAGCTGCCCGGATCCTTGCTCATCCAGGTTTGCATGTAGTGGTAGTGGCGCAGCGCCAGCGGTTCGGCGGCCGGGTTTTTCAGCGCCGCAGGCAGCCAGCTTTCCGGCGCCGGCGCGCCCGGGCCAATGACGACGGCCGTCAGGAAGCCCTCCAGCCAGGATACGTCCTGCAGCGCATCGAGCGCATCGTATTCGTCGTCGTTCAGTGGTGTGTGCTGCATGGTCTTGCCCTCGTTGCTGTGTGAGCCGACATTCTACGCATCAATCATGTGGGCAGGTTTGCGACTTTAGCAATATGATGCGCTTCAGCACCAACCAATACCTATATTCAAGGAGCAGACATGAGAATGATGAAAACGCTGGCCGCAGCCGGCTTGATGATGACCGCGCTGTGGGCCCAAGCCGCCCCCACCCCAGTACCCGACACCGCCCAGGTCAAGGCCGCGCACGATCTGCTGGTGGCGATGCAGGCCGAGAAAATGGTGCGCACCACGGCCGGCATGAGCAAATATCCCAGCCCGGCCCAGCGCGAGCTGATGATGGCCAGGCTCGACAAGCTGCCTAATGAAACCGTCTACACCCGCCTGGCGCTGCCGGTGGCACGCCTGCTCAGCACCGCTACGGCGGTCGAGATGACCCGCTACTACCAGTCCAGCTACGGCCAGAAAGTGCTGACCCAGACCTACAACGGCCCGCCGCGCCTGTATCCTGCCGACCCGGTCCCGACCGCCAAGGAAAAGGCGGAGTTGAAGCAGCCGGCCTTCGTCAAGGCCAACCAGGAGTTCAAGGCTGCCGAACAGGCCATCCACCACGAAGCCTTCGTGTTGATCGGCGAGATCAACAAGGGTAAATAGTTTATTTCGTTTTCGGCGGCTCGGCCTTGAGCTTGGGCGTCTCGACGATCAGCACATGCTTGTCGACGGCGCCCGATTTTTCCTGCTTGACCACCTGCATGGCGACGGGCCGGTTGTCGTGCACCGACCTCGGACGCATTGGAGCCAGCATGTTTATCCCCCAGTGATTGTTGTTGGAGTGGCAAATGGGGATGGGGCCGCTTTTTGCAAGTTGTTAAATAGTAAAAAGTGTTGGATACTCCAGTCTTTCCCTTTTGAGGATGTCCGATGTTGAAGAAGCTCGCTTTTGCCCTGGCTTTGCTGCCGTTTGCCGCCCACGCGGCCGACCTGCCCGAATACCCGTTCATCCACGTCGCCGGTGAAGGCTTTCTACGGCTGATGCCCGACATGGGCGAAATCGATTTCGACATCACCGCCTTCGACGCCGACACCAACGCCGCCGTGGCCGTGGTGCAGGCGCGGGTGGCGGAAATCCAGGCGCTGCTGGCCGAGCAGGGTGGCGACCCCGGCAAGGACACCGAAGCCGAAGCTTCCTTCGCCGACATGCGCAAGGAGATGCGCAAGCCGGCCAATCCCGATCCGAACGCAGCGCCCGACTACGAGATCCGCAGCGCGGTGCACATCGTGGTGCGCGACCTGACCAAATGGCGCGCAGTCATGCTGGGCCTGCTGGGCAAGCCGAATATCGACCACATGAGCACCAGCTTCGGCAAGAGCGACCGCCTCAAGGTCGAGGCCGAACTGACCGCCACTGCGATCAAGGATGCGCAGCGCCGCGCCGAGAATCTGGCGACCGGCCTGGGCAAGAAAGTGGGCGCCGTCACCGCCATCACCAACGGCCAGCTGCGCAACCTGACCAACGCCGTCGGCCTGCTGCCGACCGATATGTACAACAGCCGTCGCGGCAGCAACGCCAAGGCGGGCGAGAAGGATTTCCTGACGATCCAGTCGCTGCAATGGTCGCAGACCGTGGATGTGATCTACCGTATCAAATAAACCGAAAGGGCAGCGCATGTCGATCGTCAAACTCGTGATGGTGGCCCTGTTGGGACTGTGCTCGCTGGCGTCGGCCCAGGATGTGCTGCTGGTCGGCCATGTGCAGCGGGTCATCCTGCAGCCGTCGGGGACCGAAAATTGTCCGCCGCCTTGTCCTGTCGTGGCGCCGGTTCAGGCGAACGGCTTGCGCACCGTCTGCATCTATAACGGCGGAGGGTGCCAGATCATGGAGGTCAAGCCCGATCACGTCTATCGCGGCGATGCTGGCCGTGAGATATGGCAATTCAAGTCCCGCATCGGCGAATGGGGGCCGAGTTTCCCTGTGACCGAACAGGCGATCGTCGTCAGCCAGGAGGGCGGCGCCGTTTCCTGGTCGTTTGCGACCGAGCGGGATGGCAAGCTGTTCATCGACCCCAAGCGCTTGCGCAGCATAGGCGGGGTACCGACCTCGATAGGGGGCACAACAGAACTGGTGGCGCTGGACGATGTATTGGCCCGCCTCGGCGGCGGTCGCTGACGGTGGCAGCACCTCAGTAGCTGCCAGGTGGCCTGCTTAAACTTCGGTGACGGCATGCGGCCAATAGCGGCCTGTCGCGACCACGTCGCCCAGAATCAAGGTAAGCACCGTCGCGCTAAACAATGAACTGAAAGTATGAACCTCAAAAGAAAGATCGAAGAAATTGTTGGGGGACCATACCGATTCGCCTTATTTTACAATTTCGCAAACGGGCTGCGTTTTGAGCTGTCAGAAGACGGCAGTCCCCTCGACCAAGTGTTGACCGCATTACGTAAAGCAACCGTCATCTGTGACGATGTTTTTGGCAAGGAAGAGAAAATACTCGTCCATTTACAGGCTTTCGCTCCGGCGTCCCAATTCGGGTTGCGAAATATGATTCGCGAACTTCACGTCGCCGGAATCGTTATCCCAGAAGCCAGAGATGTTTGGATAAAAGCAGAAGATCAAACACACGCAGAAGATGGTGACGAGAGCCGCTACTGGGTAAATTGTGCCTTTGAAGTTCCTAGGGCTAAACTGCAGAACCTGCTTTGGTGCGCCGTTACGACTGATTTTGGGCCCTCGTTACGCCCGAATCCGCACTGCCGCGTTTATCTTATCAATACGAACCAAGGAATTGTCGCGCACCCTTATGATGACCGAGGAATGGACGTCATCAGCCGGAGTACGTCGGTGTTAGTCGGACTATATGAAAAGCACAACGACCTATTACTTGATTACGACCGGGAAGCTATGAGTCAGACTTTCATTCGGTCGTAATCACTAACGCATTGTGGAGGTCCGTTCGGGGCGACGGCACGTGGACTGATAAAGTGTGAACTTTTCAGGGGAGCAAGATGCTACGCTGACTGACATCGGCCGGGTACGGCCAGAAGCTGACGACGAAAAAATATGAGGATTTTATGTAAGGGGCGAGCATGCACGAAGATGATACTGAGGAGCGATATCGGCAGCATTTAGCATTCCTGATTAGCAGAACGAAATCGCGCGGAGGCACAAAGTATTTCAGTCAATTCGTAAATAAGTGCCGTGCGGAAGCTGCTGTGGCCTACCCAAAAGGCGCTGCAGCGGCGCGAAAGAAAGATATGGCTGGCGGAGGATTTTTGGGAGCGCTGGCTGCACTCTTTTCGTTCTTAGGCTAGCTTTTGCCGCTAGCGGCGACAAGTAACCAATGGGATGACCTCGCAGCCGACTGGTGTCGAACTAAATGGAAAAAAGAACAGTTGCAGATATTGTTGGCCCCTGGGTTGAACCTGCCTTCAACTCGAGCTTAATTGAGCGTTGCCGCGACAATTGGTCAGCGCCCGTCGGCGAAATTACGAATTACGTGTTGGCCACCTTCATTCGCCAGAAAATCGCATTGGGCTTGGTGGTGCCCGAGGCCCAGCGGCGCATTGCATCGGGCTTTACGGATGAAACTGAAATCCTTGAAGATGAGCTCGCTCTCGCCATTGCAGGAATTCTGCCAAATGATGAACCACGTTAGGTTCTTCATCCAGCCTGACGATGTTGACCAAGAGCGTACATTTCGAAAATGGAGTATCGCAATGCCCCCCCACAAGTGTTCGAGTCGAAATTAATTTTAAGGTCGAGATTGATGGTGGGCGCTCAACTTCTGTGGACCTCCATTCTGGTAGGTACCGGCCTCACCTCCGTGTAGGTAATGGAGAGTATTTGGGTGTAGCAATGCTCAATGGTTCAACGGACTTGGTATCTCCAGGCAGTTGCACATGCGCGGATGCCGTCTTGGTTTATCAGCCCAATGTAGACTATCCTGCATTGGCGCCAGGAGCTGTCTTTGATGTGCTGGAAGGTGCCCAAGTTGTGGGTACTGGAACAGTCCTATTGTGAAGCGCTGATGCCTTCGTCGGCTTGTACCGGCCATCACCAGTCACTGAGCAGTCAGGTCAGCCTGCTGGAACGTTTCGCCGAGTAATTGCAACTAAAGACTTAACTAGATGTTTCGACAGTTCAAAATTTCATTTTAATTAATTTACTAAGGGGGCGAGATGGGAGATGTGATGATGTTCGCAACTGGCGAACTGGCGAACTGGTGATTGTTCTCGTCATGGCTGGCTTGATCGCTTTTCTCAAAGGTGGAACGCAGGCTACTCGCCATCTTTACTTTGGTTCCGTTGTGCTGACATCTTTGGCGTTAGTTTTCATGCTTGGAATGGCGATGTACTTTTTTGCGCCGGCGGACAAGAGTGTTCAAGTCAAAGAGATATTTGAAGCATGTAAGCAAATCATCCCCCCAGTGCTAACGCTCGTGATTGGCTTCTACTTTGGCAAGAAGAGCGAGGCCAAGAGGGTCCATGAGTAAGGAGCGCTGGCCGAATCCGGCCATGAGCCGACGTTCACTGACCAAACTATAAACTTGGAACATTTAAATTATGGAGCAACGATTTTGAATGAGATAATCGTTTTGCGAATTTCCGACGACAACAATGTGCTTTTGGATGGGATGACGCTGAATTCGACAAATGAAGTTGCGGAAGTTCTTGAAAAACTGAGGGCCAAAAATCCAGATGCCACCATTTCCATCGAAGCGGATGATCCCGTTCATTATGAGGCTATTGGCAAAGCTATTTATGGGACGCAGCGAGCTGGCTTTAATGTTGAACACTTGCGTATTCTTGTCGGCGGGAAGCTTCTGGGGACGTGACCCTTGCCAACTTTCTTATATGAGTTGTTGCAGCTGACGGCCAGTAGCGGCTCGAGCGACAAGACCGCAACCGGCCGGACGCAACCACTTCCGTCCTAAACTATAGGAACTATAGATATGCAAGGCCCAGTTGGAGTTCACGCGAGACTTGAAGTTTTTCATGATAGGTTACTGGACGGGCTAGAATTTTGTCGGTTGGCATATTCGTTTTTTGATGAAACGGCAAACCACCCAGATAATGGTTACGTGCTTCGAGAGCGTAGGGGCCCAGTGAAAAAATTGATAGAAGAACTTCTACCAATCTGCCGGTATATCCAGACTTTCTATGGCCCAGGTCAATACATATCGGTGCGATGGGTCCATGGGAATCAGTCTTTTGACGCAAAAGTAGAAACCACTGGAAAGATGGTGGAACATGGTATGTGGCCATCGAATGGTACGTTGGAGATTACACAAGCAGCGCATGAAAACGAGCATTTAATGCGCGAGCTGTTAAATACCAAAGGTGGCGGTTTCGGGCTTGATGGACTAAGTTCTGGTAAGGGCAGGCGAGGAGCACGAGAAATCGAGTCAGTAGCGACGTCGTACACCAATCAGTCTTACATCGATGGCATGAGCGCTATTATTCTAAAGGCGATTGATGCGAAAGTCGCCAAGCTAGAGAATGGTGACTACCCTGAAGACACGACCTTAATCGTTGACTGTTCGTTGACGACAATTTTTTTGTCGAACGAATGGGAAAGGTTGATCGAAATGGTAAGGGCATCAGCATCAAAAAATAGATTTAACCAGATTTTTTTGACTGCTGCTTCCGGTCGTTATACTGCGACTTTTTAATTATTTTTGTCAGGCCGCTTTGGGGCGGACGCCGCCGTCAGCCGCCGGCAAATCAGCTCAAATCTGAGTGACTCCCCATCCGCCATGCGACGGCCAGCGTGCGCCACCGCACGCTGGCCGTGCATCGCTTGCTTGTTTATCCGCCGTTTCCCCTAATCTGCTTCTTGAACCGCCCACTTCAGGAGGACAGCCCCATGACTACCCACGCCCACATCACGCCCGAGCCCGACATGCCCCCGCCCGAGCCGGAAAAAGATCCGCCGCCGGACAATATGCCGCTGCCCGACCAGGCGCCGATCGAAGAGCCTCAGCCCAAGCAACCGCCGATCAAGACCTGATTTTCAACAGTGACAAAGTGTGATTGTTGTTGCTCGATGGATACATATTTTAAACTTTGTGTTGTCCGTCACACCGGCGTCATCAAAGAGTTTCTATAATTTAGTCAGGTCATCGTTTTTCCTCTCACGGAGAGCATCATGGGCAATTCCTTACACAACAAAATCTACCTCGGCCGTCGTAGCGTCGCCTTTAGTGCGAAGCGTGTCCAAGCCCTGATTTGTGTAGCGGCGTTTGCCACCATCGGCCTGATTTGGCTGGCGATTCGAGCGTTGTGATTCACACTTTATTCTCGTTTTGAAGCGGCCATGCCGCCTCCGGTCGCGTGCCGGAGGCGTGGGAGAGGCGCATTTTCTTGCCGTCGCTCCGCCGGGCGCGTACCATGAGGGCCGCAGCAGTCTCTTATGGAAAAAATGGCAATGAAGAACGAGAAATTAACGCAAGACGAATACAACGCACTCGATGAAGTGAAGCGTGGCATCAAGGGCGAGCGCGTCAGCGCCTGCGTCGGCCGCAACACCAAGCGCCTGGCCGGCCTGAAGCTGTTCAGCATCGCCAAGAACGGCCGCATTTCCCTCACCGACAAGGGCGAGGAACTGTTGTTCCTGCGCCGCTGCGTGTTGGGCTTGCGCGCCATCGAAGCCGATCCGGCCAGCCCGATCGATGCCGACGTCGCCCTGTTCCTGGGCAAGAAGTCGCACATCGTGCCGCGCGCCGAAGGCGGGTTCGCAATTAGCGACAAAGGCAAGGAGTCCTTGGCGGATATCGCCAGCCAGGGCTTGTAATACAAAAAAACGCTCCGCCGGAGCGTTTTTTTTGCGTTATTGTAGAGCTATAAAACAAAACAAGAAGAGACCCTCCAGCCGCCATGAGATTGCGCACCCTGCAGAAGTTCCGGAAACTGTTCGGCATTCTCGTCGCAGCGGTCGCTGCGGTGCTGCTGTTGGTATCGCTGTTTGTTGCCCATGTGCTGCAGGTCAGCCAGGAGCGCTACTACGCCAACGCCGCCGAAACGGCGCACAATCTGGCGGTCTCGCTGGAAAACTTCCTGCACTCGCATTTCGAAGAAGTCGACCTGGCCATGCGCCGCGCCGGCGTCGAGTTCCGTACCATGCACGAGGCCGGCCGCTTCGACGACGAGAGGTTCAGCGCCTACCTGCGCACGCTGCGCGAGCGCATCCCCAACGCCCAGGCCGTGCGCGGCTCGGACGCTGCCGGCCGCGTGATCTACGGCGAACAGATCGACACCGCCCATCCGCAAGACCTGACCGTCCGCGAATTCTTCCCGCGCGCCCAGGTCGAGCACGACCTGATTGTCGGCCTGCCGGTCAAGTCGCGCATCAGCGGCGAATGGGTGCTGCCGCTGGTCTATCCGCTGGCCATGCCGGACGGCAGCTTCGGCGGCACCGCCTACGCGCTGATGAACAGCTCGCGCCTGACTACGCTGTTTTCGTCGCTGAACGTCGGCCCCAACGGTTCCATCCTGCTGCTGGACGACCGCCGCCGCGTGCTGCACCGCTATCCCTTTGTCGAAGACATGGCGATCGGCACCACCATCAAGGTGTCGCCGCAAACCCAGACCATCCTGGAAGAGCACCAAAAGGGCGACACCTTCACCGTGTTCAGCGCGCGCGACAACCGCGAGCGTACGCTGAGCCTGGAGCGCATCGGCAGCTATCCGATCTACGTGGTGGTGGGGCTGGCCAGCGACGATTTCCTGGCGCCGTGGCGCAAGGAGGTGCGCAATGCCGTGATCTTCCTCGGCCTGTTGCTGGCGTTTGCCGTGGCGCTGCTGGCCGGCGTGTGGTACGCGATGCGCAAGCAGTACCAGTCGGTGGTGCAGCTGTTGGAGACCGACCGCGCGCTGCAGGCGTCGATGGCGCAGCTGACGGCGTCGGAATCGCGCTGGCGCTCGCTGACCGAGGGCCTGCCGCAAATGGTGTGGACCGTCACGCCCGAACTGCGCCTCGATTTCATGAGCCACCATTGGGAGCGCTTCAGCGGCGTGCCGGCGGAGCGGCTGCTGGCGGCCGGCGACTGGTCGCCGGTGTTGCATGCGGACGACCGGCCGGCGCTGCTGGCCGAGTGGCAGCGCGCGCAGGCCAGCGGCGGCGCCTTCCGCTGCGATTGCCGCTTGCTGCGCTACGACGGCGTGTGGCGCATCTTCGACAACCACGCCTTGCCGCAGAAGGACGCCGAGGGCAGGCTGCTGGGCTGGGTCGGCAGCAGCACCGACCACACCGAGGCGCGCGAGGCGCACGAGGCGCTGCTGCTGGCGAAGGAGGCGGCCGACCAGGCCGGCCGCGCCAAGTCCGATTTCGTCGCCAACATGAGCCATGAAATCCGCTCGCCGATGAACGCGGTGCTGGGCATGCTGCAACTGCTGCAGCAGACAGAAATGAGCGAGCGCCAGCAGGATTACGCGGCCAAGGCCCATGCGGCCGCCAGCGCCTTGCTGGGCCTGCTCAACGACATCCTCGATTTCTCCAAGGTGGAGGCGGGCAAGCTGGCGCTCGATCCGCATCCGTTCCGGCTCGACAAACTGTGGCGCGACCTGGCGGTGATTTTGTCGGCCAATGTCGGCGCCAAGAACATCGAGGTGCTGTTCCACATCGACCCCCAACTGCCGGCGCTGGTGGTGGGCGACGCGTTGCGGCTGCAGCAGATCCTGCTCAACCTGGCGGGCAACGCCATCAAGTTCACCGAACGGGGCGAGGTGGTGCTGTCGGCGCGGCTGCTGGCGCGCAGCGAGCATGCGCTGTCGGTGGCCTTCGCCATCCGCGACTCCGGCATCGGCATTTCGGAAGAACAGCGCTTGCGCATCTTCGACGGATTTTCGCAGGCCGAGGCATCGACCGCGCGCCGCTACGGCGGCACCGGCCTGGGCCTGGCGATCAGCCAGCGCCTGGTGCGGCTGATGGGGGGCACGCTGGGCGTCACCAGCGTGCTGGGGCAGGGCAGCGTGTTTGAATTCATCATCGATCTGGGCGTGGCGGAGGCGCAGCCGGAAGCGCAGGCCGCGCCGTCCGATCAGACCTCGCTGAGCGGCTTGAGCTGCCTGGTGGTGGACGACAATCCGACCGCGCGCATGGTGCTACGCGAGATGGCGCTGTCGTTCGGCTGGAAGGTCGATGTGGCCGAGGGCGGCCACGAGGCGCTGGTGGCCGTCGGCGAACGCGTGGCGCGCAACGAGGCTTACGACGTTGTCTTCATCGACTGGCGCATGCCGGCGCTGGACGGCTGGGAAACCAGCTGCCATATCCGCCGTCTGGCGCCGCCGGGCAAGCTGCCATTGATCGTCATGGTGACGGCGCACGACCGCGAACTGCTGGCGCAGCGCCATCTGGAAATGGAACCAGTGCTGGACGGCTTTGTCGTCAAGCCGGTGACGGCCTCGATGCTGTTCGACGCCGTGGCCGACGCGCGCATGGAGCAGCGCGCGCCGCTGGCCGCCGTCGCGCTGCCGTCGATGCGGCGGCTGGCGGGCCTGCATCTGTTGCTGGTGGACGACAATCCCGCCAACCAGCAGGTCGCCAGCGAGTTGCTGAGCAATGATGGCGCGGAGGTCGAGGTCGCCAGTTCGGGCGCGATGGCGATCGCCGCCGTGTCGCGTCCCGGGCCGCTGCCGGACCTGATCCTGATGGATATCCAGATGCCGGAGATGGACGGCTACGAAGCCACGCTGGCGATCCAGCGCAAGCTGGGCGTGAAGGCGCCGCCCATCGTGGCGATGACGGCCAACGCCATGCCCGCCGACCGCGTCGCCGCGCTGGACGCGGGCATGGTCGACCACATCGGCAAGCCCTTCGATCTGGCGCAACTGATCGCGGTGATATTGAAGCATGCGCGGCGCGATGGTGCAGTGCCGATGGCCGGTGTTGCTGCTGTCACCGCAGCGGCCGCCAGCGTCACAGCCGCGACCGCCGTGGCGACTGGCGCGGTGCCGCTGCCGGAAGCCGGCATCAACAGCGCCGCCGCGCTGAAGCGTCTGGGCGGCCTGCATTCGGTCTACCTGATGGCCTTGCGAAGTTTTGTAGGGGAGGCGGGGCTGCTGTCGGGGCAACTGCAAGCGGCCCGCACCGATGACAACGCCGGCGCGGCATTGCCATTGCTTCATACGCTCAAAGGACTGGCTGGCACGGTGGGCGCCGACCGCCTGGCAGGCTTGGCGCAACTGGCCGAACTCGCGCTGAAAGCCGACACCGGCACAGCGGCCTGGGATCAACTGTCCCTGATGCTGGACGCCATCCCCGGCGTGCAGGACGATGTCGAACACCTGGTGCGTCAGCTGGACCCCGCCGGCGTCTGACGTTTCTGGAGGTCTGTATGGGCTCGGTCAATTTATTTAACTATGGCATTCCGATCCTGGGGGCGCTGGTGGCCATCCTGAAGTTGCGGCAGCTGACGATCGGGCATCGCGCGCACGCCCGCGTGGTGCGGGCCAACCAGCGGCGAGCCATGGAAGAGATGCGGAAACTTCGCCGCATCTGGTTTTTTGACACAGGCAACGATCTATTGCCCGATTCCAAATTTTGTCACAGCAAAACGTACAACATACGATAACTATTAATTCAGCAAGAGCGGAACGATGGTAGAAGTTAATGCGCCCGTTCCGACCCTTACTACAAAGTTTGCAGTAGTGCTATTTGTGAACGTATCCCCGTCATGTGTGACTGTATAAGCATATTGCCCAGCAGCACTTTTTGCTGGGATGGTCACTTTAACAGCCGGGTTTTCGCATCCCTCATACGTAATACCATTTGACAGCCATTGGCTTACGGTGACGCATGTTACAGGGCCGGAAAAATACGGCGTAGTTAATTGACTTCCAGCATAAAGCTTGACTGGGAAATACAACATGTAGCATTTCACTGGCGCGCAAACCTGATAAAAATCAGATTTCACGAGTACCCTTCCGACAAATTTCACATCGACGGTGGTGGTCGCATTCGGTTTCGCGACAGGAGAACTTGGTACCACAGTCATCGACGCGGCATATACCGAGCCGGTCGCCAATATGCCAAGCAAAATGCTAAGCGCCTTGATCGCCGATCGACGGGCTTTAATATTAAAAATTTCAAAAATTCGCATAAGATGCTTCCTAATATTTCGCAGTCACCAATGACTGAATTCACGTTGACATTTTCTTTTACGTGGCGGCCTCAAAACAATCGCGCCATCTCCTCTAAGGATAAAGATTGGCGCGACTGAATTAGCCGACGCTACACGAAATAGGAAATGCGATCAGTTAGGAAACGAGAACGAAACGCCAGCCGCACTTTCGCGGTCGCCCCAAACGTCGCAATTGCCCGTGCCGGCTACATTGACGATCAAGCCTTGCGCTTGTGCGGCGAGGATCGACGCGATCATTGCTTTGCCCGCTGCGCTGTTATTGTCGATGGCGAATTCATTGCTTGTGGCGCAGGCCGCACGGCCCGAGATCGTGCCAACGTTAAACGCCCACAGCGCGGCGCGAGTAGCGTTGACTGCGACGACCTTTCCAGCGGCGGAGCCGGCATATGCATTGAACGAGAACAGGGACAAGGCTGCAGCGGTGGTCAAGAGGGCAGCGCGGAATTTGGATGTAGTGGTCATAGATAATGGGTCTAAAGTTGTTCCATGGTTATCAAATCAAGGCCTCCGTCATAATCAGCGTCCGGAGGATCGAAGTGCAAGCAAGAATGGAGGGGACATTAACAGACGATGAATGCCAAGCCCGCACGTTCACGCTTATCGCAGCCAGTAACTTCAGCAGCAATGATTGACATATTAGACAACATTTCATTTTTTGAAAAGAAAAACTTTTATTTTTTTGCAAGAAAAATAGATCACGGTGAAGCGGTTCGTCGCCCCTTTCCCCACCTCGTTATACACACCTCTTGAGCGCCCCCATTTCACGTAGCGTACGTATCGTTTCCGCCGCCACGTAAACATCCTTCGATCCGAGCCAGATCGTCTTGACGCCGGGCTCGCCATCGCTCTTTCGGGCGAGGAAGCCGCCGAGGCAGGCGATCTGGCGCAGGACGTCGTTCAGGCACGGCTTGGCCGGTGGCGTCTTTTTGCGAAACAGCGCCAAGGCCCGTTCAAGCTGCGTGATCGAGCCCAGTTGCAGCGCCTCGACGCGGCAGGCGTTCTTGAGCACGTCGAACAACATTTCGACTTCCCAGCGCGCGCGATACCAGTCGATCAGCTCGACGACCGCCTCGGGCGTGGCGGTCTCGCGGTTGGTCAGCAAACGCCATTCGATGGGCTTGACGCCGTCCGGCGCGTCGATCTCGCGCGCGATCACGCAGGTGGCGATGACGCTCTTGTCTTTACCCGCAGAAAGGGCCACCGTGCGCGTCCATGAAAAAATCTCGGATTGTCACGTCAGCTTATCCACGCAAAAACAAAGGGCTGGCACAAGGCCAACCCTTTGAGTTCAACGCCGCATACACCGCCGGGCCTCCCGTCAGCCCAACACGGCACCTAGCGGATTACTGCGGCTGGAAGCCGTCCGCACTGATTTGCAGCTCGGTCACTTCGCCATAGGTCTTGGCGATATCACGAATGGCATCGGCTTTCCCCACCAGCACGGTTTGCAGCTTGGTGCGTGGGAAGTGCTTGTCCACCAGCGCCTTGGCGCGTTCCGGCGTCAGGCTGTCCACATCCTTCATGAAGTTGTCGATCTGCTCGCGGCCCACCTTGGACGCGTACATATCGCCCAGCAAGCCAGCCAGCTGCTCGCTGGTCTCGTAGCGCGGCGGGAACTGGCCCTTGACGTAGGCCTTGGCCGATTCCAGCGTGGCCTTGTCGATGCCCTTGTCCCACAGACGCTGGTAGGTCTTGTGCGCCAGCGCCAGCGCCGCTTCGGTCTTAGGCAGCGCGGTGAAGCTGGAGATGGCGAAGGTGCCGGTCTGCGACAGCGTCGCGAACTCGCTGCGCGCACCGTAGGTCAGGCCCGAGTTGACGCGCAGCTCGTCGTTCAGCCACGACGTGAAGCGGCCGCCGACGATGGTGTTGAGCACTTGCAGCGGCACGTAGTCCGGATCGTTGCGGGCGATGCCCACGCCGCCGATCAGGAAGGTGGTTTCGATCGCGTCCGGCTTGTTGACCAGCCACACGCGCGCCTTGTCGGCCTGCACCTTGCCGTTGTCCTGCTGCGGCAGCGCCGGGCCGCTGGCTTTCCACGCGCCGAACAGCGATTCGATCTGCTTGCGCATCTCGGCCGCCTGGAAGTCGCCGACCACGATGATGGCCGCATTGTCCGGACGATAGTAGTGCTGGTAGTAACCCTGCACGTCGCTCTGCTTGAGCGCGCTGACGCTGCTGACCGTGCCGCTGGCCGGGATCGCATACGGCGAGGTGCCGAACAGCATGGCCTTGTAGTAGTTGCCGACCACATTGCGCGGCGCTTCCTTGGCCTGCTTCAGGCCGTTGACCTTGCGGTCGCGCAGCTTGACCAGCTCGGCTTCGTCGAAACTCGGCTGCTGGATGATCTCGGCGAACAGCGGCAGCAGCGTGGCGCTGTCGGCGCGGGCGAAGTTGGCTTGCACAGTGCTGGCCTCGGTGCCGGCGCCGCCGGCCAGGCGGGCGCCGCGGAAGTCGAAGGCCTGGTCAATGGCGGTCTTGTTGTGGGCTTTGCTGCCCAGCAGCAGGGCGTCGCCGGTCAGGTTGGACAGGCCGGGCTGCTTGGCGTCGTTGACGGCGCCGGCCTTGACCACGGCGCGCACCGAGATCAGCGGCACTTCATGGCGCTCCATCAGGTAGACGGTCAGGCCGTTGGGCAGGGTGACGGTGTCGAAGGCCGGCAGGCGGAAATCGGCGGCGCCGGCCAGCGGCGCGGCGGCCATGGTCGCCAGCACGGCGGCGGCCATCACAGTTACTTTGGTGCTCATGTAATCAATCCTCCTTCGCAGCCAGCACGCCGACGGTGCGCTGCGATTTTTTCAGGTATTTGGCGGCGACGGCCTGGATATCGGCCGGCGTCAGTTTTTCGTAGGCGGCCGGGGCGTCGAACATTTTCTTGTAGTCGCCGAAGAACACCTCGTAGTTGCCCAGCTGCTGGGCCTTGCCGTTGATGGTTTCCTGTTCGCGGTACAGGTTCAGCAGCTTCTGGTTCTTGACCTTTTGCAGCTCGTCGGCCGATACGCCGTCCTTGAGCAGGCGATCCACCTCGGCCAGCAGCGCTTGTTCCAGCTGGGCCGGCGCCGTCTTGGCGGTGGCCACGGCCGACAGGTAGAGCAGGCCGGGGTCGAAGCCGTCCATGCTGCTGGCGCTGACCTGGGTGGCCAGCTGCTGCTCGACCAGCGCCTTGTACAGGCGCGAAGTCTTGCCGTCGCCCAGTATGCTTTGCAGCACTTCCAGCGCGTAGTAGTCGGCGCTGTTGGCGGCCGGGATCTTGTAGGCCACCACCAGGTTGGCCGAGGTGGCCGATTCCTTGGCGACGAACACGCGGCGTTCGCCTTTCTGCTCAGGCTCGACGGTGCGCACGGCCGGCGGCAGCGCGCGCTTCGGAATGCCGCCGAAGTATTTGGTGGCCAGCTTCTTCACCTCGTCGGTCTTGACGTCGCCGACGATCACCGACACCGCGTTGTTCGGCGCGTAGTAGGTGGTGAAGTAGCGCTGCAGGTCGTCCTGGGTCCAGGCCTTGATGTCGGACTCGTGGCCGATCACCGGCCACGAATACGGGTGGGCCTGGAAGGCGACGCCGTTGATTTCCTCGTGCAGCGCGCGGATGTTGGAGTTCTCCAGGCCGGTGCTGCGCTCGGACAGCACCACGCCGCGCTCGCTGGCGACCATTTTCGGGTCGATCGACAGGTGGGCGATGCGGTCGCTTTCCAGCGTGAAGATGGTCTCCAGCGACGAGGCCGGGAACCAGTCCTGGTACACGGTCAGGTCGTTGCTGGTGTAGGCGTTGTTGGAGCCGCCCTTGGCTTCCATGGTGCGGTCGAACATTTTCGGGCCGAAGTTTTTCGAGCCGTTGAACATCATGTGCTCGAAGAAGTGCGACAGGCCGGTGATGCCGGGCGCCTCGTTGCGCGAGCCGACCTTCCAGAACGTGTACATATTGGCGTTGGGGATGGTGTGCGACTCCAGCACGATGAACTTCATGCCGTTGGCCAGCGTGAAGGTGTGGACCTCGTCAGCCGTGACGGCGTGGGCGGTGGCGGCCATGCCGAGCATGACGCTGGCGGCCAGGACTTTCCATTTCATGAGTGCTCCTTTGTGCGTGAAGCGCAAAGCATACGATAAACTTAGTTGTTTTTGATAACTATTTGCGCATGACGTCATGAGCGGATAGCATGGAGAAAACAACTACGGAGTATGCAATGGAAAAACCGATGAGCTGGACCGCCCATGAACTGAGCATGACCGTGCTGATGACGCCGGACATGGCCAATTTTTCGGGCAACGTCCACGGCGGCACCATCCTCAAGTACCTGGACAGCGTGGCCTACGCTTGCGCCAGCCGCTATTCGGGCAGTTATGTGGTGACGCTGTCGGTGGACCAGGTGATGTTCCTGCAGCCGATACACGTGGGCGAGCTGGTCACTTTCCTGGCCTCGATCAACTACACCGGCCGCACCTCGATGGAGGTGGGCATCCGCGTGGTGACGGAAAATATCCAGCAGCGTCTGGTGCGGCACGCCAATAGCTGCTACTTTACGATGGTGGCGGTGGACGAGAGCCGCAAGCCGGTCGAGGTGCCGGCGCTGGTGCCGGAAACCACCGAACAGAAACATCGCTGGGACCAGGCCCTGCTGCGCAAGCAGGCCCGTCAAATGGTGCATGGAGCGCGCAAAGCCTGAGGAGGCTGTATGGAAATGAAACGCATCAATGCCGGCAAGCTGCGCGCCATCGGGTACGATGCGCGCGACCGCATGCTGCGGGTGGAGTTCGACGACGGCAGCGCCATCGATTACTCCGGCGTGGGCAACGAGGTGTGGCGCAAGCTGTCCACATCGGGCGCCGCGTGGAGCTACTACCGCGATAATATCGAGGATGAATTCACCGGACGGCGCGACGTGGTGCGCAAACCCACCAGCCGCGCCGACCTGGAAGACCTGTTCAAGCCGCCCGGCGGCGATGCCATTTAACCTTAACTGTCTTTATGCTCACTGAAAACGTCCTGGAAAGTTCCGCAGTATTGTCCGACCAACTGGCTTACGTCGTCCGGACGTCGCCGGTGCATGGACGCGGCGTGTTCGCCAACCGCGACATCGCGGTCAGCGAATGCGTGATCGAATACACGGGGCGCGAGATCCCGTGGTCGGAGGCGCTGGAGCGCGCCGCCGCGCAGAACATGCCGCACAACCATACCTTCTTCTTCAGCCTGGCCAACGGCAACGTCGTCGACGGCGGCGATGGCGGCAACGAGGCGCGCTTCATCAACCACTCGTGCGAGCCGAACTGCCAGGCCATCGAGGACGAGGGCCGCATCTACATCTACGCGCTGCACGACATCCGCTGCGGCGAAGAGCTCAGCTATTCCTATCCGCTGATCTACGAAGGCCGCCACACGCCGGCCATCAAGCGCTCCTTCGCCTGCCACTGCGGCGCGCCGGGCTGCACCGGCACCATGCTGGAGCCCAAGAAGCGGCGCCGTAGCTGATGCAGCATCCGATGCTGGACTATTGGGATATCACGGCGCGCCTGGCCATTGCGCTGCTGTTCGGCTGCATCATCGGCCTGGAGCGCAATCTGCGCGGCAAGCCGACCGGCATGAAGACGCTGGGCCTGGTCGCGCTCGGCGCCGCGCTGGTGACGATGGCCAGCATGGAGTTCGCCTCGATGGACAGCGAGTACGGCCGCGACGCCCTGAGCCGCGCGGTGCAGGGCGTCATCACCGGCATCGGTTTCCTTGGGGCCGGGGTGATAGTCTTCCATGCGCAGTCGTCCAAGATCAAGGGCCTGACCACGGCCGCCTCGATCTGGGTGACGGCGGGCATAGGCATTGTGTGCGGCATGGGCGCGTGGCGTGTCGCCGGCATCGGCTTGATCCTGGTGATGCTGCTGTTCCTGCTCGGCCACCCGCTGGAGCGCATGCTGCACAAGCGCTGGCTGGGCAAAAGCGAGCACGAGCGGGCTGAAATCGACTTGCACGACGAATAGCGCGCAAGCGCGTCCTCAGCCCTCAGGCAGTGATGGCCGCCGGGTTGGCCAGGTGCCTGCCCTCGGCCAGCATCTGTTCGAAAACATCCCCCGGCACCGGCTGGCTGAAGTAATAGCCCTGGATTTCATCGCAGCCGTGCAGCCGCAGGTATTCCAGCTGGGCCGCGGTCTCCACGCCCTCGGCGATCACGCGCAGCTTGAGGTTGTGCGCCAGCGCGATGATCGACACCACGATGGCCGCCTCGTCATCCGCGCCGATGTCGCTGACGAAGGAGCGGTCTATCTTCAGCACGTCGATCGGGAACTTGCGCAGATACGAGAAGCTCGAATAGCCGGTGCCGAAATCGTCGATCGACAACGCCAGCCCCAGCGCCTTGAGCTTGTGCAGCAGCTCCACCGCCAGCGCCACGTCGTTCATGAACAGGCCCTCGGTCAGCTCGATGTCCAGGCAGGACGGCGGCAGGCCGGTCTGCTCCAGCACTTCGGCGATGGACGCCAGCAGCTTGGGCTCGCCGAACTGGCGCGGCGACAGGTTGACCGCGATCCGCAGCGGGCCATGGCCCGCATCCTGCCAGGCCTTGGCCTGCGCGCAGGCGGTGCGCAGCACCCAGGCGCCGATCGGCACGATCAGCCCGGTCTCCTCGGCCAGGCCGATGAAGCGGTACGGCGCCACCATGCCCAGCTCGGGGTGCCGCCAGCGTATCAGCGCCTCCATGCCGACGATGCGGCCGCTGCGCATGTCCACCTGCGGCTGGTAGTGCAGGATGAACTCGTCGCGCTCCAGCGCGCTGCGCAGCGCCGTCTCGATGCGCACCCGCTCCAGCGCCTCCTCGTTCATGGCCGGCTGGTAGAACTGGGTGTTGTTGCGGCCGAGCTTCTTGGCGCGGTACATGGCGATGTCGGCATGCTCGATCAGCCGCTGCGCCGGCGAGCCGTCCGGCTCGTAGACGGCGACGCCGATCGAGCAGGTGACGAAGAATTCCTTGCCCTCCAATAGCACCGGCTGCGCCACCGCCCGCATGATGCGCTGCGTGACGTCCAGCGACAGCGCCTCGTCCGGGTACTCGGTCAGGATGGCGACGAACTCGTCGCCGGACAGCCGCGCCACGGTGTCGCTCTCGCGCACGCTGTCCTGCAGGCGCTGGGCCACCGTCTTGAGCAGCAGGTCGCCGGCCTTGTGCCCCAGGCTGTCGTTGACGAACTTGAAGCGGTCGAGGTCGATCAGCATGACCCACAGCGGAATGCCGCTGCGGTTGGCGAAGGCGGTCGCCTGGGTCAGCCGGTCCTGCAGCAGCACGCGGTTGGGCAGGCCGGTCAGCACGTCGTGGTGGGCGATGTGGTGGATGCGCTGCTCGGACAGCTTGCGCTCGGTAATGTCGGTGCCGGTGCCGCGATAGCCCTTGAAGCCGCCGTCCTGGTCGAACAGCGGCTCGCCGCTGATGCTGAACCAGTGCAGCTGGCCGTCGGTGCCGGGCAGCGCGTATTCGAAGTTGAGGAAGGGCAGGTGGGCCTCCAGCAGCGCGATGTGGTCCTGGCCCCAGCGCGCCTGCGCCATTTCCGGATGCTGCTCCCAGCGCGTCTTGCCGATGAAGCCGGCCGGGTCCTGCTTGCCCTTGTCGAAGAAGCCGCCGGTGATGCTGGTGAAGCGGAACTCGTGGTCCTGCTCCCAGTACCAGTCGGACGACAGCGCCAGCAGGCGGCGGAAGCGCAGCTCGCTTTCCTGCAGCGCTTGCTCGGTGCGCTGGCGGACCGCCACGTCCTCGTTCAGGCGCTGGTTGCTCAGCTGCAGATCGCGGGTGCGCTCGTCGACCAGGCGCTGCACCCGCACCGAGCGCCGCGCCAGCGAGTTGACGAAGGCCGCCGTCAGCAGCGAGAACAGCAGGCCGCCGGTCAGCGTCGACAGCGAACCCAGGTGGCTGGACAGGAAGGGCCGTGGCAGCGGCGTCACCTGCACGTGCCAGGCCTTGCCGGCGGCGTTGAAGGTGCGGGTGTAGACGTCGTGGTAGTCGAAGGCCAGCCAGCGCTGCAGCGGCTTGGCGGCCGCCTCCTGCTCCACCGGCTGGCCGTGGCGGTAGATCAGGTTGTCCGGCCGCACGTCGTCGCCGACATACACTTGCACCACCAGCGAGGTATCGTCCAGCAGCTCGGCGGCGTACAGGATTTTGTGGATCAGGTCGGTCGAGCGGATGACGGCGCCGGTGTTGCCTATCCAGGCCGCGCGCCGCTGCTCCGCCGTGACCGTCTGCGCGCCCGCGCGGTAAACCGGCATCAGCAGCACGAAGCCTTTCTGGTTGCCGCGTTCCTGCGCCAGCCGCAGCAGCGGCGTGGCCATGGTCTGGCCGGCCGCCACCGCCTGCCGCACGGTGTTGGACATCGGCCCCAGCGACATCACGTCCAGCCCGAACGCGGCCTCGTTGCCCTGCATCGGTTCCAGATAGTCGACCACCGCGTGCAGCGGCCGCGCCGTCAGCGGCAGGTTGCCGCCGTCGTGGATGCGGTAGCCGGGGTAGCGGCCGCGCAGTTCGGCCTCATGGCGCCGCGCGCCCTCGTCGTCGAGCACGCGGTGGTAGTTGAAGGCCTGCACAAAGGGATAGCGCGCCAGCAGCGGCCGCGTGAAGTCGCCGAACTGCTCGCGGCTGACCGGCCCCACCGACTTGAACAGGTCGTTGATGATGGTGACGAGTTCGAGCGTGTCGTCCAGGCCGCGGCGGATGGCGGCCGCGCGCACCTGCGCGCGCTGCTGGAAGCTCAGTTCCAGCTTGCCATACTCCAGCGCGCTGACCGCGACGAACAACATGCCGGTGACGGCCAGGCCCGTGATCAAGGTCAGCGTCGCGGCCAGCGAGATCGAGGGGGACTTGAAGGACGGCGGCATGCGGCGCTTTCTAGTGGGACGGCGGGCTGGCGGACGATGCTAGTGTGTCATAAGTCATGCCTTTGCAACAGTAATTTGGGCGGGGACGGTGGCGGCGTTTGTCTTATACAAACCACGCCCGTACCGTCTTTGCCGGCCGGATTGATGTTATATTGCCATGTCCCCGGCGCCGCAGGAGCATTCCTCATGAAGCAGGCCCATGGTATTACCCGTCGCAGTTTCCTGGCGCGCATAGCGCGTACCGGCGGCGCCGCCGCAGCGTTTGCCGCGCTCGACGCGCTGGGCGGCGCCAGCCTGGCCTGGGGCGAGGACCGCGCCTACCGCGGGCCGCCGGTGCTGCCCGGCGGATTGGGCAAGGGCAAGCGCGTCACCATCCTCGGCGCCGGCGTGGCCGGCATGACGGCGGCCTACGAGCTCGGCAAGGCCGGCTTCGCCTGCACCGTGCTGGAAGCGCGCCACCGCCCCGGCGGCCGCAGCTGGACCATACGCGGCGGCGACCGTTTCGAACAGGCGGACGGCGTGCAGCAGGCGCGCTGGCCCAAGGCGGCGCATCTCTACCTCAATCCGGGGCCGGCCCGCATCTCGCACCACCACCGCGCGGTACTGGGCTATTGCCGCGAGTTCGGCGTGCCGCTGGAAATCATGATGAACGATAACCGCGCCGCCTGGCTGCAGGACGACCAGGCCTTCGGCGGCAAGCCGGTGCAGGCCAGGCAGGTGCTGGGCGACAGCCACGGATATTTCGGCGAGCTGCTGGGCAAGGCAGTCGCCACCGGCCGGCTGGACCAGGAGCTGAGCGGGGAGGACCGCGAACGGCTGCTGGCCGCCATCGCCACTTTCGGCGATTTGCAGCGCGACGGCCGCTACACCGGCACGGCGCGCAGCGGCTACAGCGCGACGCCGGCGCCCGGCCTGCCGCACGGCACGGTGCGCGCGCCGCTGCCGCTGTCCGAGCTGCTGCGCGCCGACTTCTGGCAATTCAAGGCGGCCTTCGGCGAGGACTTCGACCAGGCCGGCACGATGTTGCAGCCGGTGGGCGGCATGGACCGCTTCCCGGCGGCCTTCGCCCGGCGGCTGGGCCACGCGATCCGCTACGACACGCTGGTCGACGAGATCCGCAAGACGGCCAACGGCGCGCGCGTGGTCTGCCATCACGGCGGCGCCCGCAGCGTGATCGACAGCGACTATGTGATCTGCACCTTGCCGTTGACGGTGCTGCGCGACATTCCCAACGATTTCGCGCCGGCCTACCGGGAAGCCATCGCCGAGGTGGAGTACGCGCGCTCGGCCAAGACCGCATTCTATGCGCCGCGCCGCTTCTGGGAGCAGGACGAGGGCATCTACGGCGGCCTGTCGTGGACCAGCCGCGACGTCACGCAAATCCTCTATCCCTCGCACGGCATAGGCCAGGCCGACGGCGTGCTGGTGGGCTCCTACTGCTTCGGCGCCTTTCCCGGCGACGACATGGGCCAGTACCCGCTGGCCGAGCGCATCGAGAAGGCGCTGGCGGCGGGCGAGGCCATCCACCCCGGCTACCGCAACATGGTGCGCGACGGCGTCAACATCGCCTGGCCCAAAGTGCCGCACAGCCTGGGCTCGTGGGCCGAATGGAAGCCGGAGCAGTTCGACACCGTCTACCGGCTGTTGCAGCAGCCGGACGGCGTGATGTATTTCGCCGGCGAATACCTGGGCTACCTCAGCTCGTGGCAGGAGGGGGCGGTGCTGTCCGCCCACCATGTCATCGGGCAGCTGGCGGCGCGGGTGCGCGCCTGATTTTTTCCCTGAAAGGATGACCATGACGATGACCATCAACCGCATACCAGGCCTGCTGGCCGCCGCCCTGAGCCTGTCGCTGGCCTTGCCCGCCGCCGCCCAGACCAGGGTGCAGCATATCCAGAGCGCCGACAGCGGCATCGCCAACGCCGTGTGGGCCGGCGACACGCTGTACGTATCGGGCAAGCTGGCCAAGTCCTTCGACGGCGACACCCGCGCGCAGACCGCCGACGTGCTCAGGCAGTTCGAGGCCACGCTCCGCGAGCAGGGCCTGGGTATGGGCGACGTGGTGCAGATGCGGGTCTACCTGGTGGCGGACGCCGCCGGCAAGCTGGATTTCGCCGGCATGAACGAAGCCTACAAGGAGTTCTTCGGCACGGCGGCCCAGCCCAACAAGCCGGCCCGCGCCACGGTGCAGGTGGCGGCGCTGGTGGTGCCCAAGGCGCTGGTGGAGATCGAAGTGGTGGCGGTGCGCGGCAAGCCCGTCAAATAGAGGGCGTCAGGCCGGGCCGTTCCAGCGCATGCGCAGCACGATCCAGTGCGCCAGCAGCCGGTTGAGGATGGCGAAGCCGAGGCCATGGCTGCGCGCCACCCGCTGCTGCATCGCCAGCGCCGGCGACGGCTTGCCGCCCTTGACCGCGAACAGGATGCGGTTGTTGCCGGCGATGCCGCGGAACCAGCAGATGCGGCCCTGGAAGGTCTCGCGCAGGCGCCGCAGCATGGGGCCGTACTGCGGATCGTAGCTGAAGATATTGGCCACCATCACGCCGCCCGGCCGCAGCGCGCGGCGGCAATCGGCATAGAAGGCGGCGCTGCCCAGCGCCGGCGGCAGGCCTTCGGCGTCGAAGCCGTCCACCAGCATCACGTCGGCGGCGCCGGCCAGGCTGGCCATGTAGTCGGTGGCGTCGGCCTGGATGATGCGGAAGCGGGCGTCGTCGCGCGGAATGGCGAACTGCTCGCGCAGCGCGATGACGTCGGCGCGCAGCTCCAGCACGGTGATGCGGCTGTGCGGCAGGTAGCGGTAGCAGAACTTGGCCAGCGAACCGCCGCCCAGCCCGACCATGACGATGTGTTCGGGCCTGGGGTGGAACAGCACGAAGCACATCATCGCGCGCGCATAGCTGAGCACCAGATCGTCCGGCCGCGACAGCCGCATCTCGCTCTGGACCATGCCGGGCTGGAATTCCAGCAGGCGTTTGTCGCCGCGCGTGTGGACTTGCGGGCGGCGATCGGGCGGGGAGGACGTGGTCAAGTTGGCGGTATTGTGGATTTACAGGGTCAATTTATAGTAGCATGCCCGCCAGCGCGCCACATTGCATTTACAGACGGAAAAATTGTAGGTACATTGGCGATAGCACCGGCCAGCCCCTCCGGCGGCCTTCATGGAGACAGATACGATGTTTTTAGACCACCCTACGCTTACCGCCACCAACAGCTTCACCGAGCCTGACCGCCTGGAGCGGCTGACCCGCGTCTACGGCTACGTGGTGGCGCTGGCCGACATGGCCGGCAAGCAGTCCTTTATCGAAAAGGTCAGCCAGCTGCACGACCACAAGGGTACGCTGATCGTGTTCTGGCACGACGCGCCTTCCGAGGACGAGAAAGCCTACTTCTCCCAGGCCTGGGCCAGCAAGATGGGCGACGGCAGCACCAACGTCGAGCACGAGGTCTGACCCGCGGCAGGTCATGGATATAAAAACTTTGGTACTGGCGCTTGCGCTGGGCAATCTGAGCCTGTGCGCGGCGCTGTTCTTTTTTGAGCAGGAGCGCCGCCGCGCCGGCCTGGCGGCCGCCAGCACCACCTGGGGCATGGCCAAGCAGTTCCAGGCCGTGGCCTGGGGCTTGCTGTACCTGCGCGGCACGCTGCCGGACTTCCTCACCATCCCCCTCGCCAACGCCTTGCTGTTCACCGGCTTCGCGCTGGACGCCTCCGCCCTGTGGGAGCAGGCCGGCCGCCGCGTATGGCGGCGCTACCTGCTGCCGGCGCTGGGCGCGGCCATCGGCGTGTTCACCGGTGCCTGGCTGCTGGACATGCCGGCCGCCGAACGCATCGCCATCGCCTCGCTGGTGATCGGATTCTTCTTCATCGCCGGCGCCGCCGCGCTGGGCCGGGGCTGGAGCGCCGGCACGCTGCTGCGGCGCTACCTGGTGCTGTCGTCGCTGCTGCTGGCGCTGGCCGTGATGGCGCGCGGCCTGCTGTCGGCGCTGCTGCCGGACGGCTGGAGCTGGGTCAGCCCGGCGCTGATACAGGGCGTCGGCATCGCCGCCCTGTACCTGATGATGCTGGTCAGCGCCTTCGGCTATCTGCTGCTGACCCGCGAAAAGCAACAGGCCGAGCTGGACCGCCTGGAAGTGGTGGACGCGCTGACCGACGTGCCGAACCGGCGCGGCTTCTACCAGACGCTGACGCCGTGGATCGCGCTGGCGCGCCGGCCCGGCATGCCGACCTCGCTGATCATCCTCAATCTCGACCATTTCAAGCGCGTCAACGACAACTACGGCCATCCGGTGGGCGACAAGGTGCTCAAGGCCATGGTCGACGTCTGCAAAAAACAACTGCGCGACAGCGATTTGATGGGCCGCCTGGGCGGCGCCGAATTCGCCATCCAGCTGCCGCGCACCTCGCTGGAAGACGCCATCATGGTGGCCGAGCGCATCCGCCTGGCCGTCGCCGCGCTGCCGGTGAAGGCGGAAAAAGCCGTCATCAACATGACCGCCAGCCTGGGCGTGACCACCATCCGCGCCGACGACACCACCGTCAGCCTGTTCAAGCGCGCCGACGAGGCGCTGCAGGAGGCCAAGCAGGCCGGCCGCAACCGCGTGGCCGAGGCGCAGACCGGCGCCGGGGCGCTGGAAGCCTGATTTGCCACACCCTGTCATCAGCAGGTAACAAACTGCGCTTATCGTGATTATAATCATGTAAATCGTTTAGTTTGATTCATCCGCGAGCCTTCGTTGCCGTTTGCCGAGAGAGGCTTCCACATATGTACGCTGCAGTAGATCTGGGTTCCAACAGTTTTCGCCTCCACATCGGCAAGCATGACGGGGAGGGGATCCGCGTCCTCAAATCCGTGCGCGAGCCTATCCGCCTGGCCGCGGGCCTGGACGACAATGGCAACCTGACGCCGGCCGCCATGCAGTCCGCGCTGGCCTGCCTGAAAAACTTCCGCGCCGTGCTGGCCGCCTACAAGCTTGACGGCGTGCGCGTGGTGGCCACGTCGGCCATGCGCGTGGCGCGCAATTCCGCCGCCTTCCTGCCCGAAGCCGAGCTGGCGATCGGCTATCCGATCGAAATCATCTCCGGCGAGGAGGAGGGGCGCCTGATCTACATGGGCGTGGCCAATGCGCTGGCGCTGGCCGGCGAGCGCCGGCTGGTGATCGACATCGGCGGCGGCTCCACCGAGCTGATACTGGGACGCGGCCAGGAAATCGAGCGGGTCGAATCGTTCAGCGTCGGCACGGTCAAGCAAAGCCTGTCGTTCTTCATCGGCGGCCGCGTCGACGGCCCTTCGTTCGAGGCGGCCATCCTGTCGGCGCGCAGCCATTTCGAGGACGCCGCGCCGCCCTACCATCCGCAGTACTGGAAGCAGTGCTACGGTTCATCCGGCACCGCCCGCACCATCGCCGACATCATCGTCAAGAACGGCATCGGCCGCGAAGTCAACGCCGAGACGCTGAACGCCCTCAAACAGCGCTTCATCGAATTCGGCCACGTCAGCAAGATCGAAATGGCCGGCCTGCGCCCGGACCGCGCCAGCACCATCATCGGCGGCCTGGCCATCCTGATCGGCCTGGTGCGCGAGCTCGATATCCCGGTGGTGCAGCCGATCGAGGCCGGCCTGCGCATGGGCGTGATGTGGGACTTGCACCTGCGTTCGACCAAGCGTGACCGCCGCGAGCAATCGGTGCAGGCCTGTTTGCAGAAGTTCCACTGCGACGAGCGCCGCGCCAACCGCGTGGCCGACGACGCGCTGGCGCTGTACATGCAGACCAAGCCGGCCGGCGACCAGTATGCGCGCCACCTGTACTGGAGCGCGCTGCTGCACGAGATGGGCATGGTGGTGTCGCACACCGGCTACCACAAGCACGCCGCCTATATGATCGAGAACGCCGACCTGCCGGGCTTCACCGCGCGCGAGCAGAAGACCATGGCCCGTTTGATCGCCGCCCACAAGGGCAATCTGCGCAAGGTGGCCGATGCGCTGGCCGAGCCGGATTTCACCAAGGCGGTGGTGGCGCTGCGGCTGGCGGTGCTGTTCATGCACTCGCGCATGGATGTCGACTTCACGCTGATCAAGCTGCGCATGAAGAACCGCATCGAGCTGGAAATCCGCCGCGAATGGATAGGCGACCATCCAACCCTGTCCTACTGGCTGGAAAAGGAGCAGGAGCAGTGGGATGAAGTTGGGGTAGACTTCAGCATACGCACCATCGGCTAATCTGTTGGGAGATTTATGAGGAACGACGCCATGCATCGTAGCTGCGCCCTGGTGTTGCTGGCGCTGTCGCTGGCATCGGCATCGGCCGCCGGCAAGGAGACCGTCTCCCTGTGCTTCGAGCAGCAGGACGTGCTGCCATGGCGCACCGAGAAGCAGGGCGGCCTCAATTTCGCCTTGCTGAAGATGGTTGGGCAGCGCCTCGATATCCGCTTCGATTATCAAGCCATCCCCTGGAAGCGCTGTCTGGCCGAGTTGAAGGCCAACGCGGTCGACGGCGCTTTCGCCGTCAGCTACAAGCCGGACCGGCGCGAGCTGGGCGAATATCCCGGCGGGCAGCAGATCGATGCCAGCAAGCGCATGCACATCGACAGCTATGTCGTGGTCCGTAAAAAAGGCAGCAAGGTGGAATGGGACGGCAAGAGCTTCCGCAACCTGGACGGCGCCATCGGCTTCCAGCTGGGCTACTCGGTCGGCGACGTGCTGCGCGCGCAGAACGTGGAAGTGGACGAGGGCAGCCAGCGCGCCGACGAACTGGCGCGCAAGCTGATCGCCGGCCGCGTGGCGGCGGCGGCGATCGGCGGCAGCGACGCCCACGGCTTGATGCATGGTCCTCTGGGGCCGCAGCTGGAGGAGCTGCCCATCCCCATCATCGAAAAGCCGTACTTCCTGATACTCTCGCACGGCATGCTGGCGGCGCGGCCGCAACTGGCGGAGCGCATCTGGCGGGCCATCGAGGAAGCCCGCAACAGCGCCTCCTACAAGAAGCTTGAAGCGGCCGAAGGAGTCCGTCATTGATCCGCAGGCGCCGGCGCAGGAGCCGGCCCTGAGCGCAGGCGGCCCGCTGGCCCGCCTGCGCAGCGCATGGCGCCGCAACATCCTGCTGCGGCTGGGTTTCGGCATCTTCATATCGGTGGCCGTGTCCACCGCGATCTACACCACCTATGTGATGCAGACGCTGAAAAGCGAGGCCGAACAGAGCCTGCGCGAACGCGCCGAGCGGCTGACGGCGGTGCTGTCGCAGGCGCTGGCGCGGCCGCTGTTCGACATCAACAGCGCCGCCGTCTCCAGCGTGGTCGACGCCTCGGGCGCCACGCCGGAGGTGCTGGTGCTGCGCGTGCTGGGCCCCAACGGCGCGGAGCTGGCCAGCTACGTCTCGCCGCTGCGCGAGCCGGTGGCGGCGATCAAGGTGCACCGCGACATCAGCTTCAGCGACGCCCGGCGCAGCTACCCGGTCGGCTCCATCGACCTGGCCTTCTCGCGCCAGCAGATCGACCAGGACCTGCGCCGCCAGATCTACAACACGGTGGCGGCCAACCTGCTGCTGGCGCTGGGCATCGTGCTGTCGATCTTCGTGGTCGGGCGGCGCGCGGCGCGGCCCTTTGCCGACATCCAGGGCAGCCTGGAAAAGCTGACGCGCGGCGAGACCGACATCAAGCTGTCCGGCATCGGCCGCGAGGACCAGGTGGGCCGCCTGTCCGGCGCGGTGCTGCGCTTCCGCGACACGCTGACCCGCCTGCGCGACGCCGAGTACGAGCTGCGTGAGCTGAACCGCGACCTGGAGCTGCGCATCGCCACCCGCACCCGGGAGCTGACCAGCTCCATGCAGCAGCTGGGCGACAGCCAGGCCAAGCTGCAGACCATCGTCGACACCGCGCTCGACGCCGTGGTGCGCATGGACCTGGCGGGCCGCATCGTCGGCTGGAACACCCAGGCCGAGCGCATCTTCGGCTGGAGCCGCGACGAGGCGCTGGGGCTGGCGCTGGACAAGACCATCATCCCGCCGCGCTACCGCTACGATCACCGGCGCGGCATGCAGCGCTACATGGCCGGCGGTGCCGGGGCTGTGCTCGACGCGCGCATCGAGGTCGTGGCGCTGCGCCGCGGCGGCGAGGAGTTCCCGATCGAGCTGGCGATCACCCAGGTCAAGTCGGAAGGGCAGGACAGCTACGAATTCTGCGCCTTCATCCGCGACATCAGCGACCGCCGCGAGCGCGAACAAAAGCTGGTCAACGCCAACGTGATGGCGGAGGCGGCCAATATCGCCAAGTCGGAATTCCTGGCCAATATGAGCCACGAGATCCGCACGCCGATGAGCGCCGTGATCGGCATGGCCTACCTGGCGCTGCGCACCGAGATGACGCCCAAGCAGCATGACTACATCAGCAAGATCCACCGTGCGGCCTTGTCGCTGCTGGGCATCATCAACGACGTGCTGGATTTCTCGAAGATCGAGGCGGGCCGGCTGGACATGGAATCCATCCCCTTCCTGCTGGAGGAAGTGCTGGCCAATGTCTCCGGCGTGACCGCGCAGCGCGCCGCAGACAAGCAGCTGCGCTACCTGGTTTCGGTGGCGCCCGATGTGCCGCGCCATCTGGTGGGCGACCCGCTGCGGCTTGGGCAGGTGCTGATCAACCTGGTCAACAACGCCGTCAAGTTCACGGCCGAGGGCGAGCTGGAACTGCGCTGCGAAGTGCTGCCGGCCGCCGCGCAGGAAGGTATGGCGGCGCTGCGCTTCTCGGTGCGCGACACCGGCATCGGCATGACGCAGCAGCAGAAGGCCAAGCTGTTCCGCGCCTTCAGCCAGGCCAACGGCTCCACCACCCGCCACTACGGCGGCACCGGCCTGGGGCTGTCGATCTCGCAGCAGCTGGTGCGGCTGATGGGCGGGCGCATCGACGTCGAGAGCGAGCCGGATCATGGTTCGACCTTCCATTTCGATCTGCAGCTGCCGCTGTCCGACGCGGCCGCCGTGGCGGTGCAGGCGGCCGTGCACCATGGGCCGGTGGGCGACCTGACGCTGCATGCGTCGCCGCGCCGCGCGGCGCGCGTGCTGCTGGCCGAGGACAGCCCGGACAACCAGGACGTGACGCTGGAGTTGCTGGAGCTTCAGGGCATCGCGGTGGACGTGGTGGGCAACGGCCGCGAGGCGCTGGACCGCCTGCAGGCCGCCGGCCCCGATACCTATGACCTGGTGCTGATGGACCTGGGCATGCCGGTGATGGATGGCCACGAGACCATCCGCCTGCTGCGCCAGGACAGCCGCTTCAACGAACTGCCGGTAATCGCGGTGACGTCGCACGCGCTGGCCGGGGTGCAGGCGCAGTGCCTGGAGGAGGGCATGCAGGACTACATCGCCAAGCCGGTGGACCCGCAGCGCCTTTACAGCGTGCTGTCGCGCTGGCTCGGCCTGTCGATGCGGGCGATTCCGCCGCTGCCGCCGCGTGAGGATGCCGGCGTGGTGGAGCCGCGCCAGGCGCTGGCCGAACTGCGGGCGCTGCTGGCGGAGTTCAGCGGCGACAGCGTCGATTATTTCGGCAGCGTGCGCGCATCGCTGGCGACGCTGCTGCCGCCGGTGACGATGAGCCGCCTTGTCGCGCATATGGAGCATTACGAATTCGAGGCCGCCGGAAAACTGCTGGCGGCGGTCGCACAGGAACAGGAGGGATCATGAACATCAAGAACGGACGGCCGACCATACTGATCGTCGACGATACGCCGGACAATATCACGCTGCTGTCCAATTTGTTGAAGGATAAGTACAACACCAAGGTCGCGACCAGTGGCGCGACGGCGCTGCAAATCGTCGCGGGGGCACAGGTGGACCTGATCCTGCTGGACATCATGATGCCGGACATGGACGGTTATGAGACTTGCCGCCGCCTGAAGGAAGATCCGCAAAGCAGCGCCATACCGGTGCTGTTCCTGACCGCCAAAAGCCAACCCGAGGACGAGGCCATGGGCTTGAGCCTGGGGGCTGTAGATTTCCTACGCAAACCGGTTAATCCGGACGTGCTGTTCGCCCGCGTCGCGCTGCATTTGCGCTAGAACAAGCAAGAAAAGCGTAAATGATATATATTGTTTATATTGTTGAATTAAAATTGGAGTTGTTATGAATAAACCTGTTACTGCCCTCGTTAATGGCAAAGCCCCTGCGCTGCCGAAAAAACCTGTCGTGAAAACCGCCGCCAAAGCCGCCGCCAAGCCGGTTGCCAAGGCTGCCGTCAAGCCGGCCGCGCCGAAAGCCGCCGCCAAACCAGCTGCTGCGAAACCGGCGCCCAAGGCCGCCGCCAAGCCGGTCGCCGCCAAGGCCGCGCCGAAGGCTGCAGCGAAACCTGCTGCTGCGAAGGCCGCACCCAAGGCAGCTCCTAAAGCCGCGCCTAAGGCCGCGCCGAAGGCCGCCGCCAAGCCTGCACCTAAAGCCGCCGTCAAGGCCGCGCCGAAGGCCGCAGCCGCCAAGCCGGCGCCAGTGGACGCCGCCGCCAAGGACAAGGCACGCAAGGAAAAGCTGGTGCGCGACAGCTTCACCATGCCGGAGCAGGAATACGCGGTGCTGGGCCAGGTCAAGAAAGCCTGCCTGAAGGCCGGTTTCGAAATCAAGAAGAGCGAACTGCTGCGTATCGGCGTCGCGCTGATCAGCCAGATCGACCTTGCCACGCTGCAAAATGTGTTGGCCGGCCTGCCGCAACTGAAAACCGGACGCCCAAAGAAAGCCTAATTAAAAAACAACACTTCGCCCATTGTCACGGAACTGACACCACCTTGTCATTTTCCTGAAGTATTCGACCGTTACGCTTGCTTCGTCTCCCACAGAAAGGATGAAGCATGCAAACTTCGATCATACAAGCCGACGTCCGAGCAGCGTCCGGTAAGCTGGTACTCAGTATGGCAAGCACACCGGAAGAGCTGCGCGAAGTACAGCGCCTGCGCTACAAGGTGTTCATCGAAACAATGGGATTGAGTTCGCTGGTCCGCGAGGATGGCCTGGACAGCGACGAATTCGACGAGCACTGCGATCACCTGATCGTGCGCGATACGAGCACGCTCAAGGTGGTCGGCACCTACCGCCTGTTGAGCGCAACGCGCGCCCGCAAACTGGGCCGCGTCTACTCCGAGGGCGAATTCGACCTGGGCCGCCTGAACAACCTGCGCGGCCGCATGGTGGAAGCAGGCCGCGCCTGCATCCATCCAGACTACCGTGGCGGCAGCGTCATCATGCTGCTGTGGTCCGGCCTGGCCGAGTACATGCGTCGTGAAAACTGCGACTACCTGGTCGGCTGCGCCAGCATCAGCCTGGCCGATGGCGGCCACAATGCCGTCGCCGTCTACCAGTCGCTGGCCGCCGCCCACCTGGCGCCGTCCGAATACCGCGTCACCCCGCACCTGCCGTTCCCGTTCTCGAAGCTGGAAGCCGCGCAGAAGCCGCAAGTGCCGCCGCTGTTGAAGGGCTACATGCGTTCGGGCGCCTGGATTTGCGGCGAACCGGCATGGGATCCTGATTTCGAAAGCGCCGACCTGTTCCTTCTGCTGCCGCTGGCGAATCTGGACGGCCGCTACGCCCGCCATTACGGCGTGGCCGGCGAACAGCTGGCCGCCTGACGCAGTGCCACGGCCCCGTGTAGAATAAGCCGTTGTGCTTATTCAGCGGGGCTGCGATGAAGTTTGAAACAGAGACGGAAGGAAGCGGATCGCAGGAGCGTTCCGTGTTGCGCCGTCGCGGCGGGGCGTCGCCGGACGCCAGCCGCACCACCGACCACGTCGCCGAGGAACGCCCGGTGGCGTTGGTCTTCAATGGCATTTCGCATGCCGTCATGATGGTCACGCCACGCGAGCTGGAAGCATTCGCGCTCGGCTTCGCGCTGACTGAAGGCTTGGTCGGCAAGGCCTCCGACGTTTTCGATATCGAACTGCGGGAGCATGCACGCAGCTTCGAAGTCGCCCTTACTATCGCCCAGGAAGATTTCATGCAGCTCAAGCAGCAGCGCCGTTCCATGGCGGGCCGCAGCGGTTGCGGCGTGTGCGGCGTCGAGAGCCTGGAGCTGCTCGATTTGCAGCCATCGCCGATCGAGGCGCCGGCGCTGCACGATGAGGCTGCGCTGCCGCCGGCGATAGCCCGCGCTGCGGCGGAACTGGGCGGACACCAGCAGCTGATGCGTGCCACCGGCGGCGTGCATGCCGCCGCATGGTGCGCGGTGGATGGCGCGGTGCTGCGCGTGTGCGAGGACGTCGGCCGCCATAATGCGCTCGACAAGTTGATCGGACATCTGGCGCGCGAGGGCGTGGACATGCGGCGCGGCTTCGTCTTCATGTCCAGCCGCGCCAGTTATGAGCTGGTGCGCAAGGTGGCGCGCATGAATATCCCGATGCTGGCGACCATCTCCGCCCCCAGTACACTGGCAATCGACATCGCCGCCGAAGCGGGCGTGAAGCTGGTGAGCTTCTGCCGCCAGGACGGCTGCGTCGAATATACCTAGCTATTCCGCCGACGACTGATCCGCCGACAGCTGCAGCAGCACCGGGATCGATTTCGAGGTCGGCGTGCCGGCGCCGTCGGCGGTGCTGTGCAGCGGGATCAAGCCGTTCGTCTCCGGGAAGTAGGAGCCCAGGCAGCCGCGTGGGATGTCGTATTCCACCAGCAGGAAACGGTCGGCGCGGCGCTCGACATCGTCGTCCCACACGCTGACCATGTCCACCCACTGGCCGTTGCGCAGGCCCAGCATCTGCAAGTCTTCCCGGTTGATGAACACCACGCGCCGCAGGCCGAACACGCCGCGATAGCGGTCGTCCATGCCGTAGATGGTGGTGTTGTACTGGTCGTGCGAACGGGCCGTCATCAGCGTCATCAAACGCTCGCCGTATTTGGCGCGGGCGCGGTGGATAGGCGTATCGGTGTCGACGGCGCGCGGCAGGAACTGCGCCTTGCCGCTGGCCGTGCGCCATTCGCGCTCGCGCGAGGCTACTCTCAAGTGGAAGCCGCCCGGCTTGGCCACGCGCGCGTTGAAGTCGTGGAAATCGTCGAATACTTTTTCAATACTATCGCGGATGCTGGCATAGTCGGCGGCATAGGCCAGCCAGTCTACCTTGCCGCTGCCCAGCGTGGCGTGCGCCATGCGCGCCGTGATCGCGGTTTCGGACAGCAGGTTGTCGGAGGCGGGCGTGTTCATGCCGTAGGACAGGTGCACCATGCTCATTGAGTCTTCCACCGTCACGCCCTGCGGCACGCCTTGCTGCAGGTCGATCTCGGTGCGGCCCAGCGTCGGCAGGATCAGCGCGTCCTTGCCGTGCACCAGATGGCTGCGATTGAGCTTGGTCGCCACCTGCACCGTCAGGTCGCAGGCGCGCAGGGCGTCGAAGGTCAGCGGCGTGTCCGGCGTCGCCATCGCGAAGTTGCCGCCCATGCCGAAGAAGACTTTGATCTTCCCGTCCAGCATGGCCTGGATGCTTTCGACCGTGTCGTAGCCGTGCGCGCGTGGAGGCTCGAAGTCGAACACTTTCTGCATGCGGTCGAGGAAGGCCTTGGCCGGCTTTTCCTCGATGCCCATGGTGCGGTCGCCCTGCACGTTGGAGTGGCCGCGCACCGGGCACAGGCCGGCGCCGAGGCGGCCGATATTCCCGCGCATCATCATCAGGTTGGACAGCATCTGTATCGTCGCGACCGCGCCCTTGTGCTGGGTCAGGCCCATGCCCCAGGTGCAGATCACTTTCTTGCCACGGATGTAGACCTCGGCCAGCACCTCGATCTGGTCGCGCGGCACGCCGGATTCGGCCAGCAGCTGGTCCCAGTCCTGGGCGCGCAAGTCCTGCTCGAAGGCTTCGTAGCCGGTGGTGTGGGTGGCGATGAATTCGCGGTCCAGCAGGCTGGCTTCACCAGCCGCCAGCGCGGCGTCGTCGCGTTCGACCAGGCGCTTGGCCACGGCCTTGATCAGCGCGAAGTCGCCGCTCAGTTTCGGCTGCACGAACATGCTGCTGATGCTGGTGCTGGAATTGGTCAGCATCTCCATCGGGTGCGACGGGCTGGTGAAGCGTTCCAGGCCACGCTCGCGCAGCGGATTGATGGAGACGATGGTGGCGCCGCGCTTGGCGCAGTCGCGCAGCTCGCCCAGCATGCGCGGGTGGTTGGTGGCCGGGTTCTGGCCGAAGATCAGCAGCGTGTCGGCGTGCTCGAAGTCTTCCAGTGTCACCGTGCCCTTGCCGATGCCGACGGTGCCCGGCAGGCCGCGGCTGGTCGGCTCGTGGCACATGTTCGAGCAGTCCGGGAAGTTGTTGGTGCCGTACATGCGCACGAACAACTGCAGCAGGAAGGCCGCCTCGTTGCCGGTGCGGCCGGAGACGTAGAACGTGGCCTGGTTCGGGTCGGGCAGGGCCTTCAGGTGGCGGGCGATCAGCGCGAAGGCGTCGTCCCAGGCGATGGGCAGGTATTTGTCGCTGGCGCTGTCGTAGACCATCGGGTCGGTCAGGCGGCCGTGCTGTTCGAGTTCGTAGTCGGATTGCGTCAGCAGCTCGGCCACCGTGTGGGCGGCGAAGAAATCGGGGCGAACGCGCTTGCTGGTGGCTTCGGCCGCCACCGCCTTGACGCCGTTCTCGCAAAATTCGAAGGTGGACGCGTGTTCGCGGTCGGGCCAGGCGCAGCCGGGGCAGTCGAAACCGTCCGGTTGATTCTGTTTGAGCAGCGTCTTGTAATTGCCGCCGCTGACCTTTTCGCGCACCAGATTAATCGCCACCTGTTTCAAAGCGCCCCAGCCTGCGGCTGCGTGTTGGTAGGGTTCGATGCGTCCTTCGGGTTTGGTCTTCTGCATAACTTATTCCAGTGATTCTTGTTGAGCGGAGTATAGTGCAGAATGAGGTTTTTGAGCTTGGAGGGGGCATCGCACTTCGGGCGGTAATCCAGATTTCACCTGACAACGATCGGCAGGTAAGTTAGAGTCATCCGGGACCGTTACCGACCAAGGACGACCGTTCCCAGGCGACCAACCTTTGCCATTTTGAGCTTAATGCCCATATTCCAGGGTTATCATGCGACGACGGAAGGATTGTGCTCCAATGCCATTTAACTTTAACACCTTCAAGACTTTGACTGGCGGTATCCATTTTCAGGCATCGTCGGTCGATGCGCTTCGCCTTTTAGTCGACACCCCGGCCGCGCGGATCGGGGACCGGGCGACCCACGCCGGCAAAGTGAAAAGGGCGATGGAATTGATGCCTGTGGTTAAAATCGAAAAATATAAGAAAGGGTTGGCATATTTGATCGAAGAATACAACCCCTTGATCACCGATATAGCACCCGCGCCTCTGCATCCCATGCATGCCGGTGAACGCGTTAAATTTGGTCACGGGGTTGAAGAAGAAATGGTTGACCGGGGTGATTTGCTGTATGGCTTGGGAGAAGATTATGGGCGAGTCAATCGCGTTTACATGGCACTGTTGTTCACCGGGCCACGCTATGCCGATGTTTACAACAATGCGGTTGGGATCGGTACTGGAACTGCCTTTGGTCGGATAAACAATCACAATCGTTGGGAGGGGACGCCCACGGCGGCGTCGGTGGCCAATGCGATTGCGAGTAGCATGGAGGATCTCGCGACCAAGAATGATGCCCATGCACCCATGAAGCATGCTCATACGAGAGGCTTGATGAATTCCAGGTTTTCCCCCTTGACGGTTTTTGCGGATACAAACGAAGTACTTGCCCGTAATAATAATCGGGGTATGGGGGTCGAACCCGGCGACGCTTTGAATACCGCTTTGTGGAACAAAGCCATCCGCCGTGCTTGCAAGTATGGCTTGGAGATGGTGGCGACGGATCCCATATTCACCACAAGGGGGGCACAAGTTCACTTCGTCCTTGACGGCCTTGGCGACTTGGCCACCGTGGCTCAAAAAAAGTCGCTCGACGAAATCTTGATGCGTCAGTCGAGTTCCAAATTTGTTCCCATTACCAGCTCTGAGTTATGTTTCGTATTTCGCAATTGGGGGAAGCTGAGGAACATCGTCAGATTCTGGGTCAATGGGCTGGAAGTGCAGGCACCTTGGCTATCGAATTGGAGTGAGCCCGACGTGTCGGGTAATCAGGTTATCAGCGGCTGGGAGGCATGGCGGCGTTATGAGCTCAAGCGACGTATCATTAAAGGCAAGGGGTAGTGCATTGATCCGGCCGGACCGTCCTTGTATGGCGTTGGCAACGGGGCGGGGCCAGCCGGTCGCTACACGTCGCGTGTAAAGTGAAGTAGGAGCTGATAAGCAATGGATGAAGAAATCATGACCGCGCTGATCGGCGTGCTGGAGGCGCTGTGGCGCATCAACGCGGAGTGGCCGGACAAGTCGTGCACGCTGGCGAAGCTGAGCAAGCAGTCGGAGCGGCCGATGTCGGTGCTGCGGCGTCAGCTGACGATGCTGGTCGATGCTGGCTGGGTCGCGCTGGAACTGGAGGAGGGCGGCGTCACCGGCACCGTACTGCTGACCGAGAGCGGTCGGCAGCTGGGCCGGGAGTTGTTCACTTAATTTATTTTCCGCGGCGACGACGGCGCGCTGCCTGCATGGCCAGCAAGCCGGCCAGCATCATCCCGTACGTGGCCGGTTCCGGCACCGGCGCCAGCTGGTAGTGGTACAGCGCCACGTGCAGATTCGGATTAGTTAGCGACTGGCCGCTGCGGTCCGGGTCGACCACCTGTTCCACGTACATGTCCAGCGTGCCGTCGGCGCTGGCGCGCAGGGCGATGCCTTCCATCTCCAGTTCGCCCGTAGGCTGGGGCAGGCGCACTACTTCCTCCACCGCGCCGCTCAGCAGGTTGCTGCGGTAGATCGATTGCGTCGCATTGTCCGACGCCATGTACAGCCAGTCGCCCACCACTTTCGCGCCCTGGATGCGCGCCAGCGGCGTGTCCAGCGTGATGGTGTGGCTGAAGCTCCAGTCATCCAGGTTGTAGACGTTGATGGTGTTCCCGTTCTGCCACTCCTTGCCGTAGCCGACGCCGCGCTTGGCGTCAACGGCCACCCAGCTGGCCAGGTCCTTGTTCGGATTGGCGGGCGTGCCGCCCAGCTCATAGACTTTGCCTGTGTAGCTCAGGTCCGAGGCGTTGAACAGCGCCACATGCGGCTTGGTGTAGCCGGCCGTGGAGTCGAGCGAGGCGTAGATCACGCCGTTGTGATAATCGATGTCGCCGATGTGGTTGAGCCCTTGCGCCATCAGCGCGCCGGGGATGCCGGGCGACAGATTGCCCGGCAGCGTGAACGCGGAATTGCGCTGCACGGAATCGAAGTTGTTGTCGGCGCGTTCCAGCCCGTACTGCCAGGAGAAGAACCACTGCTTGCCGTCGGTGGCCATGCCCTGGCTGCGATACAGGCCAGTGAAGGAATTGGGCGTCGGCGTGTGCATGTAGAAGTTGTCGACGCCGGCCAGTTTCCAGGCGTCGGCGGCGTGTGCCGGGATCAGTGCTGCGGCGCTGAGCAGCAGGGCCAGCAGGGTAGGGACGCGCATGACTTACTCCATTATCAAATTTGCTTGAACTTATGATAATGCTGATTTATGACCGGCCCACGACAAAATTTAAAACGCCTTGCCCCGCAGCCCGGAATAGACGGCGTCGAACACCTGCAAACGATCGAGCGCGGGCACCGGGCCTGTGTCGATCGGATCGCTCAGCCGCTGGACTTTTCCGTCGATGCCGCGAAACGCCGGCCAATGCGGCACGCCGCTGCCGTTCGGATCGCCCGTGGCGGCAAAGTGGACCCAGTAGCTCGACATCGCCGCCGCCAGTTTGCGGTCGGCGGCGCGCCAGGCCCAGGGGGCTTGGTCCAGATGGTCGAACATATACCAAAGTTCGGCGTAGTGGCTGGCGCCCCAAGCGGCATAGACCGAATCGGCCGGAAACGGTGGGCGATGGTCGAAGCTGTAGTAGTACACCGGGCTGCGGCCCTTCTGCGCCAGCCGCGCCCAGGCCCACATGTCCCAGCCGAAGCGCAGGTCGCGCTCTAGTGCGAGGCGGCCCTCGCGCGCCTGGGCGTCGGTGGCGTGCGGGTACGCCGCCAGCAGCGCCGGCGGAAGGGCGCCGACACTGGCGGCGATGTCGGCTTCAAAGCTGTCGGCGCGCACCGTCGTCACGTTGACCAGCGCCCGTGCTTCTTCGCTGTTTGAACCGAGCAGCAAAGGCACGTCGTGATTGCGGCCCTGCGCATAGGCTTCGTACGGCGACAATGGCAGCACGTCCGGTTCGATCACGGGGTGGGTGACTGCGCCGGCGCCGCCGCCCAGCAGGCGCTCGGCCGGCAGCTTGCGCATCGCCTCCAACGTGGTGGCGCCCAGCGTGCCCATGTAGCTGGCGCCGTCGCGTTCCGCGTTGGCCAGCAGGTAGCCCGGCGCCAGTTGCAGCGGTTCGAAGATGCCGCCGCTCTGCGCGATGGCGCGCTGGAACAGGCCCTTCGCGCGCGGCGACGACAGCAGCGCGCTGACGGCCATCGCGCCGGCCGACTGTCCGGCGATGGTCACGCGGCCCGGATCGCCGCCAAAGGCTGCGATGTTACGCTGCACCCATTCCAACGCCGCGATCTGGTCCATCAAGCCGTAGTTGCCCGATGAACGATGGGGCGATTCCGCGCTCAGGGCAGGGTGGGCCAGGAATCCCAGCGCGCCGAGGCGGTAGGCGATCGTCACCACCAGCACGCCTTTGCGGGCAAGGCGGTCGCCGTGATACAGCGGCATGGACGCAGAACCGTTGGCATAGCCGCCGCCATGTATCCAGACGATCACAGGCAAGCGTTGGCCGGCGCGGTGCAGCGGCGCCCACACGTTGAGGTAGAGGCAGTCCTCGCTGACCTCTGGCGGCGTCTCGCCCGGCATCGATACGCCTTGCTGCATGCAGGCCGGGGCGAACTTGCTGGCGTCGCGCACACCCTGCCATGCCGGCGCCGGCTGCGGCGGGCGCCAGCGCCACGCGCCCAACGGCGGCAGCGCGTACGGAATGCCGCGATAGACGTCCACGCCGTCTTGCCCTTGTCCCGCCAGTGCGCCGTCGGTGGTCATCACCTGCGTCGCCTGCGCTGCTTGCGCGCAGCCACAAGCCAACTGCAATGTCAGCAACCACCTCCATACCGTCTTACTCATGCCAGTTCCTCCTCGATTGGTCAGCGGCCAGTGTCATTGGCCGGCGCCGTTTCGGCTAGACCGGCTGGTCACATTTCGTCCTCGGTTCGTCCCAGATCGCTGCTAGAATCGTCCGCATGACCACTTCCGCTCATCCCGCTCCGGCATATACGCGCTGGCCCGCCTGGCTGCGTCCGCATGCCTGGGTGCTGCTGTATTGGCTGGCCTTCCTGCTGGTGCTCGAACCCGGCAATATCCTGCGCGCCAGCCAGGCCGGCCAGACCTTGAGCCTGTCCCATGAAGTCATCCGCATCCTGCTGGCCGCCTTGCTGGGCACGACCGTCACCTCGGCGGTGCAAGCGCTGGTTGAACGCTTCCCGTTGCGCGGCCCAAGGCGCGGCCGCCATCTGCTGATCCACGCGGCCGGCGCCGCCGGCCTGGCGCTGACGCTGGTGGTGGCATCGTGCCTGCTGGCGGCGTGGGTCTTCGCGAGGCGCTGGCTGCCGTCCTGGGACGAAATTTGGGGCCAGTTGGTGAGCAATTTCACGCTGCTGATGTTCGCGCTGGCCGCGTTGGCCGCGCTGGTCCAGGTGGGCTTGCAGCGCGCGTCTCCGACCTCGCCGCCGGCCCGGCCAGCCGCCCCGGCGCCCGCCCTTGATGCCGCACCGGCGCTGACCCATGTGCAGGTTAAACGGCGCGGCCAGGTCATCTCCCTGCCGCTGTCCGAGGTGGACTGGATCGAAGCACAGGGCAACTACGTGGCCCTGCACGTCGGCGCGCAACAGCATCTGGTGCGCGACACCGTATCGCGCTTTGCCGCGTGCCTCGATCCGCTCAAGTTCCAGCGCATTCACCGCAGCATGATCGTCGCGGTCGACCGCATCCGCGTATTCGAAGCGCTGGCCAATGGTGACGCCCTGTTGCACCTCACGCGCGGCGGCCCGCTGCGTGCCAGCCGCAGTTACGCGGCGGCCGTCAAGGCGGCCGCGCCGCAGCCAGATCTGAAGAAATAAAAATCCGCTTGCAATCGCCCGAAGCGAGGATTACACTTTGATTGTACCGATCGGTACAATCAACTTGAAAAGGTAATCAAATGACACGTCCACCTCTCCCTCCGTTCACCCGCGAAACCGCGATCCAGAAAGTCCGCCTGGCCGAAGACGGCTGGAACACCCGCAATCCGGAAAAGGTCTCGCTGGCCTACACCGAGGACTGCCGCTGGCGCAACCGCGCCGAATTCGTCACCGGCCGCGCCGCCATCGTCGGCCTGCTGACCCGCAAATGGACGCGCGAACTGGAATACCGCCTGATCAAGGAATTGTGGGCATTTGAAGGCAACCGCATTGCAGTTCGCTTCGCCTACGAATACCATGACGACTCCGGCCAGTGGTATCGCGCCTATGGCAACGAGAACTGGGAATTTGCGGAAGACGGCTTGATGCAGCACCGTCTGGCCAGCATCAACGAAGCGCCGATCGCGGCGGCCGACCGCAAGTTCCACTGGGACGTGAACGGCCCGCGTCCGGCCGATCATCCGGGGTTGAGCGATTTCGGATTTTAGAAAGCAGACATGGCAAGAACGATGGTTGAACGCGGCGACGTGATCCCGCTGCTGGCGGAAGTGTTTCGGACTTACGGCTTCGAAGGCGCGAGCCTGGCCCGGATTTCCGAAGGCACCAAGCTGGGCAAGGGCAGCATGTATAACTTTTTCCCCGGCGGTAAAGACGAGATGGCCGACGCCGTGCTGGCCGAGATCGACGGCTGGTTCCGCGATCAGGTGTTCCAGCCGCTGCGCACCGCCGACGATGCGGCGCAGGGGATAGAGCGGATGTTCGTCGCGGTCGGCCGCTACTTCCTGTCGGGCCGCAAGGTATGCCTGGTCGGCGTGTTCGCGCTGGGCCATGAGCGCGACCGTTACGCGCTCAAGGTGCAGGGCTATTTTGCCGAATGGGTGGGCGCGCTGGCTGCGGCGCTGGTCCGCACCGGCCGCGACGCCGACACCGCGCAGGCGCTGGCCGAGGATGCCGTCGGCGGCATACAGGGCGCGCTGGTGCTGGCGCGCGCCGCCGACGAGCCGGCGCTGTTCATGCGCACGCTGGAGCGCATGCAGCGCCGCCTGCTGCCGGCTAAGGCTTGACCATCTCGTCGAAGGCCTTGCGCTGGCTGGCCTGGTAGGCCGGCGTGCGGCGGATGCGGCCTATGGTGTCCCACAGCTTTTCCATCAGCTGTGGATTGGCCTCGTAGAAGCGGCGCGAGGTGACGAGGAAGTAGGGCGCGTCGGTGAAGGGCTGCGGCAGTTCCTCGATCTTGCCGGCGAACTGCGGCAGGGCGAGCAGCTCGCGGCCATGGTACTCGGTGCCGACGGCGACATCGGCGCGGCCCGCCAGCATCTTGGCGAAATTGGTTTCCATGGTCTTGCCGCTGTTGTCGATCGCGACTTCCAGCGATTTCAGGTGATCGTGCAGCATCACCATGCCGAAGGGGACCAGCACCGGCGTGGTCAATTGCGAGAAGCGCTGGCCGTCCCATTCCACCTTGCTGCCCACGCGGCGGAACACCATCGAACGGCCGCTGTTGACGGCGCGCGCGGCATCGACCGTGGCGCCCAGTTCCTGCACGGCCTGGCGTATCAGCTGGTCATTCTACATGAGCGCGCGGCCGTCATACCAGCCCGATATCGCGCCCCTTGGTGCCGAAAATCTGTTCGACCTGTCCTGCATTGAGGCCGTACATGCGCGCCAGCAGGCCGCCGAACATGGCGCGGTATTCGTTGAGCACCGGGTAGTCGCGGTTCTGGAACAGCGTGGCCTGTTCCAGCCGTATCTGCTCGCCGCGCACCTTGCCGCCCTGGACGCCGCCGCCCAGCACCCAGTACACGGTGCCGTGTCCGTGGTCGGTGCCACGGTTGCCGTTCTCGCGGAAGGTGCGGCCGAATTCACTGACGACGATGACCACCGTGTCCTTCCAGTCCGGCCCCATCTCCTGCGCGAAGCCGGCCAGGCCGCGACCCAGTTCGTCCAGCCGCCCGGCCAGGTAGCCGGTGGCGCCGCCCTGGCCGACGTGGGTGTCCCAGCCGCCGACGTCGACGAAGCCGATATTGTATTTGTCCTTCATCAGCTTGGCGATGCGGCGCGCTTCCAGCTCGAAGCCCTTGGCGGTGATGGCGTTGCGGTTGGCCGCGTCCATCTCGCCTATCATTTCCTTCATCACGTCCTCGCGCACCGCGAAGCCGTCGCGCACCGGTTGCGACAACGCGCTGCCGTCGTACATGGCGGAGATCAGCCTGGCCTGGCGCGCGTCGACCGATGGCTTGGCGATGGTGCGCAGCGCCATGTTCGGCAACTGCACGCCGCCTTGCATGACCAGCGGCAGCTGGTCGGTGAAGGAGATGGCGCTGGCCTTGTCGGCGGTGAGCGTCTGCGCCAGCCGGTTCAGGAAGCCGGAGCGATAGTCGCGCGTGCGGTCCAGCGCCTGTCCCAGCTCGATGCTGTCCTGGGTTTCGAAGTGGCTGCGCGAGATATCCTCGGTGCCGGCGAACGGCACGAACGCCGCCTGGCCCGCCGTGAACAGCGGATAGATGCTGTCGCGCAGGGCGGGGTGCAGGCCCCAGTCGCTGTCGATGGGCAGCGCGGAATTGAGGTCGGCGCTGGGCTTGGGCACGGCGATGTTGGGCCGCACCTGGTAGTAGTACTGGCTGGAGATCGGCACCAGCAGGTTGGTGGCGTCGTAACCGCCGCGCATGAAGACGAACAGCAGCCGGGTCTTGCTGGCCGGCGCGGCCCACAGATTGCCGGCAACGGCGGGCAGCGCCAGCGCGGACAGGGATTTGAGCAGGGTGCGGCGTTTCATGTGCGGGCTCCTAGCGGTGCATCAGTTCGGGCGACGACAGCAGGAAGGTGTTCCATTCCTGCGGCGAGGTGGCCTGGTCCAGCACCTGGCGGGTGGCGGGGGCGATGGTCTTTTGCAGCGACTGGTAGTACAGCGCGTTGGCCAGTTGCGGGAAGGCCGCGCGCTCCTGCGCCTGCGGGCCGTCGGTCTTGAACAGGCCCGCGTTGCCGGAGCCGATGGCCTTGGCGATTTCGAAGCGCGTGGTCATCTGGCCCGGACTGGCCCAGCCGGATTGCGTGAGCTGGTAGCCGTCCGGCGTCTGGCGGCCGTACAGCGGTTCGGCCATGCGCGTGAGCCAGTACAGCATCGGCCCGGTGTTGAGGATCACCTTGTCGTCATAGGCCAGGCGCACGGCCGACACCACGTAGTGCGCCGGGTCCTTGAATTTGTGGCCGAGCGATTGCGCGAATTCGGTCGACGTGAACATGGTGCGCAGCACGGCGGCGATGTCGCCGTCGGTGGACAGGAAGGTGGCCGACATGCGCTCCACCAGCGCCGGCGGCGCTTCGTCGGCGACGAAGTAGAGCACCAGCTTGCGGCTGACGAAACGGGCGGTGGCCGGGTGGCGGCTCAGGCGGTCCAGCGCTTCGTCCACTTCCGCCAGGCCGCGCCCCTTGACGGTCTGGCCGAGGAATTCCTTGTTGCCGTAGTCGTGGCGGTTCGGGTTGAATTCGAACAGCCCTTGCCGCACATACTGCGCTTGCAGTTCCTTCTTCACGCCCGGCGCCGCCGTGCCGAGGTTGACGCCGACGCCGGTGAGGATGCGCGCCAGCTCCTGCACGTCGCGCTGGCTGTAGCCGCCGTCCACGCCCAGCGTGTGCAGCTCCATCAGCTCGCGCGCGTAGTTCTCGTTGATGCGGTTGGCGGCGTTCTGTTCGTTGTCCAGGTAGCGGATCATGGCTGGATGGCGCAGCGTGGCTGACAGCAGGTCGCGGAACTTGCCCAGCGCGTGGGGCCGCACGGCCGTGTCCTCGTAGTCGCCGACGAGTATCCGCAGATTGCTCTTGGCCTGGTGGACGTTGAAGTGGTTCATCCAGAACCACGTCATCTGCTCCTGCAGCTGGTTGGGCGAGTACAGGTCGCGCAGCAGCGAGCGCGTGGCCGCTTCCTTGGCGATCCGGTTCAACTCCTGCTGGTAGGCCTGCTGCGCGGCTTTCTTCTCGTCGTCGTTGGCGATCTTGTCGGCGTCCTTGCGCTGCTGTTCCAGATCCTGGTTCAACTGCATCAGCGGCTTGCGGGTGATGGTCATGGCGTCGATCTGCGCCTGCGCGGCGGCCGGCAACCGCGCCGGGGTGGGATGCAGCTGCTGTTCCAGCCAGGCGTCGTAGCCCAGCTTCTCGGCCTGCTGGTAGGTCGTCAGGTTGACGCCCCAGCTGACGCGGTTCAGCGCACCACTGAGCTGTTCCGGCTTGACGGCGGACGTGCCGCCACCCGGCGCGGCGCAGCCGCCCAACAGCAGCAAAGCGCCGCAAGCGGCGAGGGGGAGCGATCGTTTCAGCATGGCGGAGGTCTTCGTCGGCTGGATGTGAAGAACAGAGTATGCCAAGCTGTGCAGGCTGCTGTATTCTTTTTGTTTATGACGCAACAAAATGTTACAAGCAACGTTGCAGAGAGATTGTCATAAATTGCACCGGAGTATTTGGTATATTGAGACAAACAACAACCAGCCGAGCATCATCATGCCCACCATCGATCCGCGTGTAGACGCCTACATCGCCAAGTCCGCCGAATTCGCGCAGCCCATCCTCCACCATCTGCGCGCCATCGTGCACGAGGCCTGCCCCGATGTGGAAGAAACCATGAAGTGGAGCTTCCCGCACTTTATGTACAAGGGCATGATGTGCGGGATGTCGGCCTTCAAGGCCCATTGCGCGCTGGGTTTCTGGAAGGGCGAGCTGCTGATGGCCGATGAGGCCAACCGCGAGGCGATGGGGCAGTTCGGCCGCATCGAGAAGGTGAAGGATCTGCCGTCGAAAAAGGTCTTGACCGGCTACATCAAGAAAGCGATGAAGCTGAACGACGACGGCATCTCCGTGCCCGCGCGCGCCAAGCCCGCCGAGCCGCGCCCGCTGGCGATCCCGGACGACCTGCTTGCGGCATTGAAGGAAGTGCCGGCCGCGCAGCAGCACTTCGAGGCCTTCAGCCCGAGCAAGAAGCGCGACTACGCCGAGTGGATCGCCGAAGCCAAGACCGAAGCCACCCGCACCCGCCGGCGCGAGCAGGCGGTCGAGTGGATCGCGGAAGGCAAGGCGCGCAACTGGAAGTACGAGAAGTGCTGAGGCGCTATTCGATTGACAGCCGCACCGCGAAGCCCAGCATGGCGCCGGAAAAAATCCAGCGCTGCGCCTTCCGCACTCGGCGGTGCTTGCTCAGATAGCTGCCCAGGCGCTTCGCCGCCACCGTCAGCATGACGTCGTAGACCACGCCGAACAGCACCAGGATCACGCCCAGTTCCAGCATCTGCGTCCAGACGGCGCCCGCCGCAGGGCGGATGAACTGCGGCAGCAGCACGGAGCAGAACAGCAGCGCTTTCGGATTGAGCAGATTCCCCAGCAGGCCGCGCAGGACCGAGGCGCGGATGCTGCCATCGCCGGCGGCCGTTTCGCCGCCTGCATGAGTGTCGCCGGACGGCGCGCGGAAGATCTGCAGCGCCAACCACGCCAGGTACACCGCGCCGGCCAGGCGTACCGCCGTGAACAGCCACGGTGCGCTCTGCAGCAGCGCGGCCGCGCCGCAGGCCGACAGCGTGACGTGCAGCGCACGCGCCATCGCCAGGCCCGCAGCCACGGCGAAGCCATGCCGCATCCCTTTGCGGCCGCTCGATTGCAGGACCAGGGCCATGTCCGGCCCCGGCAACGCATACACCACGGCCAGGGCTCCCATAAACACCAGCAGCAAATCCGGCGACACCATGACGATCTCCTCTAAAAAAACCGTCATGATGCCCTAGAATTCTGAGGGGATTTTGGGCTATTTTCTCTGTAAAAGTCTTAAAATTGAGGGGATTCCACTAACACGACATGTCATGAATGAACTAGACAACCTTGATCGCGCCATCCTGGCGGTGCTCACCCGCGATGGCCGCATCCCCGTCGCCAAACTGGCGGAACGGGTGGGCCTGTCCGAAACCCCCTGCACGCGGCGCCTGAAGCGGCTGGAGCAGGACGGCTACATCACCGGCTATCGCGCCACGCTGTCGCGCCGGGCCATGGGCCTGGGCGTGCTGGCGTTCGCGCAGGTCCGTTTCAGTGTGCACGACCGTACGCTGGCCGATCGATTCGAGCGCGAAGTGCTGGCCATCGACCGCGTGATCTCCTGCCACAATATCTCCGGCACAGCGGATTACCTGCTGAAGATAGTCGCGACCGATCTGGATGAATACGGTGATTTCATGCGTGACGTACTGCGGACTTTACCGGGTGTCACCTCGGTGGAATCCATGTTGTCGCTGCGCGAGGTAAAACCGGATGACGGCTTGCCTGCGTACTGATGATGAAGCTTTAAGTAGGAATAATGCGGCGTTCAGCGGGGTTTGGGCTGTACGCTAGTGCATTTGGAGGGCGCCGGATACCGCATGCCGGCGCCTGGCATGGCAAGATCAGTTGGGCTGCTCAATGCATAGACGCGGTCGACAGATCCTTCAATTCCCGTATGCTGATATCTGACTTTTCATGCATACGCAGCAAGATCGTTGCCCCGACAGCCAGCTTGCGATGTCGGATCTTGCTGATAATGGGAGGCTGCACCTCTAAAACTCGGCAAAGTTCCGCGTCGTTTTTCAGGTTCATCTTTTCGATCAAAGTATCAAGAAGCTTGTTCGGAACAAAACTGGATGGTTCCAGTGCCCGAGCGCGATTCATGGCTTCGATCAGTTCCAGCTTTTTTTGCCGTACGTTCATGATTGCTCCTCCTTTGCTCAAAACGTGAAAGAAATTACGTTTCCCGGCAAGGCTAGCGTCCACACTTTTCTGGTCTGAATGTGGTACGCAACTCAACATTCTTGATAACCATGCAAGTTGATTTCAATAATACTACGGCGAGAAAATATTGGGAGGGTTTGATAAAAAAATTATCTTGTTTATTGCTTAAACGGGTTGACGATTGTTGTTTCTTGTATGCCGGTTTTTGAAAGTTGTAGGACTTTGTCTGTCATTTCGGCCGCGGCCTGCGAATGCGTGACCATGATCGCGCATGCGCCGGTGGCTTTGATTTCCCGGCGCAGCAAGGTCAGGATGCTGTGGGCGGTATCGGGATCGAGGTTGCCGGTCGGTTCGTCGGCCAGCACCAGGGCCGGGCGGTGCACCAGCGCGCGGGCGATGGCGACCCGCTGCATTTCGCCGCCGGACAGCTGGTGCGGGAAGTCGCCGCCGCGCCCGCCCAGGCCCACGGCGTCCAGCATTTCCGCCGCGCGTTCGGTCGGCAGGCCGTTCAGCAGCAGCGGCAGGGCGACGTTTTGCAGCAATGTCAGGTGCGGCAGCACGTGGAAGGCCTGGAAGATGAAGCCCATGCGCGCGCGCCGCAGCCTGGTGGCGGCGTCGTCGTCCAGGCCGGACATCGGCACGCCGTCGACGACGATGGGCGACTCGCCCGGTGCGGCGTCCGGCGTATCGAGGCCGGCGATCAGGTTCAGCAGCGTGGACTTGCCGACGCCGGAATCGCCCATGATGGAGACGAATTCGCCGGCCTTGAAGTTCCAGGACAGGTTGGACAGCACCGGACGGCCGCTGGCATAGGACTTGGACAGGTTGCGCAATTCGAGCATGGGGGTTTTACCGGGACTATTTATCGGGTTAGCGGGTGAGGGCGCGGCGCAGCGCGAAGCTGACGCCGTCGACCAGCGCCACCAGCAGCAGCATGGCGATGATGACGGTGGCGGCTTGCTGCATCTGGAACAGCGACAGGTGGTATTTGAGCATCTGCCCCAGGCCACCGGCGCCGACCACGCCGAGGATGGCGGCGGCGCGGATGTTGTTCTCCCAGCGGTACAGGGTGTAGGACAGCATCTGCGGCAGCGTTTGCGGCAGCGTGGCGTAGAAGAAGGCGGCGGATGCCGAGGCGCCGTTGGTGCGCAGGCTTTGCTCCGGCAGCGGCGCGGCGTTCTCCAGCGAGTCGGCGAACAGGCGGCCCAGCACACCGGCGGTGTGCGCGGCCAGCGCCAGCGTGCCGCCGAACGGCCCCAGGCCGCAGGCGATCAGCAGGATGGAGGCCCACACCAGTTCCGGGATCGAGCGCAGCACGTTGAGCAGGCCGCGCATCAGCGCGCGCGCCGTGCGGCCGAAGCGGCCGGACGCCGACAGCGAGAACGCCAGGCCGGCGGCCACCGCCAGCAGCGTGCCGAGCGCGGACATGGCCATGGTCTCGACGGCGGCCCAGCCGGTCTTGATCAGGAAGGGCGCGGACAGGTCGGGCGGCGCGAAGCCGGCCAGCAGCTCCAGCGTGCTGCCCACCGCCTCCAGCGTGAAGAACTCGCGCCACTTCAGCGGCAGCGAGGCGAAGCTGGCCACCACCAGCACGGCCACCATCGCCAGCATGGCCAGCACGGTCCAGTCTCGGCGCGGCGGTTTCGGCATGTTGTGCATCATCCTAAGCGCCTCCGCAGGATCTTGGAGAACTGGTCGGCCAACGCCACCAGCAGCACGAACACCAGCAGCATGGACGACACTTCGGCGCCGGCCAGCATCTTCATCGATTCGTCCATGCGCTGACCGAGGCCGCCCGCACCGACAAAGCCCATCACCACCGAGCCGCGCACCGCGCACTCCCAGCGGTAGACGGTGTAGGACATCAGTTCCGACGCCGCTTCCGGCAGCGCGCCGTACAGCAGCGCGGCCAGCCGCCCGCTGCCGTTGGCCAGCAGCGTGTCGCTGGCGTGGGCGTCGGACGATTCGAGGATCTCGGCGTAGACCTTGCCCAGCATGCCGCAGTAGGTGAGGGCGATGGCCAGCACGCCGGCGGTCGGCCCCAGGCCGATGATGCGCACGAACAGCAGCGCCCACACCAGCTCCGGCACGCTGCGCAGCAGCACCAGGGCCCAGCGCACCGACTGCCGCACCACGCGCGCCAGCGGCCGCATGCGGCCCGTGCCCAGGCGCGAGACCGACAGCCGGCCGTTGATGATCAGCGTGGCCGGGATCGCGCCCAGCAGGGCCAGCGCCAGGCCGGAGGTGGCGATGGCGATGGTCAGCCAGGTCTGCTCCAGCAGCATGGCGAGGAATTCGGTGCCGTGCGCCGGCACGAGGAAATCGGCCAGGAAGCGGCCGGTGGCGGTGAGGCTCTGCCAGTCGAACAGTATCCACGGCTTGAATTCGGCGACCACCAGCGTCGGCCACAGGATCAGCAGGCAGACGGCGGTGGCGGCGACGCGGCCGCGCCAGGCCGGGTCGGGATGGGCTGCGGGCGTCGCCATCACAGGCAGGCGCCGACGCCGAGCTTGACCGCCATCGCATCGTGGCCGGGCGGCGGCGCGCTGGCGCCGGGTTGCTCGCCCTGGTACAAGGCTGCGATCATTTCCGGCGTGACCTGGCCGCGCGGCAGGTCGAATTCGATGCGGCCGTCGCGCAGGGCGACGATGCGAGGGAAGTGGCTCAGCGCCAGGTCGACCTGGTGCAGGCTGCAGATCAGCGTGGCGTTGCGGGCCTTGGCCTCGTCGCGCAGCGTGGACAGCGTCAGTTCGGACAGGGCCGGATCGAGCGCGGACAGCGGCTCGTCCACCAGCAGCGCCTTGGCCGGCGACAGCAGCAGGCGCGCCAGGCCGCAGCGCTGGCGTTCGCCGCCGGACAGGCGGTCGACGCGGGAATACAGCTTGTCGCCCAGGTTGAAGCGCGACAGCGCCTGCCACGCCGCTTCCGGGTCGGCAGGCTTGACCAGCGAAACCAGTGCGCGCCACAAGCTCCATTGCGGCAGGCGCGCGGCCAGCACCGCCGTCACCACGCGCTGGCGCGGCGGCAGCGGCGGCGTTTGCGGCGCCAGGAACAGCTGCGCGCGCAGGCGGTGACGCTCCGCGTGGCCCAGCGTCCACGGATCGGTGTCGAAGATCTGGAAGCGGCCTTCAGCCGGCTGGTGGGCGCAGGCCAGCGTCGCCAGCAAGGTGGTCTTGCCGGCGCCGGACGGGCCGATGATGGCCAGTTGTTCGCCCTGTTGTATCGTCAACGAGATCGCATGCAGTGCGGCCGCCTGCGATGCACCGAGGTGGCGCACCGTCAGGTTCTGCAAGTGGTAAGTGGGCATCGATTACTTCTTCAGCAGGCCCGCGTTCTGTGCAGCGGCTTCGATCGCGGTGTAGTTTTCAGCCTTGGTCGGGATGAACTTGGAGGCGCGCTGCAGGTCCATGATGACCTTGTCCTGGGGGTTCTTCGGATCCAGCGCCAGGAAGGCGTCGCTCAGTTTTTTCTTCAGGTCCGCGTTCATGTCGGTGCGCACGCTCCAGTTGTAGTCGTAGTAGCCTGGCGTGGTGTAGAACACGCGGACCACGGCCGGATCGACCTTCTTCTCGGCGACCAGTTTTTCCCAGACCGAGATGTTCAACGCGCCGGCATCGACCTTGCCGCCTGCGACGGCGGCCACGGTGGCGTCATGCGCGCCGGAGAAGGCGATGCGTTTCAGGTCGGTGTCCGGATTGATCTTCGCGGCCAGCAGGAAGGAGCGCGGCATCAGGTGGCCCGAGGTCGACGACTCCGAACCGAAGCTCAGGGTGCGGCCCTTCAGGTCTTCCAGCTTGTTGATGTCCTTGTTGGTGGTGATGAAGACCGACTTGAACTTTTCGTCTTCGGCGCGCTGCACCAGCGGCGTGATCTGGTTCTTGCTGCGGTCCTTGGCCTGCACGAAGGTGAAGCCGCCGAACCACACCATGTCGACCTTCTTGTTGATCAGCGCTTCGACCGAAGCGGCGTAATCGGTGACAGGGGTGAACTCGACCTTCATGCCGATCTTCTTTTCCAGGTATTCGCCCAGCGGCTTGAACTTGCGCTGCAATTCGGTCGGGGCTTCGTCGGGAATGGCAGAAACGCGGAACACGTGTTCGGTGGACTGGGCCTGGGAGTGGGCAGCGGCCAGCATCAGGCCGGCGGCGAACAGGGATTTGAGTGCGCGCATGGCGAAGAGTTTCATAGTCAGTGCCCTTTTTGTAAGATTTGTGCCGGTTTAGCGACTAATGTGAAGGGCCGCACGGTTTTATCGGCCCGGTACTGCAGAATGAATATTCGGCTATCATAACAAAAATGTCATCCGCAGCTGGGATGACCACCTTTAAAGGCAGAGCAACTATGCAGATGTCCCGCTCCTCGGCGATCCGTGTTGTTTCATCCGACGCAGGCAACACGCCGGCGCCGCAGCTGCGGCAGCGCGCGCACGGCAGCGCGGCGGTAGTCGCCGAGATCACAGCCGGCCTGCTGGCCGCCAAGCCATATACCTCCCCCAAATACCTGTACGACGGCCTGGGCTCCAAGCTGTTCGAGGCCATTTGCGAGCTGCCCGAATATTACCCGACCCGCACCGAGGCCGGCATCTTCGCAGAGCATGGGGCGGCCATGGCGCAAGCCATCGGCACCGGTACCACGCTGGTGGACCTGGGCGCGGGCAATTGCGCCAAGGCCGCCAGCCTGTTCCCGCTGCTGCAACCGGCGCAGTATGTGCCGGTCGATATTTCACGCGACTTCCTCACCGAGGCTGTGAGCCGTTTGCAGCAGCGCTTCCCGGCCATCGAGATGACGGCGCTGGGGCTGGACTTCTCCAACGGCTTCGCGCTGCCGGACAGCGTACGGAGCGACCGCCGGGTGTTCTTCTATCCGGGCTCCTCGATCGGCAATTTCTCGCCTGAGCAGGCGGTCGCCTTCCTGCAAGGCCTGCGCGCCAACGCCGGCGCCGACGGCGGCCTGCTGATCGGCGTGGACCTGATCAAGGACAGCGCGGTGCTGGACGCCGCCTACGACGATGCGCTGGGCGTGACGGCGGCCTTCAACCTGAACATGCTGCGCCACCTGAACCACCTGACCGGCGCGGATTTCGACGTCGGCCAGTGGCAGCACCGGGCCTTCTTCAACGAGGCGGACAGCCGCATCGAAATGCATCTGGAAGCGCGCACCGCGCTGACCGTGCGCTGGGATGGCGGCGAACGCCATTTCGCGCGCGGCGAACGACTCCACACCGAGGACAGCTACAAGTACACGCGGCAGTCCTTTGTCACCCTGCTGGAGCGCGCCGGCTTCGCCACGGCCCAGATATGGACCGATCCGTCGAACTGGTTTGCCGTCATCCACGCCAGGGCCATCCCTGCCTGAAAGCCGACTACGCCCATGGATATGCGCCCGCCGCAGCAAGACCTCTCCACCCGCTATGACAAGGTACGCCGCCGTTCGCTGGCGCTGGCCGAGCCGCTGACCGACGAGGATTGCGGCGCGCAGTCGATGCCGGACGCCAGTCCGATCAAATGGCATCTGGCGCATACGACCTGGTTCTTCGAGACCTTCATCCTGGAGCGCATGGAGGATGGCTTTGCGCCTTTCCATCCGGCGTTCCGGGTGCTGTTCAATTCCTACTACAACGGCATCGGCGAGAAGCACCCGCGCGCGCAGCGCGGCCTCTTGACGCGGCCGGCGATGGCGCAGGTGCGCGCCTACCGCGCCGATGTCGATGCCCGCATCGCCCGGCTGCTGGCCGGCGACCTGGATGCGGAGCAGAGCGCGCAACTGGCGATGCTCATTACGCTGGGGCTGGAGCACGAGCAGCAGCATCAGGAACTAATGCTCACCGACGTCAAGCACCTGCTGGCGCAAAGCGCGCTGCTGCCCGAGTACATGGCCGTGCCGCTGGCGCGCGCCAAGGCGGCGCCGCCGATGGCGTGGCTGCCGTTCGCGGGCGGGTTGACCGACATCGGCCATCAAGGCAGCGGCTTCTGCTTCGACAACGAACTGCCGCGCCATAAGCAGTATGTGGCGCCGTTCGAACTGGCGTCGCGGCTGGTGACGAACGGCGAGTACCTGGAGTTCATCGCGGCGGGCGGCTATTTCAACGCCGCGCTGTGGCTGGCCGAGGGCTGGGATTGGGTGCGCAGCCAGAACCTGAGCTGTCCTATCTACTGGCTGCAGGACGAGCAGGGGCAATGGCGGGAGTTCACGCTGCACGGCACGCAGGCGCTGGACCTGTCGCGGCCTGTGACGCACTTGTCGCTGTTTGAAGCGGATGCTTATGCCCATTGGGCCGGCGCCCGTCTGCCGACCGAGGCGGAGTGGGAGTTCGCCGCCGCGCAAGCGGTTGTGGAAACCGGCACGCTGCATCCGGCCGGCGCCGCCGGCGAGGATGGCTTGCTGCAGATGTTCGGCCACTGCTGGCAGTGGACCAGCAGCAGCTACGCGGCCTATCCCGGCTACCAGAGCGCGCCCGGTGCGCTGGGCGAGTACAACGGCAAGTTCATGATGAACCAGTACGTGCTGCGCGGCTCATCCTGCGCCACGCCGGACGGCCACGCGCGCGCCAGCTACCGCAATTTCTTCCCTGCCGGCGCCCGCTGGCAGTTCACGGGCGTGCGGCTCGCGCGCCTGGCGCCTTAAGCCTTACAGCACCTTCAGGAAGGCCGCCAGGTCGGCCGCTTCCTGCGCGGTGTAGCCGATGTTGAAGCGCTTGTCGTAGAAGGTGACGATGTCTTCTATCGTGTGCACCGAGCCGTCGTGGAAGTAGGGCGAGCGCGATTCGATGCCGCGCAGGCTAGGTACTTTGACGCGCCCGATGTCCTTCCATTTCCCCGTCAGCATGGCAGCGCCTGGGTCGGTGATCGTCACCGTCTCGCCGCTGGCGTTGTTGCGCAGCGTGTAGAGCGGCATGTCCGGCGTGCGGCGCGCCCCGGCCGAAACGCCCGTGTTGAACATGCGGACCACCGAGTGCGTTCCGGAGTTGGGCGTGTCGTGGCAGCTGGCGCAGGAGCCGCGCTGCAGGGGGCGCCGCAGCTCGTCGTTGAAACCGGCCACGCCGCTGATGTTGAACGGCTTGTTGTTGAAGATTTGCTCGCCGCGCGCGATCGCGGCGCGGGCCAGGTTCTGGGCGCTGGGAGCGGGCGGCGGCGGAGCAGGGCGGCCGCGCACCGGTGTTGGCGGCGGGAGCGGGCGGTCCAGGTTGCGCCAGGCGCCGAACATCGCCATCGCGTTGCGGTTGAAGGGCGCGCCGGTCTGGTAGTCGCCCGATTCGACGTCGTTGATGCCGAAGTAGAAGGCGTTGGCCGCCAGCCTGGCCGGGCCGCCCAGTGCGCCGGCGTCGGTCAGGCTGCCGGCGTCGATGGAGCTGATCTGCGTGGTGAACAGCGTTTTCTCGAAATCGACGATGGCGCGCTGCTCGGCGGCGGTCAGGTCTTGCGCGGCTTCGGCGTGGCCGCGCACCGCGCTGCTGGACTGATGCAGCAAGCTGGCGTCGACGCTGGCGAAGCACTGGGCGGGGCGCACGTCTTTCAGGCACAGGGTGGAGGCGGCGTCGCTGGCGGTTTCGCGGCTGTCCCACATCACGCTGCTGGCGAATTTGAGATTGGTGGTCGGCAGGGGGCGGCGGAACAGCGAGAGCTCCTTGGCGCTGGCGTAGTTGTAGGGGTCTTCGGTTTTCACCAGTGAGAATTCGGCGCCGGCGGGCATGGGCAGGCCGACGCGTATCAGGCCTTTGGTCAGCAGCATGCTGTAGGCGACGCGCTTCTGGTCCAGCGTGGCCGTCGCGGCCAGTGGCGAGACGGCGCCGTCCACCAGGCGAAACACGGGATCGGTGCCGCCGCTGGCGGTGAAGCGGGCGGCCAGCTTGTCCGGGCCTATGCTCCAGCCGTTGTCCGCCTGGTGGCAGGTGGCGCAGGAGCGGCCGTTGCCGAAGGGTTTGAAGAAGGGATTGGCCGTGTCCACCGCACCCGCGCTGCTGAAGGTGAGCGAGGCGCCTTCGTCGTTAGGCACAGGCTCCAGTACGATGGGCGGCGGTGGCGCTGCTGCTGCTGCTGCTGCGGGCGCGGCCTGCACGGTGACGGCGGCAAGCGTGGTGGCTGCGCCCTGTGCGCCGCCTTGCAGTACGCGCTGGGTGGTGGTGCTGGTGTTGTCCGCTGTCGGGCTGCTGCCGCCGCAAGCGGCCAGCAGGGCGGAGGCGATGGCCGGTGCCAGGTAAAGCGCGCGTTGATACATGGTGGTCTCCGTCTTGTGTGATGACGGTGCGAGATTGCCGCGCAAATGTGTAGAAAAAATGAAGGCCGGTGGAGGTGTCGCGTTTTTGCCAGTCCCTCATATTTTCTCCACATTTGGCGGTTATGATGGAGGCATGAAGCCAGTGAGCCAGCCATGCGGTTGACCATCGCCCGCAAGATCGCGCTGGCGGTGATCGCTATCGTCATCCTGTGCGTGGGCACGATGGCGTGGGTCGCCAGCAGTAATCTCAAGCGCGGCTTTGTCGCCTACCTCAACGAATTGCAGGTGCAGGACTTCGACCAGTTGCGCGAGCTGCTAGAGGAGCGCTATCGCACCGAGGGCAATTTCGATTGGCTGCGCGGCCAACCGCGCGCGCTCGGCGAGCTGCTGAACCGGATCACGCCGCGCAGCCAAGTGTTCGAACCGGATGGCGATGCGCGCCGCCCGCACCGGGGCCGCCGGCCGCCTCCCCCTCATCCCGGGCCGCGGCGCGAGCCGCCACCGCCGGAAGCGGACCAGCCACCGGCCGATAGGCCAGCCGAACCGCCGCCACGCCGCAACGATCCGATGGACTTCGCGCAGCGCATATCCATCACCGACGCGCAGGGCCGCAAGCTGATCGGCCCTCCGGACATCCAGGTCGGCGCCGAACGCGCCATCAAGGTTGATGGCGTGGTGGTTGGCCACATGCGGCTCATGCCGTTGCGCGAGACCGGCGGCGCCGATGCCAGCGCCACCGTCTTCCTGCGCGAGCAGCTGCAATCGATACTGTTGATGTCCGCCGTGCTGATCGCCCTGGCCATCCTGGCCGCGATCTGGCTGGCCCGCCATCTGCTGCGCCCCGTGGCCGCGCTGCGCGATGTGACCGCGCGCCTGGCCCTGGGAGAACTAAGCGCCCGTGCGCCGCTGCTGTCGCGTGACGAAGTGGCTGAACTGGCGCTGCACGTCAACGCCATGGCCGAAGCGCTGGAGGAGAGCGAGCGTCAGCGCCGCAAGATGCTGGCCGACGTCTCGCACGAACTGCGCACGCCGCTGACGGTGATACGCGGCGAGATCGAAGCCCTGCTGGACGGCATCCGCCAGGCCGACGCCAACGCGCTGCAATCGCTGCACGCCGAGGTGCTGCGCCTGAACAAACTGGTGGACGACCTGCACCAGCTGACGATGGCCGATGCCGGCGATCTGCACTATCACTGGCATGAGTTGAACCTGGGCGAGCTGCTGCGGCCAACCCTGGAGCGCTACCAGCCGCGCGCGCAGAAGTGCGGCCTGGACCTGAGCTGGAGCCTGCCGTCTGCGCCTGTGGCACTGCAAGGCGATGCCGGCCGCCTGCAGCAGGTCGTCACCAACCTGCTGGAAAACAGTCTGCGCTACACCGACAAAGGCGGCCAGATCGTGGTCGCGTTGAGCAGCGCCGCTGGTCACGCGGAGATCGTGGTGGAAGACAGCGCGCCCGGCGTACCGTCGGACGTCCTCGGAAGCATCTTCGAGCGCCTGTACCGCGTGGACGGCGCCCGCACGCGCGAACGTGGTGGCAGCGGCCTCGGTCTGGCGATCTGCAAGGCGCTGGTGGAAGCGCACGGCGGCAGCATATGCGCCGCACCGTCCGTGCTGGGAGGCGTAAAAATGGTGGTGCGCCTGCCGCTGAAAAAATAGGAGCAAGCACGTGCCCAACATCCTGATTGTAGAAGACGACACCAAAATCGCCGCGCTGCTGGCGGACTATATGAGCAACGCGGGTTGGCAGACCTGCTGCGTCGCCGACGGCCGCAGCGCCGTCGGCATCATCCGCGACGGCGGCGTCGACCTGGTACTGCTGGACCTGATGCTGCCGGAGCTGGACGGCATAGGCGTCTGCCGCGAGGTGCGCGCATTCTCGCAGGTGCCCATCATCATGTTGACCGCACGCGTGGACGAGATAGACCGCCTGCTAGGCCTGGACAGCGGCGCCGATGACTATGTCTGCAAGCCGTTCAGTCCACGCGAAGTGGTGGCGCGCGTGCGCGTGCATTTGCGCCGCAGTGGGGCAGGGGTGCCGCAGCCGCAGGCGCCGGCCACACCGGCTTCGCCGTTCCAGATCGACCGCGCCGGCATGCGCGTGCTGCACAACGGCGCCGCGCTGGCGCTGACGCCGTTGGAATACCGCCTGCTGGCCGAGTTGATCGACAATCCCAGCCGCGTCTACACGCGGCAGCAGCTGCTGGACTTCGCCCACCAGGACCAGCGCGACATCGGCGACCGCACCGTCGACTCGCACATCAAGAACATCCGCCGCAAGCTGCCGGACGCCGAATGCCTGCAATCGGTGTACGGCGTAGGCTACCGCTTCGAGCTGCCGCTATAATTGCCGATTCACTGAGCCGGGATCACCATGTTCATCCGCCGTCTGGTTTCATCCGATGCATCCGCGTTCCAGTCGCTGCGGCTGGAGGGCTTGCGCTTGTCGGCATCCGCTTTCGGTTCCAGCTACGAAGAGGAATGCGATACGCCGCTGTCGACGATAGAGGGCCGGCTGGCGCCGGACTCCGGCCGCAATATGTTCGGCGCCTTCGACGGCGCTGAGCTGGTCGGCATCGTAGGAGTGGGGCGCGAGACCGCGCTCAAGGTGCGGCACAAGGCCTATGTGCGCGCCATGTACGTCGCACAGACCCATCGCGGGCTGGGACTGGGGCGGCAGCTGATGGAGCACGCGCTGGCGTTTGCGGCGACGATGGAGGGCGTGCAGCGGATGACGATCTCCGTCACCGCCGGCAATGCGGAAGCGATAGGCCTGTATGAATCGCTGGGCTTCACGGAGTTCGGCCGCGAGCCCGATTCGATGATCGTCGACGGCGAGTTTTACGACGAAATCACCATGTCGCGCGCGCTCGCCGCTAAGCCGCCAGCCGGAACTGACTGACCACCTGATTCAGCTGGCCGGCCTGGTCCTGCATGGCCGCCGCCGCTGCCGCCGCCTGTTCGACCAGCGCGGCGTTCTGCTGCGTCACCTGGTCCATCTGGCTGATGGCGATGTTGATCTGTTCGATGCCGCCAGTCTGCTCGCGGTTGGCCAGTGTGATCTCGCTGACGATGTCGGTCACTTTGCGCACGCTGTCCTGCACCTCGTTCATGGTGCTGCCGGCCAGGTCGACCAGGCGGGCGCCCGCCGCCACCTTGTCCACTGAATCGTCGATCAGCATCTTGATTTCCTTGGCCGCGCTGGCCGAGCGTTGCGCCAGGTTGCGCACCTCGGACGCCACCACGGCGAAGCCGCGACCCTGTTCGCCTGCACGCGCCGCTTCCACCGCCGCATTCAGCGCCAGGATGTTGGTCTGGAAGGCGATGCCGTCGATGACGCCGATGATGTCGACGATCTTGCGGGACGAATCGTTGATCGAGTTCATGGTGCCGACCACCTGCGCCACCACCTCGCCGCCGCGCTGCGCCACCTGCGACGCCGACTGCGCCAGCTCGTTGGCCTGATGGGCGTTGGCGGCGTTCTGCTTGACGGTGCTGGTCAGTTCCTCCATCGAGGCGGCGGTTTCCTCCAGCGAGCTGGCTTGCTGCTCGGTGCGCGAGGACAGATCCATATTCCCGCTGGCGATTTCCGCCGAGGCGGTGGTGATGGCGCCGGTGCCGTTGCGCACGCGGCCGACGATGTTGGCGAGGTTTTCGTTCATCTTGCCCAGCTCCCCCAGCAACTGGCCCATTTCGTCGCGCTGGTCGTGGGTGATGCGGGAGGTCAGGTCGCCCGACGCCACGGCGCGCGCCATCTTCAGCGCCTGGCCGATAGGATCGGTGATCGAGCGCGTCACGCGCCAGGCGAAGGCCAGGCCGAGCGCCAGCGCCACGATGCCCAGCCAGGCCATCATCTGGCCGGCCATGGAGATGTCGTGCTTGACCAACTCACCGTTGGCGGTCGCCACGGTTTTTTGCAGGTCCGCCAGTTGGCGTATGCTTGCCTGCACCTTGGCCAGCTTGGGCAGCATGTCGGTGCGGAGCACGCCCTGCGCTTCTTCGCGCTGGCCGACGGCCAGCATTTTGGTGACACGCGTGAAGGATGCCACATAGGCTTTGCGCTGCTCGCGGATGGTCGCCAGCAGGGCCTTGCCTTCGTCGGTGTAGAGCAGGGCGTCGAGCGTTTCCAGCGCGGCGCTGATGGTCTTCTTGTTGACGTCCATCTCGCGCAGGATGTCCGCCGTGCGCGCGGGATCGGGTGCGGTGAACAGTTCCAGCGTCAGCGCCGCGTTGGCGCGGGTCGTGCTGCCGACAGTGGCCGCGGCATCGGCCTTGACCCAGTCCTTGTCGATGATGGTCGCATTGAGCTGGCTGATGCTGCTCAGCCTTTGCAGGCCGACACCTATTAGCACGGCCATCAGCACCAGCACTGCACCAAATGCGACGGCAAGCCGCACACCGATTTTCAGGTTCGAGATATTCATGCACGACTCCATGAGGGATCCAGGCGAGAATCCAGTATAGCGAGAATGGTGCAGTGCGGAACGCTCATCAATAACGAGTGTTGCGCGGGGTGGACGAAGCGTAGTATCTTGGCATTTTTGTCATTTGGAGCAGCATGTGCTGACAGGCCTGCGCGAAGGATTGAAAACGGCTTTTCTGGGAACCGCCACCATCACGGCGGCATGCGCCCACACCAGCGTCGAGACGCTCGCGCGGCCCGAGGGCGTGCGCCGCTATCTGCTGGCGCAACCCGGGCGGCGCTTGCCGGGCAAGCGCCCGCTGGTGATCGTGCTGCATGGTGCGGGCGCTTCGGCCGAGCAGGTGATGGGGCAGGCGTTTCCGCCGTCGCCGCTGTCGGTTTGGCTGGAGATCGCCGAACGCGAAGGGCTGCTGGTGATCGCGCCTGATGCCGGCGCGGGCGGCTGGAACGACTGCTTTGCTAGCAAGGAAAAAGTCGCGAAGAAGGACGACGTCGCGCTGCTCTCGGCGTTGATCGACAAGGCCGTAGCCGAATACGACGCCGATGCCGACCGTGTTTATCTGATTGGCGTTTCCCGTGGCGGACATCTGACCTACCGCGCGGTGGTCGAGATCCCGCACAAGCTGGCGGCGTTTTCCACCATCGTCTCCGGCATGCCGCCGCCTCACGCGGCGCCCACGCCCGTGGTGCCGTTGCCCGCGCTGTTCTTCGGTTGCACTGCCGATCCGCTGATGCCCTACCGGGGCGGCAAGTACTTTTACATGATGGGTTTCCTGGACCCGATCAGCAGCATCGACGACAGCGTGCGGACATGGCGCGAGCTGGCCGGTCTTCCCGATGAACCCAGCGTGCTGGAGATCCCGCATCGCCACGAGTGGGACAGGACGCGGGTGACGCGCTACATGTGGGGCGACGCCCCGGACGGCTTGCAAGTGGGGTTGTACAAGATCGAAAACGGCGGCCATGCGGAACCAAGTCCCAGCAGGCGCTATCCCGCGCTGATCGGCAAGCTGACGGGCGCGCAGAATGCCGATCTTGAAGTGGCGGAAGCCGGCCTGGGGAGTTCTTCAGGGAGAAGCGGGCGACGCTTGCCGCCCGCGAGGCCGCCTTTACTTCTGCTTGTCCAGCACTTCCATGACGGCGGCCGCGATGGCCGCCGGCTCGCCATGCGCCACTTCGGCCACCGGCATGTCGCCGAATGGCTTGCGCGCTGTGCGCATCTGGCTTGCGCTGGTATCGAGGCTGTCCAGCTCGGAGGCACGGGCACGCCAGTAGCTTGGCCGCGCTGCCTGCGCCGCCTGTGCCGCCGCCAACCGTGGACCGATTTCCCCGTTGATGGCGGTGGCCGGGTAGGCGCAGCCGGCGCCGGTCTTGCCCTGTTCCGCCGCGTTCAGGCAAGCCAGTGCCGTTTCCAGGCTGGCGGCGCGGTCTGCGGGCAGCGCGTCTTCATGCATGGCCTCCACCAGCACCAGACCGGTGACGGCGCCACGCGAGCGCAGTGCGTAGTGCTGCGCCACCATGGCCCCGTAGCCCGCGCCCACCAATACGAAGGGCGCGTCCAGATGGGCGTTCTTGATCAGGAAGTTCAAGTCCTTGCTGGCATTTGCGACCGTCGATGCGCGCATGATCGGATCGCTGGCGCCCATGCCGGCGCGGTCGTAGACGCAGGCGCGCGTGCGCTTGGCCACTTCCGGCAGCACCGCCGACCAATCCCATCCCGCGCGGCCGCTGTCGGCTTCGAACAGCACCGTCGGCGCTCCTTTGCCGGTGCAGTACATATTGAGTTTGCGGCCGCCGACATCGACCTTGATTTGTGCGCCGGCCAGCGCATCCTGGCCTGCAGGTGGCGTCGCGTGGGCAGCGGCGGTCGTCAGCAGCAGGGCGGCGGAGAGAGCGAAATGGTTCATGGATAGAAGTGAGCAATGGATGATGAAAGGGCGCCCTCGTGGGGCGCCCATCAGAATCCGGCTCTGGCGGCAGCTGGCCGGTGCGGGGATTATACGGTAGCGTCGGCGCCCGCTGGCGCTGCGGCGGTTTCGCGCTGCGTGAGCTGGCGATTGACTGCGCTCAGCACCGCCTTGAACGAGGCCGTGACGATGTTGCTGTCGATGGCCGCGCCGAACAGGGTCGGGCCGTTGGCCAGGCGCAGTTCGACATAGCAGGCCGCCTTGGCGTTGGCGCCGGAGCCGATCGAATGCTCATGGTAGTCCATCAGTTTGATGTCCAGGCCCAGCGCGTTGACGAAGGCGTCGATAGGACCGTTGCCGCCGCCTTGCAGCGCCAGCGGCGCCTTGCGGTGGGTCAGGGAGATATCGATCTGCACCGGCTCGTCGCTGCTGGTGTCCTCCACCATCTTGTGCGCGTTGTAGGCGTACGGCGAGGTCTGCTCGAAGTATTCCTTGTTGAAGATGTCGTAGATGCCTTCGGCGGTGATCTCCAGGCCGGTGGCGTCGGCCACGGCCTGCACTGCGCGGCTGAACTCAATCTGCAGGCGGCGCGGCAGCACCAGGCCGTAATCCTGTTCCAGCAGGTAGGCCATGCCGCCCTTGCCGGACTGGCTGTTGACACGGATGACGGCGTCGTAGCTGCGGCCCAGGTCTTGCGGGTCGATCGGCAGGTAAGGGATCTCCCACAGCGCGCCTTCCTGCTGTTGGGCGAAGCCTTTCTTGATCGCGTCCTGGTGCGAGCCGGAGAAGGCGGTGAACACCAGGTCGCCCACGTATGGATGACGTGGATGCACCGGCAGCTGGTTGCACTCTTCAACGCACTTGCGCACTTCGTCGATGTCGGAGAAGTCCAGGCCCGGATGCACGCCTTGCGTGTACAGGTTCAAGGCCAGCGTGACCAGGTCGACGTTGCCGGTGCGTTCGCCGTTACCGAACAAGCAGCCTTCGACGCGGTCGGCGCCTGCCATCACGGCCATCTCGGCGGAGGCGACGGCGGTGCCACGGTCGTTGTGCGGGTGGACGCTGATGATCAGCGAATCGCGGCGCGCCAGCTTGCGCGACATCCACTCGATCTGGTCGGCGTAGACGTTGGGCGTGCTGCACTCCACGGTCGACGGCAGGTTGATGATCATCTTGTTCTGCGGGGTCGGTTCCCAGATCGCGGTGACGGCGTCGCAGATGTGTTTGGAGAAATCGAGTTCGGTGGTGGAGAACGATTCAGGCGTGTATTCGAAGCCCCATTCGGTCTGCGGGTGCTGCTTGATCAATTCCTTCACCAGCTTGGTGCCGGTGGTGGCGATGCTGGTGATCTCTTCGCGCGACATGCCGAAGACGACCTTGCGGAACACCGGCGCCACCGAGTTATACAGGTGGACGATGGCGCGCTTGGCGCCGGCCGCCGATTCCACGGTGCGGCGGATCAGCTCATCGCGCGACTGCGTCAGCACGATGATGGTGACGTCGTCCGGGATGCGGTTTTCCTCGACCAGCTTGCGCACGAAGTCGAAGTCGGTCTGGGAAGCGGAAGGGAAGCCCACTTCGATTTCCTTCAGGCCGATCTTCACCAGCAGTTCGAAGAAGCGCAGTTTTTTCTCGGCGCTCATCGGTTCGATCAGAGCCTGGTTGCCGTCGCGCAGATCGGTGCTCATCCAGATCGGCGGTTTCGAGATGACGTTGTTCGGCCACTGGCGGTCGGACAATTGAACTGGTGGGAAGGCGCGGTACTTCGCTGCTGGGTTCTGCAACATCATGGGGAACTCCTGTGTCTCAAATTGGGAAATGCTGGATGCCGCGGTCCGACGAATCGTCGTGCGCTGGCGCTGTGCTGTGGCGAAGGGCTGCCGTGCGGCCACGGGATACTAGGCTCGGCAACCGATCGGTAGTTTTAGCAGTAGCGACAAGGCTGGGAACATCGGTGCAAACTTTCCTGGGATTTGTAGACAGGTGCGGCTTGTGGCCGGCACTGGGGTACAGCTGGAACGCGGATTAAGCGCGTGCTAGTAGGCGCATCGCTAGCGATAGGGCGCTAGGCGACGGCAGCAGGAAAGCGGATAGGTGCAGATGCGAGGTCATGGCCTTAAATGTACGAGATCGGCGCCTTGGCTGTCAAGGAGAATTGACCTCGGTGGCATGAATGAATAATATCGTGGCATTTTTGATATCTTGAAAAAGGGGACATATGCCACTCAAGCTGCCATCCGCCATCGCGGGTTTTATCGGCGACGCCGTCCTGGAGCGGGACGAGATCGGCGAATCGCCTTGCCAGGTCCATCGCTTCCGGCGCGGGGACGAGGTGTTTTTCCTGAAGACGTCGCCCTTGGTGTACGCGTCCACCACCTACAGCGTAATGCGCGAGGCGGCGGTGCTGCAATGGCTGGCCGGACGGGTGAACGTGCCGGAGGTGGTCCTCGCCGCGCCGGCTGACGATGGCGAATGCATGATCACGCGCGCCGTGCCGGGCGTGCCGCTGTCGTCGCTGATTGCCGAGGGCCGCCCGGTGCTGGAGCTGTTCCGCGAAGCGCTGCGCCAGCTGCAATCGGTGTCCGTCGCCGATTGCCCGTTCGATTCCGGCGCGGCTGCGCGGCTGCGCGAACTCGATTACCTGGTCGGCAAAGGGCTGATCGACGAGGACTACGATTTCGAACAATGGCCCGGTCTGGCCACGCCGGCCGACCTGCTGGCGCGCTTGCGGGCCACCATCCCCAACGAGGATCTGGTGTTCTCGCATGGCGACCTGTGTGACAACAACGTGTTTGTCGACCAGCGCGGCGAGCTGCACTTCATCGACGCCGGGCGGGGAGGGCTGGCCGACCGCTGGCTGGACATCGCCTTCATCCACCGCAATCTGCGCGACGACGTATCGGAGCACAGCGCCGCGCAATTCCTTGATGGGCTGGGTGTGCCCGACGCGCTTGCAAAGCGGGAGTTTTTCGAGCAGCTCGACGAACTGTTTTGAGGGCGAGCAGTTATACTGTCGCCCTGCAAAATATTTAAGTTCGGGATATGTCGAAACAGAAGAAAGCGGTGGAAGCACCTCGGCTGCCGCCTACCAGGCAGGAGTCGGAGTCTGCGTGGTCCGCCGACCCTGCCGCTCAAAAGCTGGCGCGCGAGCACAGGGATGCGCAGGTGCGCGGCGTCACGTCGATACAGGCGATGCGCGAGGCGATCAAGCGCGTATCCCGCACGCTGCCCGCGATTACCGAAGTGCCGCGCATGCGGGCGCTCGACGCCGCCGCCTTCCGCAAGCGCGCGGCGGAAGGCCTGCCTTTCCTGATGACCGGGCTGGTCGACCGCTGGCCGTTGTGCGGACTGACGCCGCAGGCGCTGCGCGAGCACTACAGCCATCTGCCGGTGCGCGCGCGGGTGGGCGACTACATCAACACCGCATTCGCTCCCGACCGCGCCATGCAGGACATGTCGATGCTGGAGTATCTGGAGCTGGTAGCCGCCGGCACGCACGACCTGCCGCCGTATCTGGGCAATCTGGAGCTACGCGAGTTGAACCGGCTGTGCCACTGGCCCACGTACTTCGACAAAATGGGGCCACCGCGTTTCTGGCTGGGGCCTGCGGGCACGGTAACGCCGCTGCACTGCGATTACGACGACAATATCTTCGCGCAGATCTGGGGCACCAAGCGCATCTTCCTGGCGCCGCCGCACCACGACGAGTTCCTGTACCCGAACGAGGCGAACGCCATCCTGTTCGGCTCTCCGTTCGATCCCGAGGCGCCGGATTTCGAGAAGTTCCCGCTGGCGCGGCAGGCCACCACGATCGAAGTCATCGTCAATCCAGGCGACATGCTCTACGTGCCGGCCGGCTGGTACCATCAGGTGCGGGCGCTGACGTTCTCTCTGTCGTCCAACCGCTGGGCCAGGGCCATGCCGTTTGCATTGAACGGCGATACCTCTTTGCGGGCGCCGGAAGTTCAGTAAGATTGCGGTTGTTAAAAAAACACTCTTGTGGCGAAAACCGACTATCCGCCGACGCTCCTCGCGCGCCTGATGTCCCGCTGCGGGGGGGCGCCGAACAGGCGGCTATATTCGCGGCTGAACTGGGACGGGCTCTCGTAGCCGACCCGCGCGGCTGCGTTGCTGGCGTCGATGCCTTGGTTGAGCATCATCAGTCGTGCGCTTTGCAGGCGTAGCTGCTTCAGATACTGCAAAGGACTGATGCCGGCGAAGGCGCGGAAATGCTCCCTGAAGGTCGATGGACTCATGTGCACCATGGCGGCCAAATCATCGATAGGACTGCTCTCCGCGTAATTCGCCTTCAGCCAGTGGATCACGTGTGCGATCTGCCTCGCTGGTGTGCCGGCCGCGATCAGATGGTTCAAGGCCGTGCCCTGCGGCCCCAATAGCAGGCGCGCGAAAATTTCGTGTTGGATGAGGGGAGCAATCGACGCTGTGAGTTTGGGCTCGGCCAGTATCTGGATCAGTCTCCCCAATGCGTCGAGCACTCCGAGGTCCAGCGACAGCACGGACAGGGCGCGGAACGTCGCCCTTCGATTCGGCTTGGAGAGGTTCGCCGCTTCGGCAAACCGTGTGATCGTCTCCAACTCGAAATCCAGCCGTATGCCGAGATACGGAGCCGCCGCCTTCGCCCGCGTGACATGAACGGCGGCGGGCAGGTCGATCGAAGCCACCAGCGCCTGGCCTGGCCCGTGGTCGAACACCTGCCCGCCTTGCACGACCCGCTTGCCGCCTTGGATGGTGATGCCCAGCCCCATGGTGTACACAGTCGGCATCGGCTCCGTCACGGTGCTGCGGCGATAGATAGTCAGGGCCGGTATGGCGGTCGCATGGTCGCCGTCGATTCGTGCAATATCGGAAATTTGTCTGCCAAGTTTGTCCAGCTGCTCTTGCCTGGAGAGGAGCGCGGTATTCATTTGATGTTTGCGATTTATCGAGAGCTTCAGCGTATCACCTCTTGCGTGATTTACGCCGAAGTTTTTGTGAGGCTTCGTCGAATCAGGCAAGAAATTGATTGTATCCGGCAAAATGCTCCCTCCCTTTCGACCGATACTGATCGCACTGTCCACATCATCAGGAGATCAGAATCATGAGCAACCATATCAACGCAGTAAAGAAATTCTACGAAGTTTTCAGTACCGGCGATCTGACCGGCTTCGATCAGATCCTCGCCGGGGATTGGCAGCCGTTGCCTGCGGTGCCGGGCAATCCCGGCGGACGGGAAGGGCAAAAAGGCACTGTCGGGTATCTGCGCGCTGTGCTGTCGGATCTTACGTATTCGGTCGAAGAAATCTATGAATGTGCTCCCGACGTTGTGGCATGCCGGTGTGTGTTGCGCGGTGTGCAGCGCGGCCCATTCCTGGGTTTGACCGCGACCGGCGCCGCCATTGAGTTGGCGACGATGGAGTTCCATTACTTCCAGAATGGGCAGATCGTCGCCACGCGGCATCTGGAAGACTTCTTCGGCGTCTATCAGCAACTGCTGTCGGCGGGCGCTGCGCAGATTGCGTAAAATACAATGACAGCAATAGGACTCTTGAGGAGGCAAGCAATGACTGAAGTGGCGATGACCTTGTTTCAGGGCCGCGTGGCGGACCATAACAACCTGGCGATTCCCGGCGCGAAGTCGGTGGCGCGCGTGTTGGGCGAACAGTTGGATCTTGCCGTCACGGTGGTCGGCACGCCGGCGCCGGCACTCCACGAAGGCTGGCAGGTCGAGCTGGATGCGGCCAAGCCGGGACTGCGCGCGCTGGCCGAACAGCTCGATGCGGTCTTTGCCCGTCATGCCCGGCCGCTGACCGCGTTGAATCGCTGCGCCGCTTCGCTGGCGACCTTGCCGGTGGTGGCCAGGCATCGCCCGGATGCGTGCGTGGTGTGGCTCGACGCCCATGCGGACCTGAACACGCCAGCCACCAGCAGCAGCGGCTACCTGGGCGGCATGGCGATCTCCGGCCCTGCAGGGCTGTGGACGTCCGGACTGGGCGCGGGGCTGGCTTTGTCCAACGTCGTGCTGGTGGGCCAGCGTGATCTGGACCCGGCGGAAATCCACCTGATCGAGTCGGGCGCGGTGACGCATTTGCCGGTGGGCGCCGGGTTGGACGGGAGGTTGCGCGCCGCAGTCGCCGGGCGCGCCGTGTACATACACCTTGATTGCGACGTGCTCGATCCGGGCATCGTGCCTACCGATTACGTCAGCGACAACGGCCTGTCGCTGGACGACTTGCGCGCCGCCTGCATGGTCCTTGCGGAGCATGAGGTGATCGGCCTCGAGATCGCCGAGTTCCAGAATGCCTGGGAAGAGGGCGGCGAGCCGGTGTCCCCGGCGCCCCTGATCGATGCGCTTGCGCCTGTACTGAAGGCGCTGGGCCGCTCAGTCCAGCCTCAGGCTGCGGGATAGATGTCCGAACACCGTTGATACGCGCCGCAGGTGGCGCGATTCTGCGTGGCTGAGCAGCCATAGCTCGGTTTGCGCTTCGTCCAGCACGCCGCCCAGCTGCGCCAACTCCTTGCGCTGCCGCGCCAGGAACAGCGGCAGTATGCCCACGCCCAGTCCCAGCGCCACCAGCTCGGCCACGCTCAGGATGCTGTTGACGCGGAATTGCGGCGTCACCTTGGGATGATGTTTTTTGCGCCAGATGACCGAAGGGTGTTCGGGCAGCGCATCGTCCGGCGCGATCCACGGCGCCTTGTCGGCATTGGCCTTCTTCCATTTTCCGCCGCGCGCGGCGAACAGCGCCACGCGGATCGGGCCGATGTGTTTTCCGACCAGATGCGCGGGTGGCCGCTTGGTGGCGCGCACCGCGATGTCGGCCTCGTGGCGGGTCAGGTTCGCCAGCTGGTTGCTGGTGTCCAGCTCATAGGACAGCAGCGGGTGGCTGGCCTGCAGATCGCGTAGCGCGGACGCGATCAGCGCATGCAGGAAGGTGTCGGTGCTGGTGATGCGCACCGTGCCGTCCACCTGCTCGGGGCTTTGCAGCGCGGCCGCGCGCGCCGCGTCCAGCTGCGCCTCGACCTGCTCGCCGTGCTGCGCCAGCGACAACGCCAGTTCCGACGGCCGATATCCCTGGCGAGAGCGTTCGAACAGGCGCGTGCCCAGTCCTTTCTCCATCCGCTGCACCGAGCGGAAAACGGTGGAGGCGTCTACCGACAGCCGCTCTCCCGCCTCGGCCAGCGTGCCGCCGCGTACCAGTGCCAGGATGATTTCAAGATCCTGCGAGCCGAGTTTGTATTGCGTTTTTGCAGAGAGCATGTGCGTAGCCGCCTATTTTCATTGCGAAATTGAAATCGTATATTAACTCCATCGAACTTCTTGAGGGAGCAAATGATGAATGAAAAGACCAACAGCGCCGCTTATGGCGTAACGCTGCTGCGGGTGAGCCTGGGCGTGATGTGGATCGCGCATGCGATGCTGAAGTGGCTGGTATTTACGCTGCCCGGCACCGCGCAGTTCTTTGCCAGCGTGGGCTTCCCGGCGTGGCTGGCGTATCCGGTGTTTGCGGCCGAACTGCTGGGCGGCGCCGCGCTGGTGCTGGGTATTTATGCTCGCCAGGTCGCGTTCGGGCTGGCGCCGGTAATGGCCGCTGCTGCGTACGTCCATGCGGGTAATGGCTGGGTGCACACCAGCGCCGGTGGTGGCTGGGAATATCCAGTGTTCCTGCTGGCCGCGTCGTTGGCGCTCTGGCTGATGGGCGACGGCGCATTTGCGCTGCACCGCAGCCGCTCGATGGTGCCGGCATGAGGCCCGTCCTGGTCAGCCATCCGTTGTGCCCCTATGTGCAGCGGGCGGCGATTGTGCTGGCGGAGAAAGGCGTCGCGTACGAGCGGCGCGATATCGATCTGGCGGCCAAGCCGGACTGGTTCCTGGCTGTTTCACCGCTGGGAAAGACGCCGGTGCTGCTGACCGGCGGTGCTGCGGTATTCGAATCGGCCGTGATCTGCGAATATCTGGACGAGACCCATACGCCGCGCCTGCATCCGCCGGAGCCCTTGCAGCGCGCGCGGCAGCGTTCGTGGATGGAGTTCGGCTCTGCGCTGTTGAATGCGATTGGCGCCTTCTATAACGCCGCTGACGAGCGGGCATTGGCCGCCGGCGCTGCGGACATCCACCAGCGCTTCCAGCAGGTAGAGGCTGCGCTGGGTGACGGCCCGTTCTTCATGGACGGGCAGTTCGGCATGGTCGATGCGGTGTTCGGGCCGGTGTTCCGCTATCTCGACGTCTTCGATGGCATAGCGGATTTCGGCATGCTGGAAGGGCTGCCGCGAACGGCCGCATGGCGTACCGCGCTTGCTGCGCGGCCGTCTGTGCGGCAGGCCGTGTCGGCCGACTATCCGGACCTGCTGCGCGCCTTTCTGCGCAAGCGCGGCTCGGCGTTGACGGCCCGGATGGTTGAGTAATCAGGCCACCGTCACACGCGCGTCGCCTGCGGCCATGCGGCCGATGACGGCCGCTTCGCCGAAGCCTTCGCGGCGGAACAGCGCCAGCACTTCGTCGACGCTGCCGGCGTCGCATGACACCAGCAGGCCGCCCGAAGTCTGCGGATCGGTCAGCAGCATATGCTGCGCCTGCGATACCGATGGCGACAGCTCGACATCCTTGCCGTAGGCTTCCCAGTTGCGGCCAGAGGCGCCGGTGAAATAGCCGTCGTGTGCAAGCTGTTCAACGCCCGGCAGCAGCGGGATCTTGGCCATCTCCAGATGTGCGGCCAGCTTGGCGCCGCGCGCCAGTTCCAGCAGGTGGCCCAGCAGGCCGAAGCCGGTGACGTCGGTCAGCGCATGCACGCCCGCCATTTCCGACAACGCCTTGCCAGGTTTATTGAGCTTGGTGGTGTTGGCGATCATGGCCTGGTAGCCGGCGGCATCCAGCTTGTCCTTCTTCAGCGCGGCGGACAGCACGCCCACGCCCAGAGGCTTGCCCAGCACCAGCACGTCGCCGGCCTTGGCGTCGGCGTTGCGCTTCACCTTGGACGGATGCACGAGGCCCAGCACCACTAGGCCGTAGATCGGTTCGACGGAGTCGATGGTGTGGCCGCCGGCGATGGGGATGCCGGCTTCGGCGCAGATCGATTCGCCGCCCTTGATGATCTGGCCGATGGTTTCGATCGGCAGTTTGTTGATCGGCATGCCGACCAGCGCCAACGCCATGATCGGCGTGCCGCCCATGGCGTAGACGTCGGAGATGGCGTTGGTGGCGGCGATGCGGCCGAAGTCGAACGGGTCGTCGACGATGGGCATGAAGAAGTCGGTGGTGGCGATCAGCGCCTGCTCGTCATTGAGCTTGTAGACGGCGGCGTCGTCGGCGGTTTCGATGCCGACCATCAGTTCCTTCGGCACCGGGAAGCCGGACGAATTCTTCAGGATCTCGGACAGCACGCCCGGCGCGATCTTGCAGCCGCAGCCGCCGCCGTGGGAAAAGGAGGTCAGTTTGATAGCTTCAGTGCTCATGATGTCATTCCTAGGTTAGCTTTATGCAGCAGATTATCCACTAACTCCAGCAATGCCGCCTGCTCGGCGGCTGGTGCGAAGAGTGGGGCGCGTGCGTCGCACTGGGCGCGCAGCAGTTCGTAGTAGTCCGGATCCGCCAGCGCGCGGTCGATCAAGTGCGCCAGCGCTGCGGCGTCGCCGGCTGGGAAATAGCCTGCGTAGTCATCCCCCAGCATGCCCCGGTTGCCGCTGATGTCGCTGGCCAGCACCGGTACGCCGCTGCAGACGGCTTCGATGATGACGTTGGCGCCGCCCTCCATCTGCGAGGTGATCGCCATCAGGCGGCTGCGCTTGAGGCGCTGGCGCGTGGCCCCGTGCGGCAAGGCGCCCAGCCAGCGGTAGCGCGGGTGCGCGGCCTGCGTGGCGAGCGCCGCCTGCTCCAGCGACGGTTCCAGCGCGCCGCCGATGTGAACCAGGCGCGCTGCGGGCGCTGTCACCAGCGCGGCGGCACGCATGAAGGTCAGCGGATCTTTTTCCGTCCGCAGGTGGCCGATCATGCAGACGTCCAGGTGGCGACGGGAGCCTTGCGCGGCGGGCCGCAGCGTGGCGGCGGACTGGAAGATCACGCTGGCCTTGGCGCGCAGCGGCGCGGGCAGGGCGTCCAGGCCGGCCGGCTGCAACAGCACCAGCGCGCCGGCCTGGCGCAGCGACCGCTGGGCGCTGTCGTCGGTGTGGATGTCGCGATACAGGTCGGTCCCGGTCAGCAGCAGGATGGAAGGGCGTTGCGGGAAGGCCTGCGTGTATGCGTCCAGCGACGGCGCGGAGCGGCGCGCATGCAGGGCAATCAGCAGGTCGGGCGGCGGCAATGCGCCAGCGCCGGTGCCTGAGTCGGGCCACTGTTGCGAAATCGATACCCGGTAACGCGTGCGCAGAAACCGCGCCCAGCGGCTTGCGCTCTGCCAGTTGCCGTTGTTGGCGCGGGCCGAGGCCGGGCTGACGATCCAGATGTGGTGTGTGCTCACTGGTGTTTTGGCTGGAAGTCGTTACAATCGGCTCATGACTTCGAGCCCCTCTTCATTCAGGAACGCCACGCCGCAGCAGATGGCGCTGGCCCTGCGGCATGCGCGGGATTATACGCTGTCGCTGTTCGACTGCTTCGCCGCCGCCGGCATGGATGTGCCGATGCGGGTGCCGCAGCTGCGCATCGTCAATCCGCCGTTGTGGGAACTGGGCCACATCGCCTGGTTTGCCGAGTGGTTCATCCTGCGCGAGGCCAGCTCCAGCCATCCGGCCGACGCCCACGGCAACTGCCTGCTCAGCAAGGGCGATGACTGGTTCGACTCGGCGATGGTGCCGCACCGCAGCCGCTGGACGCTGGACCTGCCCAGCACCGGCGCGCTGAAGACCTACTGCCACGAGGTGCTGGACCGCGTGCTCGACAAGCTCTCGCGCGAACCGAACGACGACGCGGCGCTGTATCCATACCGGCTGGCGCTGGCGCATGAGGACATGCATGGCGAGGCGCTGCTCTATACCTTGCAGACACTTGGCCTGTCCGCGCCGGCGCAGGCGGCGCGCGGCGAGACCTCGTTGTTCGCGCCGTCGCAGATCGGTTTTCCCGGCGGGACCATAGAGTTGGGCAGCGCCGCCGGCCGAGGCTTCGTGTTCGACAACGAGCGCCAGGCGCATGCCTGCCGCGTGGCGGCGTTCACCATCGACAGCACCTTGGTCAGCAACGCGCAGTACGCCGATTTCGTCGGCGATGGCGGCTACGACAACCGCCAGTTCTGGAGCACCGCCGGCGCCGACTGGCTGATGCGCCAGGAGCGCTCGGCGCCGCGCTACTGGCAGCGTGACGGAGGCCAGTGGCGCACGACGCGTTTCGGCCAGCTTTCGACTTTGTCCGGCGCCGAACCGGTGCGCCACGTGAACCTGTACGAGGCGCAGGCCTACTGCGCCTGGGCCGGCCGCCGCCTGCCGACCGAGATGGAGTGGGAGTATGCCGCGCTGTCCGGCCATCCGGCGTTCCGCTGGGGGCAGTTGTGGGAGTGGACGGCGTCGCCGTTCGAGCCTTATCCGGGCTTCGAAGTGGATCGCTACCGCGAGTATTCCGAGCCCTGGTTCACCAGCCACCAGGTGCTGCGCGGCGCCTCGTTCGCCACGCCGCAGCGTTTCAGCTCGGCCAGGTTCCGCAATTTCTTCCTGCCCGAACGCGACGACATCTTCGCCGGCTTCCGCACCTGCGCGTGGCCGGGTTAATTTAAACAATAAGAACGATTTTTCGCGGGAGCTCTGCTATTCTTTTCTTTTCCAAGAAAAGGGCGCACCCGATGAAACTCAAGCATCTCCTGATCTCCGCCGCCGTCATGAGCGCCATGGGCGCGGCCGCGCCGTCGTTTGCCGATGCCGGCAAAGTGGTGGCGATACGCGCCGGTAAGCTGGTCGACGTGGTCGCCGGCACCGTCCTGAAGGACCAGACCATCGTCATCACCGGCGAGCGCATTACCTCGGTCGGCCCGAGCGCTTCGGCCAAGGTGCCTGCCGGCGCGCAGCTGATCGACCTGTCGTCGCAGACGGTGCTGCCAGGCCTGATCGACATGCACACCCATCTGACCGCCGACCCTTACCTGGGCGGCTACAACTCGCTGGGCGTGTCCGACACGCGCGCCGCGCTGTACGGCGTGCGCGCCGCGCGCAAGACGCTGGAGGCGGGATTCACCACCGTGCGCAACGTCGGCGCCGGCGGCTTCGGCGACGTCGCGCTGCGCGACGCCATCAACGACGGTGATTTCATCGGCCCGCGCATGCGCACCGCCGGCTACGCCATTGGCATCCAGGGCGGCCACTGCGACGAGAACCTGCTGCCGGCCGATATGAAGATCACCAGCCGCGGCGTGGCCGACGGCCCGTGGGAAGCCCGCGCCAAGGTGCGCGAGATGGCCAAGTACGGCGCCGACGTGATCAAGATCTGCGCATCGGGCGGCGTGCTGTCCAAAGGCGATGAGCCGGGCGCGCAGCAGTACACGCTGGAAGAGATGCAGGCCCTGGTCGGCGAGGCGCACAAGCTTGGCCGCAAGGTGGCGGCGCATGCGCACGGCAGCAGCAGCATCCGCGATGCGATCCTGGCAGGCGTCGATTCGGTCGAGCACGCGAGCCTGATCGACGACGAGGGCATCAAGCTGGCGCGCGAGAAGGGCACCTACCTGGTGATGGACATCTACAACGACGATTTCATTCTGCAGGAAGGCGAGAAGGCCGGTCTGCTGCCGGAATCGATCGCCAAGGAAAAGGTGGTCGGCCAGCTCCAGCGCGACAACTTCCGCAAGGCCTTCACCGGCGGCGCCAAGATGGCTTTCGGCACCGACTCCGGCGTCTACCCGCACGGCGACAATGCCAGGCAGTTCGCCTACATGATCAAGTACGGCATGACGTCGATGCAGGCGATCCAGGCGGCCACCATCAACGCGGCCGATCTGCTGGGTTGGAAGGACCGCGTCGGCTCCCTCACCGTCGGCAAGTACGCCGACATCATCGCGGTCAAGGGCGATCCGGCGGAAAACGCCACCGAGCTGACCAAAGTGACCTTCGTAATGAAGGGCGGCGAAGTCATCCGAAAGTAAGTCGTTTCAAAAAGCCCGCAGCGTCGTTGTGGCGCCTTGCCGTGCATACGCACTGTCTTCGGCGCCACGCCTAGCTGCGTGCATTTTGAAACAACTTACATAAAGGCTTGCCGGGTCATCCCGCTGGCTCGCGGGGCCATGCTGTTGTGGTGCGGATGGTATAGGGAGAAGATTGTTTTTCTATATACTTTTCGCTTTCAGACAGTGCACTGCGAGCCAGTATGAGTTTTCAAGCCTTCCCCCGTCATCTGGCCCTGCTGGCGATGGCCGCCGCACTTGCTGCCTGCGGCGGCTCCGGATCGTCAGCCAGCGGCACGCCGGCCGACACCACGGCCGGCACCTTCATCGACACCGCGCCCGACACCACCGCCAGCATCGCGCTCGACGGGCTGCCCCGGGTCGCTACGCTGCCGGGCGGTGCGGCGTTGAAGGGCATGAGCGATGCGCTGATCGTCGGCGACCATATCGTGATGCGCTCGTTGTCCGACTCCTCCATCACCGTCAACGGCAAGCAGGTATATGCGCGCACCCGTCTGAGCGTGATGGGCAAGGATGGCACGCTGCTCTCCAGCACCGATTATGGCTTCACGCTGGCCGCCGGCTACACCGGCGAGTGGGTGATGCTGCCGTCGCCCGATGGCTTCGTGATGGTGCAGTCCGGCACCGGCACCAAGCTGCTGCACTTCGACGCCCAGGCCAAGCGCGTCGGCGACGCCATCGACCTGTATCCGCCGGTCGCCGCGACATCGACCACCGAACTGGCGCCGGCCGAAGGCAGCGCTGCGGTGGATGGCAATGGCTTCTGGCATGTGGCGACCTTCTCGCTGCTGCCAATTACCGACAAGACGCAATACCAGCTCAAACTGTGCAAGTTCGATTTCAACGGCCGGCAGCTGACGCCTCCGTTCGAGATATCGACATCGGCCCTGCATCCGCATGTGGCGGCGACGGGTGGCGCGGTGCTGACCACCTGGCTCGAAGGCGGCGGCGCCATGGTCGGCATGTGGCCGAAAGGACTGGGCGCTCCGGTCCTGCGGTCGCTGGGCACGGGCGGCGCCCGGCCTTACGCGGTGGCGCTGGACGACAACGGCAAACTGGGCGTGATCTGGAATGGCAAGGCCACGCTGTCGAGCCCCGGCGGCGTGATGGGCGTGGCGCTCGACAAGAACGGCGTGGCTGTGCTGCCGGTCGGCCGCACCGATCTGGGACAGGAAACCCTGTCCAGCAAATGGGCCGGCACCAGCCGCGCACCGGAGATCGACGCCCGCCTCTACAAGGGCAGTTTGCTGCTTGCCGATGTGGTGGTCGGTTCCTACAACCCCGGCGATCCGGTCGGCGATGTGCTGGTGGTGGCCGATTATGGCGTCGGCACGGCGGCGCAATCGGCGCAGAAGTCAGCCATCCTGCGTATCAAGCTGTTTGGTCCGGGCTCCGAGATTGGCAACACGCCCGTGCTGCGGCAAATGGTGTTCGGCGATCACGCCGTGCTGTTGATCGGCGACGAGAATCATCTGAACATCCAGCAGTTGACTCGCAAGTGAACGATTTGGCCGAAGCAGGGATGATGTAGTTTATTTTCATCATTAGTTAATGCATAATCCGCATAACGAAAACTGCTGATCAACGCGCGCCCCAAACAGCGCCGCGCGTTCTCTTGTTTTTCCCATATCCCTCATTGAGCCAGCGACGCCGCAAGCGTCGCCGTTGGCGTTCGCCCTTTTCGACAGGAAGATTGCATGGAATCGTTCAAGAAGTTAAAAATAGGTAGCCAGCTCGCGCTGAGTTTTGGCACGCTGACGGCATTGATGCTGATCCTGGCGACGTTCGCCGTGGTGCGCATGTCGTCGATCACCGGCGCCTTCCAGTTGCAGCAGCAGGTGGCGGCGCAGAAGCTGGAGCCGCTGTACGTGGCTCGCGAAGCGCTGGCGCAGACCGGCCTGGCCGCGCGTAACGCTTACATTTTCACCGACAACGCGCAGGCGGCCAAGGAACTGGCGCTGCTCGACGAGCAGAAGGCCATCTACCTGGCCGCGCTGGAGAAGATGACGCCGGCCTATGCGGGCGACGCCAACTTCGAGAAGGTGCGCAGCGGTCTGCTGAAGATGGCCGATGCGCTGAAGCGTCCGCGCCAGTTGCGCGAGGCGGGCGACAACGAGGCCTTCGGCCGCTTCCTGACCGAGGAATGCAGCCCGCTGCGCCGCCAGATCGTGGCCGACATCGCAACGGTGATGGCTGCGGCGCAGGCGGAAACGGCGGCCGCCAGCGCGGGCGTCAACGCCCACGCCAGCGATGCGCGGCTGTGGATCGTGCTTCAGGCGGTGCTGTCGTTCGTTGTCAGCGTGCTGATTGCGTGGGCGAATACGCGCCTGCTGCTCAAGCAGCTGGGCGGCGAACCGGCTTACGCCACCGAGATCGCCAACAAGATCGCCGAGGGCGACCTGGCCATCGACGTCGAGGTCAAGTCCGATGACAAAACCAGCCTGCTGCATGCGATCAAGGCGATGCGCGACAGCCTGTCGTCCATCGTCGGCCAGGTGCGCCAGGGTACGGACATGATCGCGACGGCGTCGTCGGAGATCGCTTCCGGCAACCGCGACCTGTCGCTGCGCACCGAGCATCAGGCGGAGTCGCTGGAGAAGGTGGCGACGGCGATGGAAGAGCTGACGTCGACCGTGAAGCAGAATGCGGGCAATGCGCAGCAGGCCAATGTGCTGGCGGTGTCGGCTTCGGAAGTGTCGGAGCAGGGCGGCCATGTGATGGAGCAGGTGACGGTGACGATGGCGTCGATTAACGAGTCGTCGAAGAAGATCGTGGACATCATCTCGGTCATCGACGGCATCGCGTTCCAGACCAACATCCTGGCGCTGAATGCGGCGGTCGAAGCGGCGCGCGCCGGTGAGCAGGGCCGCGGCTTCGCGGTGGTGGCGACCGAGGTGCGCAACCTGGCGCAGCGCTCGGCCGCTGCGGCCAAGGAGATCAAGTCGCTGATCGACGATTCGGTGGAGAAGGTCGGCACCGGTTCGGAGTTGGTGCATAAGGCTGGCGAGACCATGCACGAAGTGGTGGCCAGCGTGAAGCGCGTGACCGAGATCATGGGCGAGATCAGCGGCGCCAGCATGGAGCAGACGGCGGGCATCGAGCAGGTCAACGACGCCATCGGCGAAATGGACAGCATGACGCAGCAGAACACCGCGCTGGTCGAACAGGCGACGGCGGCGGCGCAGGAGCTGCAGGATCAGGCATCGAGCCTGGCGCATGTGGTGGACGTGTTCAAGCTGAGCGAGGGCCAGGGCCAGCGCTCGGCCAGTGTGCTGGGCATGCGCGGCCGCGCGCGCCGCCAGCCTCCAGCGGGTGCACGACGCAGCGATGAGGTGCGCCGTATCGCCAACGGCTAGATATCGCTTGCATACGTGGAGCCGCTCATTACATAATTGATAAATAATTATGATTAATGGGGGGCTTGGTGAAGCGTGTATTCAAATGGTCGGCAGCGGCGCTGTCGGCCGCGTTGTTGGTTCTGGCGGCACTTGTCGCGCATACTATTTATTTCAAACCGCTGAAGCTGGACTGGTTTTATACGCGGCTGTTTGCGGTGTTCGCGCTGCAAAGTCCGGAGCAGTTGTCAGCCATGCGCATTCTCCCCGGCTGGATGGACTTCTCCAGCGCGAAGCTGGACGACGCTACGCCCGCGCACGAGCAAAAGATGGCCGACCTGGCCAGGGACGCCCTGGCCACACTCAAACGCTACGACCGCAATGAGCTGGACCGCGAAGGCCAGCTCTCCTACGATACGCTGAACTACTTCCTGCAAACCCAGGTCGACGGTGAACCGTTCAAGCTGCACGATTTCCCGGTCAACCAGCTGCACGGCGTGCAGAGCGCGTTGCCGGATTTCCTGGTACAGACGCATGAAGTGGAAAGCAAGGCCGAAGCGGAGAACTACATCACGCGCCTGAAACTGTTCCCGCAGAAGTTCTCCCAACTGACCGAAGGCCTGAAGCTGCGCGAGGCGCGTGGCGTCATCCCGCCGCGCTTCACGGTGGAGAAGGTGCTGGTGCAGATGCGGGGCATGATCGCGCAGGCGCCGCAGCAGCATGTGCTGTATGTGAGCTTCAAGCAGAAGCTGGACAAGATCCCGGCCGGCGAGATGGACGCCGACACCCGCAAGCGCTTGCTGTCCCAGGTTGAGGCGGCGCTGGGGGAGCAGGTATATCCGGCTTACCGTGGCCTGATCGCCTACTTCACCACGCTGCAGCCGAAGGCGCAGCGCAACGACGGCGCCTGGAGCCTGCCGAATGGCGACGCCTACTACGCGTGGTGCGTACGTAAGCACACCACATCCGCCATGACGCCGCAGCAGGTGCACGACCTGGGCTTGGCCGAAGTGGCGCGGGTGAGCGGGGAGATGGACGCCATCCTCAAGCTGCAAGGCCTGTCCGACGGCTCGGTCGGCGCGCGCGTGCAGCAGTTGGCCAGCCGCCCGGAGCAGCAGTATCCGAATACGCCGGCGGGCAAGAAGGACATGCTGGGCCGCTATCAGGTGATACTCGACGAGATCAACCAGGGCATCGGGCGCGCTTTCGATATCCGTCCTAGCCTGGGTGTGAGGGTCGAGCAGATTCCTCCGGCTTCCGAGGCGACCGCTCCGGGAGCCTATTACAGCGAAGGTTCCTTCGATGGCAGCCGGCCCGGCATTTTCTACGCCAATATGCGCAATCCCGGCGAGACGCCGAAGTTCGTCATGCGTACGCTGGCTTATCACGAAGGCATACCAGGCCATCACTTCCAGGTGGCGATTGCGCAGGAACTGAGCGACGTGCCGTTCTTCCGCCGCGTGATAGGCTTTACCGCCTATGCGGAGGGCTGGGCGCTGTATGCGGAGCGGCTGGCGTACGAGCAGGGATACGAGAAGGATGAGCTGGACAACCTGGGTCGCCTGCGTGAAGAGATGCTGCGCTCGACGCGGCTGGTGATCGATACCGGTATCCACTACAAGCACTGGACGCGCGAGCAGGCCATCGGCTACATGATGGAGAACACCGGCATGCAGGAAGGCGATGCGACGGCGGAGGTGGAGCGCTACATCGTCGACCCGGGGCAGGCGCTGGCTTACAAGACCGGGATGGTGAGGATACTGGCGATGCGCGAGCACGCGAAGCAGGAGTTGGGCGCGAAGTTCGATCTGAAGCAGTTCCACAACGAAGTGCTGTCCCACGGTTCGCTGCCGCTCGCCGTTCTGGAGCGGGTGATCGACGACTGGATCGCGCGCCGCAAACAAGGATAGGAACACAGCCTATGAATTTTAGCTTCCGAAGCACGGTGTTGGCCCTGGCGGCCGTCACCAATTTCGCGATGGCCGACGAGAGCGTCGTTTTGCGCGAGCCGTACACCTTGCGGCTGCACCAGGATAAAACCCACTACGTGGAGTACCCGGTTGGCAAGGTGCCGTTCGTGCACAATGGCTCGGTGTATCTGTTCAAGGACGACTATTTCGGTGTCAACCTTGATGTCCAGAATGACGCGGTGGCGGCGGTCAGCAAAGGCCCTGTCGGCACCAGCATCATTCCGGTCCAGGCAGGACTGGTCAACTTCGAGTCGTGGCCCCATCCGATCGCGCAGTTGGTCCTGACCAAGCTGGCGGTTAAATGACGATGAAAACTAGTGCCCCGACCTTGCATCTCTTCCGATTCGGCGCCGTTGCGGTCAGCGCCTGCTGCACCATCGGTGCGGCGCAGGCGCTCGACATTCCGATGGAGGCCAGGCTGGCGGCCGAGCGGCTCGATTCCAAGACCTGCTACGCGGTGCTGAAGACCAAGGGCAGGCTGGTGGGCTATGAACTGGGAGGGGAATTGCTTGTTTCGTCAGGCGGCAAGCTGACTTCGGTGCCGTCGGCCAGCAGCCACGATGTGGGCGACGGCATGCCGCGCCGCTACGAGGGCGGCGGGCTGCGGTTCGATATCAAGCCGCTCAGCGACCAAAAGACCGAGACGATCAAGGACATCACCTACACCATCAAGGAGCGCGCCGTCGCCGTCTTGGTCGACCAGGGCAAGCGCCGGCGCCTCAAGCTCGATATCCTGCTGAGCTGTTCCTAGATCAGATCAGCGATTCCGCCAGGTCGCGCAGGTCGTCCGCGTATTCCAGCTCGATCAGTTCTTTGCGGGCGACGCCGCTGCGCCAGGCGGCGGTGGCGATCTTCGGCGTGACGCCGCTCAGCAGGCGCGGATCCAGCAGGCCTGGCACCACGTAGTCCTTGCCGAAGCGCGCGTCGCTGCGCGCCATGTCGGCCAGCGCCACCACGCAGGCGCGCTTCATTTCCTGGTTGATGGTCGAGGCGCCGCAATCGAGCGCCGCGCGGAACAGGTAAGGGAAGCACAGCGCGTTGTTGATCTGGTTCGGATAGTCCGAACGGCCGGTGGCGATGATGGCGTCCGGCGCCACTTCGCGCACCAGTTCCGGACGCAGCTCCGGCTCCGGATTGGCCAGCGTGAACACGATAGGCTGCGGCTTCATGCGCTCGATATCCAGCGGCGACAGCACGCCGGGACCGGATACGCCGAGGAACACGTCGGCGCCTTCCATCACGTCGGACAGCTTGCTGGCAGTGGTGTCCTGCGCCCAGGCGGCTTTTTCGCCGTCCAGGTTGCGCGCGGTGGTCAGCACGCCCTTGCTGTCGCAGACGTAGATGTTCTTGCGCTCCGCGCCCAGGTCCACCAGCAGCTCCAGGCAGGCGATGGCCGCCGCGCCGGCGCCGGAGCAGACGATCTTCACGGTGGCGATGTCGCGGCCGGTCATCTCGATCGCGTTCAGCATGCCGGCGCCGACCACGATGGCGGTGCCGTGCTGGTCGTCATGGAACACCGGGATCGACAGGCGCTCGCGCAGCTTGCGCTCGATGTAGAAGCACTCCGGCGCCTTGATGTCTTCCAGGTTGATGCCGCCGAAGGTCGGGTGCAGCGCGGCGATGATGTCGATCAGCTTATCGGGATCGGTTTCGTCGATCTCGATGTCGAAGGCGTCGATGCCGCCGAATTTTTTGAACAGCACCACTTTGCCTTCCATCACAGGCTTGCCGGCCAGCGCGCCGATATTGCCCAGGCCGAGCACCGCCGTGCCGTTGGTGATCACGCCGACCAGGTTGCCCTTGGCGGTGTACTCGTAGGCCTTGGCCGGCTCGCGCTGGATTTCCACGCATGGCGCGGCCACGCCCGGCGAGTACGCCAGCGCCAGGTCTTCCTGGGTGCTGACGCTCTTGGTCACTTCGATGGCGATCTTGCCGGCGCTGCCGGCGCGGTGGTAGGCCAGCGCTTTCTGTTCGATGGTGCTCATGGGTGTCCTCGTTATTTTATTGGCTCTGAATGCGAAAAACGCCTGCACGGGCCGAAGCCGGTGCAGGCGCAAACTGCTGGGGATTAGTCGATCATGGATACAGGCCGCGTACTTCGCGGGCCTGCAGCACGCGGGTGCACGCCAGGATGAAGGTGGCGGTACGCAGCGTAACCTTCTTCTCCTGCGACACCGACCATACGGCGTTGAAGGCGTCCTGCATGATGCGGGTCAGGCGGGCGTTGATCTCGTCCTCGCTCCAGAAGAAGCTGGAGAAGTCCTGTACCCATTCGAAGTACGACACGGTCACGCCGCCGGCGTTGGCCAGAACGTCCGGCACGATCAGCACGTCCTTGTCGGTCAGGATGTCGTCCGCTTCCGGGGTGGTCGGGCCGTTGGCGCCTTCCAGGATGATCTTGGTGCGGATCTTCGGCGCGTTGGCGGCGGTGATCTGCTGTTCCAGTGCGGCCGGAATCAGGATGTCCGATTCGATGCCCCAGAACGCGTCGCGGTCCAGGAAGGCTTCGGCGCCGGCGAAACCGGTCACGCTGCCGCATTCGGCGACGTGCTTGTGCAGACGTTCCACGTCCAGGCCACCTTGATGCACGACGGTGCCGGTGTGATCCTGTACGGCGATGACTTTGGAGCCGGCTTCCGCGAACATGGTCGCTGCCACGCCGCCGACGTTGCCGAAGCCCTGGATGGCGACACGAGCGCCTTCGATCGCCACGCCACGCTTGGCGGCGGCTTCGCGGCCCACGACGAACACGCCACGGCCGGTCGCTTCGCGGCGGCCCAGCGAGCCGCCCAGCGAGATAGGCTTGCCGGTGACGACGCCGGTCGACAGATTACCTTCGATCATGGCGTAGGAGTCCATCATCCATGCCATCACCTGTTCGTTGGTGTTGACGTCCGGTGCAGGGATGTCCTTGTTTGGTCCGATGATCAGCGAGATTTCGCTGGTGTAGCGGCGGGTCAGGCGCTGCAGTTCGCCACGGGACAGGGTCTTGGGGTCGACACGGATGCCGCCTTTGGCGCCGCCGTATGGCACGTTGACTGCCGCGTTTTTCACGGTCATCCATGCCGACAGTGCCATCACTTCGGACAGGGTCACGTCCTGGTGGAAGCGCACGCCGCCTTTACCTGGACCACGCGACATATTGTGCTGGACGCGGTAGCCTTCGTAGTGGGCGATGGTGCCGTCATCGCGCTCGATCGGCACGTCGACGGTCAGGATGCGCTTCGGACGCTTCAGGGTTTCGACCCAGCGCGACAGGCTGCCCAGGTGCGGGGTAACGCGGTCGATCTGCTGCAGGTAGACGCCCCAAGGGCCCAGGTCTTCTGGATTGAGGTAGGAAGGCAGTGCGTGTGCTTGTACAGTGGTCATGCTCAAGTCTCCGATGGAATTCGTGGCTGGAATCCGCTCGTGGCGGTCTTCAAGTGGAGCGAATCATAGGCCTGGAGGCTTGGGGCGGGCCAATGCTGTATGCGCATTCGGCTATGCAAAAAATGCATAGTTAACGAAGTGGTACTGCAGCGGTACTCCGTAGTGCTACTGAATCGGCTAGCGTTCCGACACCGCGACGCGGCGCTTGCGGCCGCTGTTTTTCTGCTGCTGTTCGAGGAATTCCCACAGCCGTTCGACGATGGCCTTGCCGCGCCGGTGCGCCGACGGGCGCTCGCGGTACAGGCGGATTTCCATCTCGATTTCCCAATCCGAGGCGCCGCCGTCGGCGCGCGCCAGCTGCTTTTGCTTCAGTTCCCGCGTCACCGCCGATTCGGGCAGGAAGGCTACGCCGCGGCCCTCCAGCGCCATCATCTTCAGGCCTTCGGCCATGTCGGTCTCGTAGTGCGGGTCCAGGTGCAGCGGGGTTTTGGCGTCGGTCAGGATCAGCTCCACCATGCGGCCCAGGTAGGCGTTATTCGTGTACGACAAAAACGGCAGCGGCTCCTTCTTGGTGCCGGGCAGCGTGAATTCTGGCGCCTTGTTCTTGTCGCAGCGGGCGTAGGCGCGCAGCGATTCGCGGCCCAGCACCAGCATGTCGTAGCGGCCCGGATCGAGCTGCACCGGCTGGCGTGGATGGTGGTAGCACAGCAGCAGGTCGCAGCCGCCTTCGACCAGCTGCATCACGGCGTCGTGCACGTTGAGCGCCATCAGGCGGCTGCTGATCGGCGCGAAGTCGTGCTCCAATGCGGTCAGCCATTTCGGCACGAAGGTCAGCGACAGCGTGTGCGGCACGGCCAGGTCGATGCTGGTCTGCGCGGCGGCGCGCTTGGAGCGCAGCATGTCGCGCGCGCCGTTGATTTGCGCCAGCATCTCCAGCGCCTGTTCGTAGAACACGATGCCGGCCGGGGTCAGCGTGGTGGGGTAGGAGGTGCGGTCGACCAGGTCGGTGCCCAGCCAGTTTTCCAGCGACTGGATGCGGCGGGAAAAGGCGGGCTGCGTCACGTGCCGCAGCGCCGCCGAGCGGCTGAAATTATTGGTCTCGACCAGCGAGATGAAGTCTTCCAGCCATTTGGTTTCCATGCGCGTTTCCTTTTACTGCGGTTGCGGGGTGTTGGTAGTGTTCGTGATGCTGCGGATCGGCGTGAGCAGATACGCCAGCGTCGCGAACACCACCAGTATGATGCCACCGCCGAACAACAATTGCGACAGCGAGATCACCGTCAGCACCCAGCCGGTAACGGCGGCCGACAGCGGCGCCAGTCCCATGAAGATGAACATGAAGATGCTCATGGCGCGGCCCATCATGTGCGGCGGCACGCGGCGCTGTATCCAGGTGAAGACGTTGACCTGCATGTAGCCGGACAGCAGGCCTAGCGCCAGCATCAGCGCGGCCGCCTGCCATGCGGCTTGCACGGCGCCCAGCGGCATCACCAGCAGGCCGGCGACGCCGTCCACCAGCAGCAGCAAGGTGCCGAAGCTGGCGAAGCGCAGGCGCGCTCCGGCCACGGCGCCGCCGGCCATCCCGAGCAGCATGCCGGCGCCGTTGGCGCCCATCAGCAGGCCCAGGGTGGAGGCGCCGTGCAGCTGTTCGCTGGCCAGCACCGGGATCGCCACCTGCATCGAACCGCCGATGAACAGCGAGACGATGCCCCAGTAGATGAAGCACATGCGCATCGGCACGTCGTTCCACACCATCATCAGGCCGGCGCCGACCGAGCGCAGCACCGATTGCGGCGCTTCCTGCTGCGCCGGCGCGGCCAGCTTGCCGACCTTGGACAAGGTCCAGGCCGAGGCCAGGAAGCTGAGGCAGTCGAGACCGAAGGCGAAGGCCAGGCCGCGGGCGTCGGCGATCACGCCGCCGCTGCTGCCGGACAGCGCCAGCAGCCCGGCCGCCATCAGCGGGCCGATCAGCATCGACAGCTGGCGCAGCCCCATCAGGAAGCCATTGGCCGCCTGCAGGTGCTCGGCGGCGATCGCCTGCGGCATGATGCTGGTGCCGGACGGGATGCCGAAAGCCTGCGCCAGGCCGATGCCGAAGGCCAGCACGTAGATGATCATCAGCGTCAGGTGCGCGTTCAGGTCCAGCGTCACCGACAGCGATGCACTGAGCGACACGGTCATGGTCGGCTGGTTGTTCAGCACCAGCAGGGTCAGCAGGCCGAGCAGCAGGGCGTTGGCGTATTTGCTGAGCATCAGCACGCGCTTGGGCGAGTAGCGGTCCACCACGGCGCCGCCGATCAGGATGAAGACGGCGCGCGGAATGCTCATCAGCGCGATGACCAGGCCCAGCGCCAGCGTGTCTCCGGTCAGTTTGAGCACCAGCCAGGGCAGGGCCACCATGGTCAGTTGATCGCCCAGCATGGAGATCACGCCGCCGCGCAGCAGCCATTTGAAGTTGTGGTTGCGCATCAATGCCGCGCGCTGCAGTTTTTTAGGATCGTCCATGACGGAGTTCTCGTTCAGGAGTTGGTGGCGTTCATGCCGGCGATGAGGGCGAGTGCGCCGCTCAGTTCGTCGAAATGCGCGGTGGGGCAGTTGCGCAGCAATTCCTTGCTGATCTGATCGGCCACGGTGACGGCGTTGGCCAGCAGCTCGCGGCCGGTGGCGGTGATGGCGGCGTAGGCGACGCGGGCGTCGCGCGGGTCTTGCTGGCGCTCGACCAGGCCGATCTTTTCCAGCGGCAGCAGGGTGCGGGTGACGCCGGACGCGGTCAGGCCCTGGCGCTCGGCCAGGTCGACGCGGCGCAGGCGGCCGCCGGGGGCGCGGTTCAGGTAGTGCAGCAGCATGAAGTCGCCAAAGCTGATGCCGTGGTAGCCGCCCAGCACCTGGTCGAGCCGCCGCACCAGCGTGGCCTGGGCGCGCGCCAGCCGCAGGGCGAATTCAAGGCTAGGGCTGACGTCGGCCGGGGTGTCGTGATTGATCTCGTTCATGCTGGTTCCTATTGTTGATTTGTTCTTGATAAATACTTGATTTAGCAAGTATATCGCATTTACTTGCGTGCGCAAGTAAATTTTTGCACTGAACGCGACAGAATTCAAACTACGTTGTTTTGCCGGGGCGGTTCGGCGCTAGAATGTCTGCGGTTCAAGATAGGCTTTACCTAAACTACAGAATAAATAGCGGAGACTTTTTATGCACATGGGGACCACCGAGATCTTTCTGATCGCGATGTTGATCATTTTTAGCGTGCCGTATCTGATCTGGCGCTTCGGCAACACCGACTACTACGCGCCGCTGGTGGTGGTGCAGATCATCACCGGCATCCTGCTGGGGCCGGGCATCATGGGCCGCGCTTTCCCGGAATATTACAGCTTTGTCTTCAACCCGCAGGTGGTGCAGTCGCTCAACGGCATCGCCTGGTGGGCGGTGATGATCTTCGTGATGATCGCCGGTATCGAGCTGGACCTGAAGAAGGCCTGGGAACACCGCCGCGAAAGCACCATCACCGCCGGCCTGGCGCTGGGTACGCCGCTGGCGTTCGGCTGCGTCGCCGCGCTGGGCCTGGTCGGCTACGCCGGCTGGATGGGGCCGAAGGCGCAAAGCTGGCAGTTCGTGCTTGGCATCGGCATGGCTTGCGCGGTGACGGCGCTGCCCATCCTGATCCTGCTGATGGAAAAACTGGAGATCCTGCGCCAGCCCATCGGCCAGCGCATCCTGCGCTACGCCAGCCTGGACGATATCGCCATCTGGGGCGTGCTGGCGGTGATCCTGCTGGATTGGGACCGCGTCGGCCGCCAGTTGGGCTTCCTCGTGGTGTTTGCCGTGGCGACCAGGCTGTTCCGCATGATGATGGTGCGGCTGCAGGAGCGCGACCGCTGGTATATTTCCTTCATCTGGCTGGCGGCATGCGCGTTCGCCGCCGACTGGGCGGGCCTGCACTTCATGGTCGGCGCCTTCCTGGCCGGTGCGGTGATGGATGCCGACTGGTTCAACCAGGAGAAAATGGACTTCCTGCGCGCCAATGTGCTGATGGCCATCATGCCGGTGTTCTTCCTCAGCACCGGCCTGCGCACCAACTGGGCGATGGGCGGTTCGGCGGTGTTCATCGTGGCCGCTGTGTTGCTGATCGCCTCGGTCAGCGGCAAGCTGGCCGGCATTCATCTGGCCGGCAAGATCCTCAAGTGGGGGCCGGGCGAGGCGTCCATCATCGGCTGGCTGTTGCAGACCAAGGCGCTGATCATGATCATTTTCGTCAACATTTTGCTCGATAAGCAGATCATCACCAGCGAGACGTTCACCGCGCTGCTGCTGATGGCGATAGGCAGCACCATGCTGACCGTGCCGATGGTGTACCCGAAATTGCAACGCGTGGCGCAGCTCATCTTCAAAACCAGCTGATATAATGCCGGGATGAACGATACTACTCAACTCCCTCCGCTGCCCGATCGCCTGTCGATCGACCCGCGCAGCAAATTCCACGTTGCCGCCGTGTTCGAACACGATGTGGGCATCCGTTTTAACGATAAAGAACGCCTGGACGTCGATGAGTACTGCATCAGCGAAGGCTGGATCAAAGTACCGGCCGGCAAAAGCCTGGACCGCTACGGCAATCCAATGCTGATCAAGCTGAAAGGCAAGGTCGAAGCGTTTTATCGTTGATACGATCGCTGTAATGCAAAAAACCACCGGCACTGAACGCGTTCAGGCCGGTGGTTTTTTTTCGCCGCTTAGAACTTGTGGTTGTACTCCGCCGAGAAGCGCACCTGGCGTTCAGGCGCGCGGCCCAGCACCTGGTTGTAGTACGGGTTGATGGTGTCGGCGCCCGAGTTGTAGACCGGCTGGGTGGCCAGCACGGTCTGGCGGTTGAGCAGGTTGAACACATCGGCCTTCAAGGTCAGGCCCTTGAACCAGGCCGGCATGTAGGTCGCGTTCAGGGCCAGGCGCATATCGGTCGGCAGCGTGCCGGCCGAGCCGCGCGGCGCAAGCTTCTCGTCGCAATAGTAGGTGGCGGCGCCGTACCAGCCGGCCGGGTTGTTGTTGACGTTGAGCGCCTTGGGCAGGTTGCCGATGCAGGACTTCGGCGCGCCGGTGGCGATGTTGATGTTGGTGCCCACGCGCCATTCCGGCGTCAGCTGGTAGTAGCCGTAAGCCTTGAGCACGTGCGTGTGGTTGTTGGGCAGCAGGCCGTTGGCGCCGTCCATCAGCTCGGGATAATCGAAGGCGGTGGTGGCGGCGATGTCGGCCTGGCCGATGTCGGACGCCACCTGGCCTTCCATATTGCCGCGGCTGCGCGACAGCGTGTAGTTGATCTTGCCGTACCAGCCGTTGCGCAGCGGATGCTCGGCGAAGATGTCCAGCGCGGTGTAGATGCGCTGTACTTTCGGCAGGCCGATATCCTCGGCCGACAACGGCACCGTCACCAGCTGGCCGTTGCGGCCCAGGTCCAGCTCCAGCGTATTGCCCTGGCCCGGATTGATCAGCAGGCAGGGCATGCTGTAGCGGCTGGCGTCGACCTTGTTGCGCTTTGCCCAGGCATCCACCGGACGCTGGTCGCACCAGTCTTCGATGGTGTTGCGCAGCGTGCGGTAGGTGAACTTGGCGCCCACGGTGTAGGCCGGCGTCAGCGCCGCTTCGAAGCCCAGCGCCAGTTCGTCCTGGTAGGTGGCGCCCAGGTTGCTGGCCGCCACCTGGTGCGGATCCTTGGCCTGGCCGTACTCATTGCCGGCGGAGAAGGGCGGGCTGATTTCGGTCAGGCCGGTCGGCGCGCCGGTCTTGGCATCGACGCCGGTGTAGGTGAAGTAGTGGTCGATGTGCACCGGATTGCCGGCCAGGCGCAGCGCCACGCTGGTGGGGATTTGCAGGTGGTAGCGGCCGGCGTTGGCGAAGAGCTTCAGGCTGCTGTCGCCGCGCGCATCCCATGCCGCGCCCACGCGTGGCGCCAGCATGTGGCGTTGTTCGGCATAGGCCACGCCGGCGCTGTTCTTGTTGGTGAACTGCTCGTTGCGCAGGCCCAGGTCCAGCAGGATCCGGTCCGTGATCTGCCAGCGGTCCTGCACGTACTGCGCGCTCTGGTCGGTCTTCGGCGAGGCCGCATCGCTCTGGTGGTACTCGTTCACGTAGTAGCCCTGTGTGCCGTAGCCGCCGCCGGATGCGGGCGAGCGGCCGCCCGGCACTGGCGCGTTGGGATTGGTGGAGCGCGAGTAGATCCAGCTGCCGCCGCCCGCCAGCGACGAGCCGTTGATCGAGGACACGTTGTTGTGGTCGATACCGGCGCGCAGGCCGTGGTCGCCCAGCTTGTACTCGACGTCCAGGCGCAGCGTCGATTGCTTGTCCTCGGCGTTGGCCACCTGCATGGTGCCGCCTATGGTCTGCGGGTTGCTGTAGATGAGGCCTGGCACCTGCGCGCGCGCCGGTGCGCTGACCTGGAAGATGCCAGGGACATAGCCTTCGGTGCTTTGCGGGTAGGTCGACTTGAAGCGGCCGGCCAGCGCCGTCACGGTCAGGCGGTCGGTCAGGAAGCCGGTGTACTTGAGGATGGAATCGTTGGTGATGGCGCCGTCGCCCGTCACGCCGTCGGCCCGCACGTTGGTGCGTTGCAGGTCGGTGTAGCTGAAGCCGTAGTTTTGCTGGGTCTTCTTGGTCTCGTCATGGATCTGCGTGAATTCGAGACGGTGATCGTCGGTGATGTTGTAGTCCAGCTTGACCAGGTAGCGCGGCGTGCGGCTTTCGCGTTCGGTCCAGCCGTTGGTCTTGTTGGTGGAATCGGAATCCTTGCTGATGTAGGCGGTGTTGAAGCGGTCCTGCTCGATGTTGGCGAACACGAACAGCTTGTCCTTGATCAGCGGCCCGCCGACATAGGCGCTGCCGAAGACGTCGTTGGCGGTGTTGGCGCCGCGATAGGTCAGCAGCTTGCCGTCCGTGGCCGGGTTGGCGCCGGTTTGCGGATAGTAGGTGTCCTCCGGTTTGGCGCGCAGCTTGTTGGGCGTGTACTGCAGCACCGCGCCGGCCTCCCAGCGGTTGGTGCCGCTCTTGGTGGTGATGTTGACCACGCCGCCGGTGGAGCGGCCGAATTCGGCGCTGTAGCCGCCTTGCAGTATCTGCGCCTGGGCGATGGCGAAGAAGGGCAGCGTGGTCGAGCCGATCTGCTTGTACACGTTGGTGACGGGGAAGCCGTTGATGTAGTACGAGTTCTCCGACACGCCCGCGCCGCCGAAGCTGTCGCCGCCGATGCGCGGACTGCCGCGCGTGGTGGCGGGAGCCAGCTGGATGATGCCCGAGATGCTTTGCGCCACCGGCAGCGCCTCCAGTTCGCGCGCGGTGAAGACGGCGCCGTTGTTGGTGTTGCTGACGTCGATGGTGCGGCGGCGCGACGATACGGTGACGGCTTGCAGGGCTTCGAACGAGGCTTCGACGCCCTGGCCGATCAGGGCTTCCACTTCGAGCGTGCGTTCGATTTCGCCATTCCGCATCAGCATGACCTTGTAGCTGCCTGGCTGCATGGAGGTGGCCTGGTAGCGGCCGCTGGCGTCCGGATGGACCGTGCGGCGCGCGCCGGTGGCGATGTTCTCCAATACCACGCTGGCGCCGTTGTGATTGGCGATCTGGCCGAAGATGATGCCGGTGGCGTTCGATTGGGCGTAGGCAGGTGCGGTAATGCCGCCGGACAGCAGGGCTCCGCCGAAAGCCAGCGCGAGGGCGTGGGCTACAAGCGTCATCCGGATGGGGTTCTTCATGATGTCTCCTAGTCGTTTTTATGATCGTCGGCCACCACGGGCAGCCGACGAAGACATACTAGGGAAGGAGGCGTTGGCGATCTAATGAATCTTTGGTCGCCAGCATTGCTGAAAACGATATGCGGAGTTTATTCGGGCAGCGTGATCTGCAACGGCGCCTTGCCGTCCCAGGCTTTATCGAACAAGGTCTTGCCGTCCAGGCGCACCAGCACGCGTTGCGCGGCTAGCCCTGGACGCAGGCGCGTCGTCACCAGGTCGAGGCCTTCACCCGTGCCGCCTGCACCGAACGCGCGTATGCGCCGCAAGGCCATGCGCGGCCAGCCCTTGGGCAGGCGCGGCGCGAAGCTGAAGCTGCGCAGGCCTGTCGGCTCGATGCCGAACAAGCCCTCCGTTATCACCCGCGCATACAGCCCGCTTTCCGCCGACAGGTGGCGTTGCTGACCTTCCGGCCAAGCTTCCACCGCATACGGTACGTGCTCGCCGAGCAGGCGGCGGCCGGAGTAGTAGCGCAGATAGGGCATGGTGCGTTCCAGTTCGCCCGCTTTCAACAGGCCGCGCAGTGCGTACAAGGTGGCGCGGTCCCAGAAGGTCTTGTCGCCGGCCTCGGTCAGCACGCCGTTCTCCGACCACAGTTGCGGCGACAGCAGCGCGTCGATGGTGCCGTGCTGGCGCTCGTTGATACCCAGCGCCAGCGGCAGCGCTATCCATGCGCGCAGCTTGTCGTTGCCGGCGTAGTAGCGATACGTGTCGTAGCCGCCGATGGATGTGCCGAAGTGGCGCTCGATGGCGGTGCGCTGCTCCTGCGCCTCCTGCCGCAGCGCTGTGGCGCGCTGCTTGTCGCCCAATGCCGCGTTCAGGCGCGCGGCGCCTGTCAGTCCGCCGTAGGCCAGCACGTTGGTGGACAGGTTGGCTTTGCCGGATGGGAAGCGGCCTTCCAGTTCGTCGCTGTCGGAGTGGACGATGCCTTCGCTGTCGCGCTGGCGGCGCGTGAATTCCAGGCACCAGTCGATCAGGGGCAGCAGCTGGCGCGCGGTGCCGGCGTCGCCCTGGGCCAGCGCGAACTGGCTGGCGCCGTAGGAGATCATGGCGCAGTCGCCGCGGTCGCCGGCGCCGTTCCAGTAGCCGCGCCCCTCGGCGATGATGGAGGAGGGCAGCGGCCGGTACTCGGGATTCATGTAGCGGGCGAACAGGCCGAAGCTGGTGAGCGCGCTTTGCACGGCGGCGCGGTCGCCCAGGTAGGGGAAGAAGGGATTGACGTATTCCGCCTGGTCGTTGGCCCAGACGGCGGCGTAGTAGCGGGTGCCGCCCGGCCCGTGCAGCAGGCCGCCGCGCGTGGCGAACACGCTTTCGGCGGCGCGCACTTTGGAGAATGCGAACATGGCGTCGAGTACCGGGTCCGGCGTTTCCAGTACCAGCTCGTTGCGCCATTGTGCGACTTTGCGGGCGCGTGCTTGCAGTGCTTCGTCCGCATCCACGTACACCATCTCGTTTTGCAGGCGGCCGCTGATGATGACATCGACGTGCACCCGCGCGCCTGGCGCCAGCGTGCCTTCGCGTGCGGCGGACTGCACTGCGATTACGTAGGCGCCGTGGGTGCCGCGTTCGGCCGGCGTGGTCTCGTTGCTGTCCAGCGCGGCGAAGCTGTAGCGGCGGGCGGTCTTGCCGTTGTTGACCAGCTCCAGCCGCTCCACCAGCGCCGGTTCGTCCGGCGACGGCGTCAGCGTGCGGTTCAGCAGCAGGCCGGGCGCCAGTTCGGATTGCAGATTGAGTTGGCCGTCGAAGCGTACTTGCCGCAGGCGCTCGGCGGCGACAGGCGCGCCGTCGATGGCGATGGCGGGCGTGGCTTCGGGGCCGAACTTGCGCAGCAGGCTGGCGTGCGTGTCGTCGGGGATGGTGCGCAGCATCGGCCACACCACGGTGCGTGTCAGCAGCAGCGTGCCGTCGGCCTGGCTGCCGTAGTCGATCACTGCGGAGACCTGGCGGCCGCTCATCTCCAGCTGGTCGCGATGGGTGTCGCCGACTTGCCAGCGGATGGCGTTGCCGTCGATCTGCCAGCGTGGCGTGAACGCGGGTGGTGCTGCGTGGATCGCGCTGGCTGCGTGCGCGGTGGCTATGGTGGCGGCCAATGCGGCGGCCAGTACGACCGCGCGCGGGCGAATTGCTTGGTTCATGCTGTGGTGCTCCTTATTGCGTCTGCTTGTTCGGGCGGATGATGGCGGTCCAGCCGCCACCGGGGGCCAGGCGCATGGTGAGGCGGCTGTCGCGGGTGACGCTGGCGCTGCCCGGCTGCACATCGGTGGCGAACACCGCTGCGTTCGGGCCGTCCTCCATGCTGCTCATCTGGTAGCTGCCTTCGCCGAGGAAGGACAGGTCCAGCGCCAGTTCGCGGCCGTCGCTGCCGGTCATGGCGCCCACGTACCAGGTGTCGCCGCGACGGCGCGCCATGGCCACGTAGCGGCCAAGGTCGGCGTGCAGCACGCGGCTTTCGTCCCACTCCACCGGCACCTGGCGGATGAAGGCCAGCGACGATGGATTGGCGCGGTATTGCGACGGGCTGTCGGCCAGCATCTGCAGCGGGCTTTCATAGATCACGTACATCGCCAGCTGGTGGGCGCGCGTGCCCTGGCTCATCGGGCGGTCGAAGCTGGCGACGAAGTCCTTGCGGTGGGCGTTGCTCATCGCGCCCGGCGTGTAGTCCACGGGGCCGGCGAACATGCGGATGAAGGGCAGCGTGACGTCGTGCTCCGGGGTTTGCTTGTCGCTCCACTTGTTGTTCTCCAGCCCTTTCACACCCTCGAAGGTGAGCACGTTGGGCCAGGTGCGTTGCAAGCCGCTGGGCTTGAAGCTGCCGTGGAAGTCCACCAGCAGTTTGCGTGCCGCCGCTTCGCGCGCCACGCGTTCGTAGTAGTTGACCATCCACTGGTCGGCGCGCTGCATGAAGTCGACCTTGATGCCGGCCGCGCCCCAGCGTGCGAACTGGTCCAGCGCCGGCGTCATTTGCGTGTCCAGCGTTTTCCACGACACCCACAGGATGATGCCCACGCCACGTTCCTTGGCATGCGCCATCAGCGCCGGCATGTCGATCTCCGGCTTGACCGCCAGCAGGTTGCCGAGCTCGTACCAGCCTTCGTCCATGATGATGTATTCGAGGCCGTTCTCGGCCGCGAAGTCGATGTAGTGGCGGTAGGTGCGCGTGTCCAGGCCGGATTTGAAGGGCACGTTGTACAGCTTGTTGCCGTTGTACCAGTCCCAGGCGACCTTGCCCGGCTTGATCCAGTCGGTCTGCTTCAGTTCCTGCGGCTCGGCCAGCAGATAGGGCATCTGGTTCAGCAGCAGGCCGCCGGCGTCGGCGGCGATGCCGAGGATGCGCCACGGGTAGGCCCGCGTGCCGGCGGTGCGGGCGATGTAGGGAGCTTCCTGCGTCACGGGGACGTTGCGGTCGTCGCGTGCGGTATCGGCCAGCGCCACTTTCGGGAACACGGCGCGCAGGCCGTCCGCTTCGCCGTGCAGGTACATGCCGGGATAGTCGCGCAGGCCCGATTCCGTCAGCACCAGATGGGCGCCGCCGCCGCGCACCAGCGCCGGCACGCCGACCAGCTTGCCGGCGGCCTCGCTGACGGCCAGCTGCTGGTAGTAGTGCTCGTTATGCGACTGCATCGACTTTTCCTGCGGCCAGTACAGCGTATCCTGCGGCCGCACGTGGACGCCGGCCAGTTCGTCCTCCACCGTCACCTGGCCGGGCAGCTCGGTGCGGAAGCGGTAGGCGATGCCCTCGTCGTAGGCGCGCACCTCCAACGTGTAGCCGCCGGCGAAGTCCAGCCGCAGGGCGTTGTAGTGGTCGCGCACCTGGCGCGATTTCTGCGCCACCAGCGGGCGCACGGTGTTGTCGATGCTGACGCGCTGCTGCTTGGCCAGGCGCGGCTTTTCGCCCAGCGTGCCGATGCCGCTCAGTTTGAGGCCGATCGGCGTGGGCAGCACCAGCTGCGTGTCGCGGTGCCGGACCGCCAGCGTCAGCTGCTCGCCGGTGTCGATGGTGACGCGCAGCTGGCGGTCGGGCGAGCTCAGTTCCAGCGTGGGCGCGGCGTGGCCGGCCAGCGGAGCGATCAGCAATAGTGCGCCGGCCAGGCGGCGCGTCAGGGATAAGGGCAGTTGTTTCAAGGGAGGTCTCCGTCCAGGTGTTTGGGGCATGCTAAGCGCGCCGGGCATAGCGGTCCATTCACCTTTTATGCGGCTGCTATACCGAAGACGGTATAGCCAGCGCAGCCTGCCGCCGTATGGCTTGCAGCAGCAGCTCGGCGCCCGGCGACAGCAGGCTGTCGCGCCGGCGGATGATGCCGAACGGGTCCATCTGGCACGCCAGCTCGATCGGCAGCACCGTCAGCAGGCCCAGCTCCTGGTAGTGCAGCGCGACGTCGGCCGACATCACGTTGAGCGCGTCGCTCATTTGCAGCATGCTGGTGATCAGCACGATTTCGCTGGTGTCGACCACGTCGCTCGGCGGCTCCAGGCCGGCGTTGTGGAACAGCTGGTCGAAGCGCTGGCGCAGGATGCTGCCCGGCGGCGGCATGATCCACGGCGCGCGCGCCACGTCCTGCAAGGCAAGCTGCGCGTGCGCGGCCAGTGGATGGCCGGCGCGCGCCACCACGACCACCGGCTCGGCGGCCAGTTCCTCGTACAGCAGGTCGGCGCTGTCGTGGAAGGTGGTCATGCGCGCCAGCAGGAAATCGAGGGTGCCGCGTTGCAGGCGTTCGAGCAGCACCATGCTCGACTCGATCTGCACACCGATGCGCAATTGCGGCACCTGCTGTTTGATGCGGGTGATGGCGCAGGGCAGCAGCCGCATGGCCGGCGTCATGATGCTGCCGACGTCGACCTGGCCCGCCAGGCCGGACTTGAGGGCGACGATGTCCTCGTGCGCGCGCGCCAGGCTGGTCAGGGCCATGCGGGCGTGGCGTATCATGCTTTCGCCGTAGATGGTGGGCTCCATGCCGCGCGGCAGGCGCTCGAACAGCGCGATGCCGAGCATGTCCTCCAGCTCCCGCAGCTGCTTGGACGCGGCCGGCTGTGTCATGCACAGGGCGTCGGCCGCGCAGCTGAGCGTGCGCTCGTCGTCGAGCGCGATCAGCAGCAGCAGTTGGCGGGTTTTCAGCCGCGCGCGCAGGAACCAGTTCGGATTCGGCGCGTTCATGCCCATGGATGCTTCCATCATGGTGTCTCCCTTGTTGTTATAAAAAAATTATAACGGGCGGAGCAATAGCCAATCAATGATGCATTCGAGGCCTCAGATATCGAAATCGGCATAGTGCCGCGCAGTCAAGCAGTCCATTTGGACTGATGCGTATTTACTTTGGGCAAGAGATAATAGAAGAATATTGTTGCCATTTAAGGCAAGACATCTGTGTGCGCGCCGCGCCACGGGGCAGCAAATGTCGGTTTCCTGTTGCGAGATGTCGATGGCGATCTTGACCAGGGGGCAGGCATGAAGTGGTGGAAGTCCAAACAAGCGGCGCCGGCAGCGGCGCCCGCAAACCGGCCGGCGCGGCTGTTGTTGCAGGCGCTGGAGCCGCGCCTGATGTTCGACGGCGCGGCGGTGCAGACGGCCATCGCGGCGCTGCACGCCGACGCCGCCCATGCGGCGCCGGAGCGCGCCGCCGACGCGGCCGTTCCGGCCGAGGCCAGCGGCGCGGCCCGCCCCGGCGGCGACCGCGCGCCGGCGTTGCAGGCACGCGCCCTGCAATTCAATGCCCGCGCTCTGCTGGCGCAGCCGACGGCGGGCGTCAGCGATTTCAACCTGGTCGGCGGCCCGGTCATCGTGTCGGGGTCTTCGGTCGGGGATGGCCTCTCGGCCATCAACGTCGACGGCTGGGACTTCACCTTGTCCAGCAACGCCGCCACCAACTGCTATATTGGCGCGGAGACGTTGACGGGCCAGACCATCATGATCAGTGGTGTCAGCAATGATGGCAGGCCGCTCAACTATCTTCAGGTGCGCCCCGATAACAGCACCCGTTTCACGCTGAGCTCGGTGGATATCGCGATGAACGGCGCATCGGTTGGTTCCGGCGGGGTCATGCGGCTGCAGGGCTATTTGAATGGCGTCGCAGTGGCGGGCGCGACCATGAGCCTGCAAGTGACCGACGCGTATTTAGGCGGCCAGCTGGTGACGTTCAACGTCAGCAACAACAGCAATTTCCAGGGGATAGACGCGTTCCGCGTGCATACCGACGGCAGCTTCCAGGTGACTGGCGCCATCGGCGTCGATAACATCGTGGCATCGGACTACTTTCATCCCGGTCCGGTGCTGGCGCCGAGCGCCGGCAACAGCGCCTACCGCAGCGGCGACGGCAATGCAGTCGCCGTCGACGGCGGACTCGCGCTGTCCAGTTCCAGCGGCACCAAACAGCTCATGGCCACGGTGGCGATCACCGGCAACTTCCACAGCGGCGAAGACCTTTTGGCGTTCAACAACAGCGACGCCGCGCGCTTCGGCAACATCTCCGGCAGCTACAACAGCTCCACCGGCGTGCTGACGCTGACCTCCGGCAGTGCCAGCGCCACCAATGCGCAGTGGCAGGCGGCGCTGGAGGCGGTCACTTATCGGAACAGTTCGCTCCTCCCGCTGACCGATATGCGCACCATCAGCTTCGTCATTGCCGACAACGACGGCGTCGCCAGCGCCACGGTGAACAAGCTGCTGACGGTCAGCCCGGACGCGGCGCCGGCGATCGGCAATCTCCATGGCGACAGCGTCAGCTACACCGCCGGCGGCGGCGCCGTGCGGCTCGACAGCGGCGCCGTCGTCGTTGTCAGCGACAGCGACACGCCCGGCTTCAGCGGCGGCTCGGTGGCCGTGCGCGTCACCGGCAACGCCCATGGCGCCGAGGACGTGCTCGGCATCGACGTCGGCGGCGCCGTTTCGCTCAGCAGCGGCACCAGCGCCGGCAGCACGGTGTCGGTGGGCGGCGTTGCCATCGGCACCATCGCCAGCAACGGCGTCGGCGGCCACGACCTCGTCGTTACGCTCAACGGCAACGCCAGCACGGCGCGGGTGTCGGCGCTGGTGGGCGCGCTGACCTACAACGACAGCGCGGTGTCGCCCAACACCGCCACCCGCACCGTGCAGGTGGTGGTTAACGACGGCCGCGGGCAGAGCAGCGCGGCCGCCAGCGTGACGGTGGCGGTGATCAACGCCCCGGTCCTGACGCCGAGCGGCGGCAGCGCGGCCTTCAGCGCCGGCGACAACGCCGCGTCGACGCCGGTGGTGGTCGATGGCGGCATCACCGTGGTCGATCCGGGCAGCGCCACGCTGGCCAGCGCCACAGTGGCGATCACGGGCAATTTCCGCAGCGGCGAGGACGTGCTGGCGTTCGCCAACGATGGCAGCAGCATGGGCAACATCGTCGGCAGCTACAACACCGGCGGCGGCCTGTTGACGCTGACCTCCAGCGGCGCCACGGCGACGCTGGCGCAATGGCAGGCGGCCTTGCGCGCGGTGACATACACCGACAGCGCCGTGACGCCGAACACGGCCACGCGCACGATCAGCTTCCAGGCCACCGACGGCAACGGCCACGTCAGCGGCGCCGGCACGCGCACCGTCACGGTGGCGGCCACCGACCAGACGCCGATCGCGACCGCCAGCGGCGGCAGCGCGGCCTACACCGGCAGCGACGGCGCGGCCGGCGCGCCGGTGGTGGTGGACAGTGGCATCACCTTGTCCGACCTGGACAACACGACGCTGGCCGGCGCCACGGTGGCGATCACCGGCAATTTCCGCTCCGGCGAGGACGTGCTGGCCTTCGTCAATAGCAGCGCCACGCTGTACGGCAACATCAGCGCCAGCTACAACGGCGCGACCGGCGTGCTGAGCATGACCTCGTCCGGCGCGACGGCCACCGTGGCGCAATGGCAGGCCGCGCTGCGGGCGGTGAGCTACGGCGACAGCGCCGTGGCGCCGAACACGGCCACGCGCACGGTCAGCTTCACCGTCGACGACGGCAGCAAGGCCAGCGCCGCCGTCAGCCGTTCTGTGACGGTCGCGGCCGTCGCGCAAACGCCCGTGCTTGCCGCCAGCGGCGGCAGTACGGCCTTTGCCGGCGGCGACAATGGGCCGGCAACGCCTGTGGCCATCGACGGCGGCCTGACGCTGTCCGACCTCGACAGCACGACGCTGGCCAGCGCCACGGTCGCCATCACGGGCAACTTCCACGCGGGCGAGGATGTGCTGGCCTTCAGCAACGGCAACGCCACCTTGTACGGCAACATCAGCGCCAGCTACAACAGCACGACCGGCGTGCTGACGATGAGTTCGTCCGGCGCGACGGCCACGCTGGCGCAATGGCAGGCGGCCTTGCGCGCCGTGACGTACACCGACAGCGCCGTGACACCGAACACAGCCACGCGCACGGTCGGCGTGACCGTCAACGATGGCGGCAGGACCAGCGCCAGCGTCAGCAAGGCCGTGACCGTCAGCGCGGTCGACCAGACGCCGGTCGTCGTGGCTGGCGGCGGCAGCGCGGCCTACACCGGCGGCGACGGTGTGGTCGGCGCGCCGGTTGTCGTGGCCGGCGGTCTCACCTTGTCCGACCTGGATAACACGACGCTCGCCAGCGCCACCGTGGCGATCAGCGGCAATTTCCAGGCGGGCGAGGATGTGCTGGCCTTCAGCAACAGCAGCGCCGCGCTGTTCGGCAACATCAGCGCCAGCTACAACAGCGCGACCGGCGTGTTGACGATGAGCTCGTCCGGCGCGACGGCCACGCTGGCGCAGTGGCAGGCCGCGTTGCGCGCGGTCAGCTACGCCGACAGCGCCGTGGTGCCGAACACGGGTACGCGCACGGTCAGTTTCACCGTCGACGACGGCAGCAAGAGCAGCGCCGCTGTCACCCGCTCGGTGACGGTGACGGCGCCCGACCAGACCCCGGGGCTTGCCGGCTCGTCCGGCAGTGTGCATTTCACCGCCGGCGACGGCGTGCCTGCCACACCGGTGGCGGTGGACGCGGGCCTGACGGTCAGCGACCGCGACAATGCGACGCTGGCCAGCGCCACGGTCGCCATCACCGGCAATTTCCGGGCGGGCGAGGATGTGCTGGCTTTCATCAACGACAGCGTGGCCAACTTCGGTAACATCACGGCCAGCTACGACGGCGCCACCGGCGTGCTGAGCCTGAACTCCAGCGGCGCGAGCGCGACGCTGGCGCAATGGCAGGCCGCGCTGCGCGCCGTCACCTACAGCGACAGCGCGGAGACGCCTAACCTGGCGACCCGCACGGTCAGCGTGACGGTGTCGGACGGCAGCAAGAGCAGCGGCGCCGTGTCGCGCAATGTGGCGCTGGCGCTGCCGGACTACACGCCGGTGGTGGGCGCCAGCGGCGGCCAGGCCCAGTTCCTCGTGGGCGGCGGCGCGGCTGCGGTGGACGCGGGTCTGCATGTGTCCGACCGCGACAGCGCGACGCTGGCCGGCGCCACGGTCGCCGTCAGCGGCAACTTCCGCGCGGGCGAGGATGTGCTGGCCTTCTCCAACAACGACGCCACGCGCTACGGCAATATCGCGGCCAGCTACAACAGCGCCACCGGCCTGCTGAGCCTCAGTTCCAGCGGCGCCACGGCCACCGTCGCGCAATGGCAGGCGGCGCTGCGCGCGGTGAGCTATGCCAACAGCGCCGGCTTGCCGGACATGGCGGCGCGCACGGTGAGCTTCAGCGTCAACGATGGCGGCCGCACCAGCCAGCTGGCCGCGCGCGGCGTACAACTGGCGCTGCCTGCGCCGCAGATCGCCGGACTGGGGGCCGGCAGCGACAGCGGCGCCAGCGGCAGCGACGGCATCACCTCGCGTACCCAGCCGACCATAGGCGGCACCGCGCTGGCGGGCGCGCTGGTGACTGTCACGGTCGATGGCGCGGCGGACGGCACGGTCCACGCGGACGGCAGCGGCGCGTGGAGCTACACCCTGGCCCATGCGCTGGGCGACGGCGCGCATAGTGTGCGCGCCACCATCGGCAACGGCGGCGTCAGCAGTCCCGCCTCGGCGGCGCTGGCGCTGCTGATCGATACCCAGGCGCCGGGCAGCCCGGCCGCTATCCGGCTCACCAGCGGCAACGGAGCGCGGCCGGCGGCCGGCGGCAGCGCCGAAGCGGGCAGCACCGTCACGGTGTTCGTCGATGGCGTGGAAGCGGGCAGGGTGCAGGCCGACAACCAAGGCGTATGGACCTGGCAGTCCGCGACGGCCTTGGCCGATGGACAGCACAGCCTGCGCGCCGTCTCGACCGACCTGGCCGGCAATGCCAGTGCCGCATCGAGCGCGCTCGGCTTCGTCGTCGACACCCGAGTGCCGCCGCCACCGCCGCCGCCTTCTCCCACGCTGGGACTGGCGCCGGGTTCGGACACGGGCAGCAGCGCTGGCGACGGCTTGATCAGGGAGAGCCGCCCCACCATCAGCGGCACGGCGCAGGCGGGGAGCACGGTGACGGTGTCGGTCGACGGCGTGGTGGCCGGCACGGCCAGCGTTGGCGCCGATGGCGGCTGGAGCTATACCTTGGGCGGCAGCCTGGGCGACGGCGCGCACAGCATCACGGCGGTGGCCGCGAACGCTGGCGGCAACAGCGCGCCATCGGCGGCATTGCACGTGACCATCGATACGGCCGCTCCCGGCGCGCCGGTCATCGCCGCCGTCGGCGGCGATGCGGCCCAGCCGCACGTCAGCGGCAGCGCCGAGGCCAACGCCACGGTAATCGTGTACGTGGACAACGTGCAGGCAGGCTCGGTGCTGGCCGACGCCGGCGGCAACTGGACCTATGCGCTGAGCGGCAAACTGGCCGACGGCGTGCATACCGTGCGGGCGGCGGCCGGCGATGCGGCGGGCAATACCGGCGCGACGTCGGCGGCGCGCAGCTGGACCGTGGACACGGCGCCACCCGCCGCACCGGCCGGACTGGCGCTGGCGGCCGGCTCGGACACGGGTAGCAGCGGCAGCGACGGCGTCACCGCTGCGCGCCATCCGCTCATTACCGGCACGGCCAGGGCGGGCAGCCGCGTGACCGTCAGCGTCGACGGCGTGGCGCTGGGCAGCACCGTGGCCGATGCGCAGGGCGCGTGGAGCTGGCGTCCCGGCGCGGCGCTGGCCGATGGCGTGCATCGCCTGACGGCGGTGGCGGCCAATGGCGATGGCGCGGGCAGTGCGGCGTCGGCGCCGTTGCTGATCACCGTCGACAGCGGGCCGCCGCGACTGGTGGCGATCGACGCCGCCGGTGCGGCGACGACCCAGGCGGGCAGCTTGCGCTATGACGTGCAGTTTTCCGAGCCGGTGCAACTGGCGGCCGATGCGTTCGGCGTGGCGCTCGGCGGCGGCGCCAAGGCCAGCATTGCGTCCATCGTGGCCAGCGGGGAGGGGCGCTATGTCGTGCTGCTCAACGCCAGCGGCGAGGGGAGTGTGGCGCTGACCTTGCGCCAGGGCGGCGCCAGCGATTTGGCTGGCAATGTGCTGGCGCAGGGCGGCAGCGGCCGCGCGTATCAGTTGCAGGCGCCGACGCCGACGCCGACACCTGCGCCGGCGCCGATACCGGTTCCCGTGCCGGCTCCGGTGCCGGTTCCGGCGCCTGCACCAACGCCAACGCCAGTGCCAGCGCCGGTCGCCGACACCATCCCGACCGTGGACGGCAGGGTGCCTGCGCTTGCGGGCAGCGCGGCGCCATCCGGCGTGGCAGGGGCGCCGGTGCTCAGCACCATCAGTGCTGGCGCCGGGCCGGTAGCAAGCAGCCACCTTGCGGCGCCGGGCGAGTCGCCGCTGTCCGCGCCGACGCAGCCGGCCTGGGGGCTGGACCGCTTTGTCGGCGACGGCGGGCGCGGCATCCAGGACATGGGTGTGCGCGCACTGGACGCGGGCCGTTCCTTCGAGTTGCGCCTGCCTGCACAGGACGGCCAGCAACTGCAGGTGCGGCTCAGCGACGGCCGGCCTCTGCCAGCCTGGCTGCGCTTCGACCCCGAGACTGGCGGCCTCGCCGGCGCCGTGCCTCCGGGGTGGAAGGATGCGCTGACGCTCGAAGTGCGGAGCAGGGATGCGGCCGGGCGCGAGCAGATCAGCCATCTGCAACTGCGCCCCGCCGACGCGAGCGCAGCGAAAGCTGCCGATGGCAAGCCTGCCCCCGCCAAGGAGGCGAAGGCGCCGCCGGCCAAGCCGGAGAAGCCAGCGCCGGCCAAGGCCGCCTTCAACGACCAGTTGCGCCAGTACGGCAAGGATGGCTTCGAGCAGCAACTGGCGGCCTGGCTGGTGAGCGAGGACTAGGCATGACCAATCAACAGACCAGCAATCAGAACCACTATCAGGAAAACTGCATGGATCAACAATCTTCACATACGCCGGCCGCCGGCCCTTACCGCTGGACCGCCGTGGTCGCCGCGCTGGTGCTGAGCGGCTGCGCCGTAACGCCCGCGCCGCTGACCGTCGGCGAACGCCAGGCCACGCTGGGCGCCGACCGCCTGGCCATGTCGGCAGGCCAGCAAGCGCTGAGCGGCCCGGTCAGCTTGCAGGAAGCGATGGCGCGCGCCCTCAAGTACAACCTCGACTACCGCGTCAAGATGATGGAAGAAGCCCTGGCGCAGCGCCAGCTCGACCTGTCCCGCCTCGACATGCTGCCCAAGCTGGCCGCCGGCGCGGGCTTCACGGCGCGCAACCATGACCTGGCCTCGTCGTCGCAGAACGTGGCGACCGGCACCCAGTCGCTGGTGCCGTCCGTCTCGACCGAGAAACAGCAGCACACGGGCGACCTGAGCCTGAGCTGGAATGTGCTCGATTTCGGCGTCAGCTATTTCAGCGCGCAGCAGCAGTCCGACCGCGTGCTGATCTTGCAGCAGCGCCAGCGCAAGGTGGCGCAGCAGCTGATGCAGCAGGTGCGCGAAGTGTGGTGGCAGGCGGTGGCCGCGCAGCGCCTGCAGGACCGCATCGACGCGCTATTGAAGGAGACGGAGTTGGCGCTGGCCGATGCGCGCCAGGTCGAGCAGCAGAAACTGCGCTCGCCGCTGGAGGCGCTGAACTACCGCCGCCAGTTGCTGGACGTGGTGCGCCAGATGGGCATCGTCCGCAACAACCTGGCCCTGGCCAAGCCGCGCCTGGCCGCGCTGATGAACCTGCCTGCGGGCCAGGACTTCCAGGTGGCGGTGCCGTCCGGCATGCCGGCGCCCGCGCTGGGCCTGGACCTGGAACGGATGGAGGAGATGGCCTTGCTGAACCGTCCCGAACTGGCCGAGGCGCGCTACATGGAACGCATTGGCGCGCTGGAGACGCGCAAGGCCATGGCCAGGCTGCTGCCGGGCCTGGAGTTCAGCGTCGGCCAGCACTATGACAGCAACAAGTTCCTGGTCAACCACGCGTGGAGCGACGCCGGCCTGCGCGTCAGCTGGAATCTGCTCAACCTGTTCAATGCCGGCACCATCAAGGGCACGGCGCAGGCCCAGCTCGATCTGGCCAAGGCCCAGCGCCTGGCCCTGAACATGGCGGTGCTGACCCAGGTGCACGTGGCCTACCTCGATTTGCAGGGACGCAGCCGCCAGTTCGCGCTGGAGCAGGAATTGAGCGACGTCGAGCAGCGCATCTTCGAACAGAACCGCAACGCCAGCGCCAGCGGCGCGCAGGGCCGCCTGCCCGCCATCCTGGCCGACGCCAACGCCGTGTTCTCGTCGCTGCGCCTGTACCAGGGCTATGGCGATTTGCAGAACGCCTATGGCGCGCTGGGCGCCAGCCTGGGCATCGACGCCTTGCCGGACAGCGCGGCCAGCCACGAGCTGCCGGCGTTGTCGGCCGCGTTTGCCGGCGCGGAAACCCAGTGGCAGGCCAGGGTGTCGTCGGCCAGGGCGGCGGGAGCGGGGCAATGAAGCAGCGTGCATTGATGGCGCTGGCCTGCGCGCTGGCCGGTCCGGCGATGGCGACGGCGAGCGTCCCTGCGCAGGTACAGGCGGCGCCGGGCGATGGCCGCGTGCGCGTGCAGATGATGGCGCGCCAGGCGGTCACGCTGTCGGGTGAAGTGGCGGCGCGCATCGCCGCGCTGCCGGTGGCCGAGGGCGGCAGCTTCAAGCGGGGCCAGACGCTGGCGGAGTTCGATTGCGGCACCTACCGCGCCCAGCTCAACAAGGCCCAGGCCACGCAGGAGGCGGCCAACCGCCTGGCCGAGGTGAACAGCCAGCTGGCCAAGCTCAATTCCGCCGGCAGCCTGGAGGTGGCGCAGGCCCAGGGCCGCGCCAAGGAGGCCGCGGCCGAAGTGAGCTACATGCAGACGGTGGTGGGCAAATGCAGCATCGTCGCGCCGTTCGCGGGACGGGTGGCGCGCCGCGTGGCGGCGGTGCATCAGTACGTCAATCCGGGCAATCCGGTGCTCGACATCGTCGACGCCGGGCCGCTGGAGTTGCGCATGCTGCTGCCGTCGAAGTGGCTGACCAGCATGAAGCCGGGCAGCCGCTTCACGGTGGTGGTCGATGAACTGGGCGCCAGTTTCCCGGCCCGCATCGAGCGCCTCGGCGCGCAGATCGATCCGGTCAGCCAGTCCATCCCGGCGGTGGGCGTGATCGACGGCGGCGCCGCCGCGCTGCTGCCCGGCATGAGCGGCTGGGCCAGCTTCAAATAGGAGAAATGCATGGCGCATGCCGATGGAAGCCGCGAACTGGCGGCGCTGATCGCCCTCATGCATCGGGCGCGGGCGGCCGGCGACGTGGCCGAGCTGGGGTTTGTCATCGTCAACGAAAGCCAGCAGCTGCTGGCCTACCGCCAGGCGGCGCTGTGGCGCGAAGGCTGGCAGCGGCAGGTCAGTGCGCTGTCCGGCCTGTCCGAGATGGAACCGACCGCGCCCTATGTGCAGTGGCTGGGCGGCGTGTTTCGCCATCTGGCCGCGCAGCCTGGCGCGGACTGCCGCCTGCTGCGCGCCGGGGATTTGCCGGCGCCGCTGGCCGACGAGTGGGCGGCCTGGCTGCCGGAACAGGCGCTGTGGCTGCGCCTGGCCGATCAGGGCGCGCTGTTGCTGGCGCGCGCCGAAGCCTGGAACGCCTACGAACAAAAGGTGGCGCAGGAGCTGGCGCATTGCTACGGCCACGCGCTGACGCTGTTCGCGCCGCGCCGCAATCTGCGCGAGCTGGCCTGGGACTGGCTCAAGCCGGGGCCGCGCCAGCGCAAGCTGTTACTGGCCGTGCTGCTGCTGGCGTGCGTGCCGGTGCGGCTGAGCGTGCTGGCGCGCGGCGAGGTGGTGCCGCGCGATCCCTTGCTGTTGCGGGCGCCGTTGTCGGGCGTGATCGCGAGCATTGCCGTGCAGCCGAACCAGCGCGTGGCCAAGGGCGCGCCGCTGTTCGCTCTGGACGCCACCCAGCTCTCCGGCCAGCATGCGCTGGCCAGCCGCGAACGCGATGCGGCCCAGGAGAGCTACCGCGTCAGCGCCCAGCTGGCCGTGACCGACGACAAGGGCCGGCTGGCCATGGCGCAGGAGCGCGCCCGTCTGGAAGAAAAAAGCATCGCCGCCGACTACAGCGGGCGCGAGCTGCAACGCCTGCAAGTGACGGCGCCGCAAGCCGGGGTGGTGGTGTTCTCCGACCGTAACGACTGGCAGGGCAAGGCCGTGGCGGTGGGCGAGAAGGTGATGACGCTGGCCGATCCGGCCCAGGTCGAGCTGGCCGCGTGGCTGCCGGCGGCCGAGGCCATGGATGCGGCGCCGGGCGCGCGCATCGTGCTGTATCCGAACGGCGACCCCACCGCCACCTACGAGGCCGAAGTGCTGCGGGTGGCGTACAAGGCGGAAGCGGCGGAGGGCGGCTTGCTGGCCTACCGCGTGCAGGCGCGCTTTACCGATCGGGCGCCGCCGCGGCTGGGACAGATGGGGACGGCCAAGGTGTATGGCGACTGGGTGCCGCTGGCCTACTACGTGCTGCGCCGGCCGTTGACGGCGGCGCGCCAGTGGCTGGGGTGGTAGGCGTGGGCGCGCGCGCCTTGCCCGTCCTGCGCCAGGAACTGAGCCTGCATCCGGGGCCGGTGCAGGCCGACGGCTCGCCCAGCTGGACGCTGCACGACCCCAGCGTCAACCGTTTCTATCAATTGGGCTGGGCCAGTTTCGAGATCCTGCAACGCTGGCATCTGGGCAGCGCCGAAAGCGTGCTGGCGGCGCTGCGCGCCGAGACCACCTTGCAGCTGGAGATGGAGGACATCGATGCGGTGCTGGCCTTTCTCGGACGCCACCAGCTGCTGGTGGCTGCCACCGCCGGGCAGAGCGCCCGCCTGTGGCAGCGGCGCCAGGCGAGCCGGCCCGGCCGCGCCATGTGGCTGCTGAAAAATTACCTGTTCTTCCGCGTTCCCCTGCTGCGGCCGGAAGCGCTGCTGCAGCGCCTGCTGCCCTGGTGCGCATGGCTGTTCGCGCCGCGCTTCTGGTGGGCCATGGGCGCAGCGCTGCTGCTGGCCCTGGGCCTGCTGTCGCGCCGCTGGGATGAGTTCACCCATACGTTTTCCAGCTACGGCGGCTGGACGGCGGCGCTCGGCATCGGTGCCGCGCTGAGCCTGGCCAAGGTGCTGCATGAGCTGGGGCATGCGCTGACGGCGCGCCGCTACGGCTGCCGCGTGCCGACCATGGGCGTGGCCTTCCTGGTCATGATGCCGGTCCTGTACACCGATACCAATGAGGCGTGGAAGCTGCGCTCGCGCCGCCAGCGCCTGCTGATCGGCGGCGCCGGCATGCTGGCCGAGCTGGTGCTGGCGGTGTGCGCCACGCTGCTGTGGTGCGTGCTGCCGGACGGGCCGCTGCGGGCCTGCGCCTTCCTGCTGGCGTCCACCACCTGGCTGGCGACGCTGGCGGTCAACGCCAGTCCCTTCATGCGCTTCGACGGCTACTTCCTGCTGGCCGACTACGTGGGCTTGCCCAACCTGCACAGCCGCGCCTTCGCGCTGGCGCTGTGGCGGCTGCGCCTGTGGCTGCTGGGGCTGGACGATACGGCGCCGGAGCACTTGCCGGCCGCGACCCGGCGCAAGCTGATCCTGTTCGCCTGGGCCACGTGGTTGTACCGGCTGGTGCTGTTCCTGTCGATTGCGCTGCTGGTCTATCACCTGTTCTTCAAGGCGCTGGGCATATTGCTGCTGTGCGTGGAACTGGGCTGGTTCATCGCGCGTCCCATCGCGGGCGAGCTGCTGCTGTGGTGGCGCCGGCGCGACGAACTGCGCTGGTGCCGCGCCAGCCGGCGCAGCGCCGTGCTGCTGGCCCTGCTGCTGGCCTGGCTGGTCCTGCCGTGGCAGGCGGAAGTGGCGGCGCCCGCCGTGCTGGGCGCGCGCCAGTCGCAGGGCTTGTATGCGCCGGCGGTGGCCGAGGTGGACGCGGTGTGGGTGCGCGACGGCCAGCAGGTGCAGGCCGGCCAGGTGCTGGCCCGGCTGCGCTCGCCCGTGTTGTCGATGCAGCTGGCGCAGGCCGAGGCGCGCGAGCGCCAGTTGGGCTGGATGGCGCAGCAGCAGGCTTTCCACAGCGATCTGCAGCAGCAGGGCGCGGTCTTGCAGCAGCAGTGGCTGGCCGCGCAGGAGCAGGTGGACAGCCTGCGCCGCCAGCAGGCCAGGCTGACCCTGCAGGCGCCGTTTGCCGGCCGCGTGGCGGAGCTGGGCGAGGCGCTGCGCGCCGGCACGGTGATCGCGGAAGGCGAGCACCTGCTTGACGTGCTGGGACCGCGTGGTGCGCGGGGCGAAGCCTTTGTCGGCGAGGCGCAGCTGGGCACGCTGAAAAGCGGCGTCACGGCGCGCTTTGTGGCCGACGGCGGCCTGCATCGCGTGGTGTCATGCCGGGTGGGGGCGATAGACGATTTGAATTTGCCGCTGCTGGATCAGCCCTTGCTGGCGTCGGTCCATGGCGGCCCGCTGGCGGTCGAGGCGCGTGAGCGGGGATTGGTGCCGCTGGCGGCGCTGTTCCGCGTGCGCCTGGACGACTGCGACAGCGAGGCGGCGCCATCGCGTGAAATGGCCGGGGTGGCGCGCTTGCCGGGCGAACGCCGGAGTCTGCTGTTAGAGGGGTGGCAGCGCTTGCTGGCGCTGCTGCGCAGGGAAGGCGGCTTGTAAGGCCCGTTGGCGACAGGCCTTGCAAGCGAACGCATCACCGCGAACCGGCGTTCATTGCGGCTGCGGTTCGCCGCGCAGCCTGTCCAACATCTGCAGGGTTGCCGGTAGCAGATTCATGATGCCGTGATAGGCGCAGTATTCACAAAAAGCTTCCTCCGGACTCATGGCGGTGATGCTGGCGTCCGAGTGTCCGCGGCGGCGCAGTGCGCGTAAGCAGGCTGCGTCCATATTCCTGGCGTTCATGCGCTGTTTCCCTTTCGAATAAGTGGGTTGAATATCATGTTGTGAAGCAATTATATGCTCAAAATAGTTCTGTGTGGCAACTATATTGGATTTTCTTAATTACTGGAAGCATTTTGCTACGATGGCGCCGCCGCATCGGGCGCAGGAGGAAGGTGGGGATGCGCAACGGCGGGCGCCGTTGCGCAGGGGATGGAACCGGGCGTGACTCAGGCAGCGGCTTGCTGCGCCGGTGCGGCCAGGGTGTTGCGGTTGAGGCGCCACAGCAGCGCCAGGCCGACCAGCGAGGTGCCGACCACGACATAGCCCACCACGTCGAAGTTCTGCAAGCGGCCGGTCGCGCTTTGCGTGACGATGTGGCCGGCCAGCACCGACGCCAGGCCGCCCGACAGCTGCTGGATCGACGCGCTGATGGCGTTGAACGAGCCGCGCTGGGTCTGCGCCGGCACCGAGGCCATCATGGCCTGGAACGGGATCATGCGCGAGAAGATCCCGATGAACATCACCGTATTGACGATGATGAGCACCACCAGCGACGTCGGACCCAGGTGGGTGTAGACCAGCACCATGGTGATGGTCAGCGCGGTGCCGAACAGGAAGACGCGGAACTTGCCCAGCGCATCGGCCGCCTTGCCGACCATGGGGCCGACGAAGATGGTGCACAGGCCCGTGACGAGGTAGACCGTCGGCAGGTGTTGCAGGGCTATGCCCAGGTTGTTGACCACGTAGGCGCTGCCGAACGGCATCAGCATGAAGCCGCCGGTGGTCAGCAGGGCGGTGGTGGCGAAGGCCAGCAGGTAGCGGCGCTCGGTCACGGTGTGGAACAGGTGCATCCAGGCGCTGTGCTCCTGCGGCTTGCCCAGGTGGCTGTTGACCGGCTGCAGTTTCCACGCCACCAGCAGGCCGCCGGCCAGGCCGAACGCCGCCATGGCGACGAAGGGGATGTGCCAGTTCCACTTGCTCGACAGGTAGATGCCGGCCGGGATGCCCAGCACCTGGCTGGCGGCGAACGCGGTCTGGATCAAGCCCATGACGCGGCCGCGCTGCTGCGCTGCGAACAGGTCGGTGGCGATGGCCAGCACGACCGAGCCGATGACACCGCCGAACAGGCCGGTGACGATGCGCGCGGCCAGCAGCGATTCAAAGCTCTGCGCCAGGCCGCACCACAGCGTGCCCAGGATGAAGCCGGTGTAGAAGAACAGCAGCAGCTTCTTGCGGTCGAAGCGGTCGGCGAAACCGGCGGTCAGCAGGCCGGAAGCGCCGGCGCTGAAGGCGTAGGCCGACACCACCAGGCCGAACTGCTTGGGGCCGATGTTCAGCGCCGGCATGATGACCGCGCCGAGCGGCGACATCAGCATGAAGTCCAGGATGACGGCGAATTGCAGGAAGGCCAGCATCGCCACCACAGCTTTTTGGTAGCCGCTAAACGGCGTCGGTACGGGTTTGGTCATAGGTCTTTTGGTTCTTTGTTGGGCCGGCAGAAGCCGTGTCGGTCTTTGTGAAACTGGGCCCGCTCTTCAGGCGTCATCGCCTGCCAGCGCTGCCAGCGTTCGCGGCCGCCGTGGCGGTGGCCGTGGCGTCCGTGGAAGCCGCCGAACAGGATGCGGCATAGTACCAGCAAGCCCAGCGCGCGCCAGTAGTCGATTTGCAGGCTGCCGGCGAACAGGCCGGGCATGACCCAGTTCCACAACAGCATCACGACCCATCCGAGCAGGGCGACTCCGGCGAGGACCAGGGGCAGGAACAGCAGTTTCTTTTTCATTTCAGATTCTCCTTTCTAACATCATTCGTTGTCGTACAGGGTTTGCAGCCGCGTGCGCAGGTACAGCACCGCGTAGCGTTTGCGCGCCAATAAGGTGTTGACCGAGGTGCCGCTTTGCGCGGCCATTTCCTTGAAGCTGACGCCGTCCAGTTCGTGCGCGACGAACACCTCGCGCTGACTGGCCGGCAATTCTTCCAGCGCCGTTTGCAGTTCTTCCAGCAGCACGGAGCGGGCGTAGGCGTCTTCCGGGCTGCCGTCGGCCGAGGGCAGCAGCAGGTCGAGGCGGCAGTCCTCGCCGTCGTCGTCGGTCATGTCGTCGAGCCGCACCTCTTTCTTCTTGCGGAAGCGGTCGATGATGCGATTGCGCGCGACCCGGAACAGCCAGGCGCTGACTTGTTCGATCGGCTCCGGCAGGCGGTAGGCCTGGACGAACTCGTAGAAGACGTCCTGCAGGATGTCGTCCGCATCGGTCGGATCGCGGACGCGGCTGCGGATGAAATGCCCGAGGCGCGAGCGTTCCCGCAGTACGGTTGCTGCGATGTCCTGCTCGGTGGTTGAGTTCGGTGGTGTCATTGCTTGGTAGACGACTCACGGCTGCTTATATTGTGGCAACTTGCAGAAATAATTATTTATACAATTGATAAGCTGGTGTAAAACGTCACCATACTCCAACCGGGACAAGGCCATGCAGCTTTCCAACTATCTTTTCTTTACGACGATGTGCGAACCGGCGCTGGCGTTTTATGCGCGCTGCGGGCTGGGCCAGATCACCGATGTGTTGCGCTATGGCGTGGACGGCATGCCGGTCCACAACGAAGCCATGCGCGGCCGCATCATGCACGCGAAGTTCGAGGGACCGGGCGTGTTGTTCTTTGCCTCGGACAACGACGATGCCGAACCCATGCGCGGCTCGTCGCATATTCTGCAGATGAACGACAGGCAGCAGACCGAGCAGCTGTTCGCGCGCCTGGCCCAGGATGGCAAGGTGACGACGCCGCTGGCCATGCAGCCTTGGGGCGATTACTACGGCAAGCTGACCGATCAATTCGGCGTGCAGTGGATGCTGAATTGTTCGGTTTAATTTAAGCGCGAGCGCCGATGTTCCAGCAGGCGGCAGTGTAGCGTACTTGGCCGTTGTCGATGTAGGGCGCGAAGCCGGCGCGGGCGGCGATGCCGACTTGCCGGCGCGTGTGCTCGTCGGCCGTCTGCAGCAGCCTGCCGACCGGGCCCATCTGGGTGGCGTAGCGCTCCAGCTCCGTTTCTGGGAAGTTGCACGCGACGTCGAGCGGCTGGATATCGATGTCGCGCCAGCCGGCCTGTTCCAGTATTGCCTGCACGCGGTGGCGGTCGGCGAAGCCGAACTGGCCGGGTTCGTTCGGCACGCGGGGCGGCAGCTGGGGCAGCAGGTGCGCCGCGCTGCGCTCGGCGGCGGTCATGAAGGGATTTTCTTCCGGGCTGCGCCAGGCGATCATGCGCAGCGTGGCGCCGTCGCGCGCGGCCAGCCGCAGATTGCGGAAGGCGGCGACTGGATCGTCGAAGAACATCACGCCGAAGCGCGAGATGATGGCGTCGTAGCTGGCCGGTTCGAAGGCGTGGCGTTGCGCGTCGTCCTGGATGAAGGCGGCGGAGGAGCGGCTGTGTGCGGCGCGTTCGCGGGCGGAGGCCAGCATGGGGCCGGAAATATCGATGCCGGTGCAGTGGCCGTCCGGGCCCAGTTGGCGAGCGGCGGCCAGCGTGGTGGCGCCGGTGCCGCAGCCCACGTCCAGCAGGCGGCGCGCGTTGGCGGGCAGCGATTGCACCAGCAGGTCTTCGAAGGGCTGGTACATGCGGTCGAGCAGGTTTTGTGTCGCGACCCAGGTGTGGCCGGCCGCGCCTTGCCACATGGCGTTTTGTTGTGAGTTCATGATGGGGCCTTTCGCTTGTTGGGGAGTAGGGAAGGTGCTACTGTGCCACTTCAAGTCAACTTGAGGTCAAGCGATGGCGAGCATGGACATAGCGGAAGTGGCCCGGATCTCCGGCATGCCGGCGTCTGCGCTGCGATATTATGAAGAAAAAGGACTGATCGTGTCGGTCGGCAGGCGAGGTCTGCGGCGGCTGTTCGATGATGGCGTGCTGGAGAAGCTGGCGTTGATTGCCTTGGGGCGCGCGTCCGGTTTCTCGCTGGACGAGATTGGCGGCATGTTCGGGCCTGATGGCGACTTGCGGATTGATCGCCAGTTGTTGGTGGCGAAGGCGGATGAGCTGGACCGCACGATCAAAAAGCTGGCCTCCATGCGCGACGGCTTGCGTCACGCGGCGGTGTGCAAGGCGGCCAACCATCTGGAGTGTCCGACCTTCCGCCGCATCCTTCGGATCACGGCCAGGAAATAAGCAAGCTTATTTCTCCACGGAGGAATGAAATGGTGTCGTTACTTGGCCAGGAGAGCTTGACCTGGCACCGGACGCCATGCACGACGAGATCCGGCGTAAGGGGGGCTGGATTTTGACCTGAACCGTGCTTTATTCATACGTCCCTGAGACCCCTCGCACCCAACGCAAAAAGCCCCCGCCGGCACTGGTCGCGATCTTGATCGCGTCCAGGCCGGCGGGGGCTTTTTAGTTCAGCTGGCTACCGATTAACGGTCGCCGTAGCTGCGGCGTGCGCCGTCGGTGCTGCGTGGGTTGCTGCCTTTGTAGCCGCCGCCGGTGCTGCCTTCCTTGCGCGGTGCGCCTGGCTTGCTGAACGTGCGCTGGCCCGATGGCTTGGCGCCGCCGCGGTTGTCGCCTGGCTTCCAGCCGCCTGGACGTGGCGACGAACGCGATGCCGACGCGGTCTTCTTAGGCTCGTAGCCTTCGATGACGTTGACCGGAATCAGCTGCTTGGTGAAGCGCTCGATGCGCTTGACGTTCATGCCTTCAGCGTGGTTCACCAGCGAGATCGCCAGACCGTTGCGGCCGGCACGGCCGGTACGGCCGATGCGGTGCACGTAGTCTTCTGGGAACTTCGGCAGGTCGTAGTTAAACACGTGGGTGATGGTCGGAACGTCGATACCGCGAGCGGCGACGTCGGTGGCGATCAGGATCTTGACCTGGCCGCGACGCAGGCTGTCCAGCGTACGGTTACGGGCGCCCTGGTGCATGTCGCCATGCAGTGCGGCAGCCGAGAAACCGGCGATGTTCAGACGGTCGGCGATGGTGTCGGCGTCACGCTTGGTGGCGGTGAAGACCACGGCCTGGTCCAGCGAGTCGTCGCGCAACAGGTGGTCCAGCAGGCGGTTCTTGTGCGACAGGTCGTCGACGAAGTGCACGCGCTGGGTGATGTTCTCATGCTTGTTGGCGGCGCTGACGATCTGGATGATCTGCGGATCTTTGGTGATGCGGCGGGCCATGTTGCCAACCACGCCGTCCAGCGTGGCCGAGAACAGCATGGTCTGGCGGGTCGACGGGGTTGCGTCGACGATCTTCTCGATGTCGTCGATGAAGCCCATGTCCAGCATGCGGTCGGCTTCGTCCAGCACCAGGATTTCCAGTTGCGAGAAGTCGATCTTGCCCGATTCCATGTGGTCGATCAGACGGCCTGGGGTTGCCACCAGAATCTCAGGATTCTTGGCCAGCAGTTGCATCTGTTTTGGATATGGCATACCGCCCAGGATCGACACGGCCTTGATGCGGCGCAGGTTGACGCTGTACTTGTCGGTATTGGTGGTGACTTGCAGGGCCAGTTCGCGGGTTGGGGTCAACACCAGCATTTTTGGCTGTGCAGCTTTGAAACGTGGGCGCTCGCCACGGGCACGGGCGGCTTGCATTTCTTGATTTGGAGTCTTGCCGGCGGCTGCCGGGTCGATCTCGGACAAACGGTGCAGCGACGGCAGCATGAACGCTGCAGTCTTGCCGGAACCGGTTTGCGAGGAAACCAACAAGTCCTTGCCTGCGATAGCGGCAGGGATGGCCTGCTGCTGTACTGGAGTCGGCGCGGTGTAGCCGGCGTCGGTCAGGGCTTTAATGATGGACGTGTTGAGACCAAGTGCTTCAAATGTCATGCTGTTCTTTCGTAAAAAACCGGCGTTCGTGCAAAAGCCGAACGCGAAATAGCTACGCCTACCAAAACGAAATGACTCAATCAAAATCGAAAGAAATTTCGGCACAAAAGCTTTGCGCCGGGACGGTGTCAGGTGCGACACCAAAGGCGGGAGGGCTTTAATAGCGACATCAGGGTGATGCGCTAAGGCTTGCGAAGCTGCTAGTAATACCTGGCTGAACAATCGGCGCTGCTTTTGTTGCAGCGCGCTCATTGCAGCGCACAGGCAACACTATACAGCAGTTGCCCCTCGCTGTATAGGTCAAAGCATTTCTATTGTGCAGCGCCGCAGTTATTTATATGATAATTTTATGGTTTTGATTGGGATGGGCGATGCGAATTCTTTGGGGTGTGTCGATGATGCTTGCGGCGGCGCAGGCCGCCGCCGGGCCGGTGACGGAGTTGCAGCCGCAGCAGCTGGAGGCGTTTATCGCCAGGCACGAGTATGTGGTAGTGCAGCTGACCTCGCCCGATCCGGGCTGCGGCTATTGCAAGGGCGCCGACCAGACTTTCGATCAGGCCGCAGCCTTGCCGCACCAGCCGGCGCTGGCCTTCGTGCGGGTGCAGTGGACGCCGTGGCGCAAGATTCCCGATTTCAGCAAGCTGATGAAGGTCTACGGCGTGCCGACGCAGTATGTCTTCAACAAGGGCAAGCTGCTGGGCGATATCAGCGGCCGTCCGCCGGCGGCGCCGGCCTTCCTGGCGAAGATCGACGAGGTGATCGCCGATCCGCCCGCCGACCGGGTGGCGGCCGAGCCGCAGGCCGCGGCGCCGGAGGCGCCGTCGGTCCCGCTCACCGCGGCGGAGCAGGGCGCTTTGCGGCAGATGATACGGCGCGACGCCCTGAAGCAGGTGACGGGCATGTGCGCCAACCGCTTCCCCGACCATGCCAGGGCCTATCAGGACGCTTTGCAGGCCTGGAGCGGCGCCCGCCAGGCGGGCCTGAACCAGGCCGCCACGCTGATGCTGGCGCGCACCAGCCGCGCCGATGCGGCTGTCATGGGCAAGCTGGTGGACGAGGAGCAGAAGGCCATGCAGGCCTGGCATACGGGCAAGCTGGGGCTGTCGATGCAAAAGGCGCCGGTGCTGGCCGATTGCGACAAGATCGCCGCCGGGATGAAAGAGCTGCCGTGAGCTGCGCCTGGCTTGCAAAACCGTAGTGCGCATGCGTCTGCACGGTTCGGTGCGCGGCACTTGATGGTATAAAAATTACAATTTATACTGCTGAGGCTGGTACACGCACATTGCTACTTATAACTCAAGGGATGCACAATGAAACTGAAATCGACCTTGCTGGCCGCTGCGCTGGCGATGGCTGCGCATGCGGGCGCGGCCGAATTGATCACCAACGGCAGCTTCGAAGCCGGCAGCATCGTCGTCAATCACAGCGATGCCGGCGCGCAGCAGCTGTTCAGCGGCGACAGCTCCACGCTGGCCGGCTGGACCGTCATCGGCGGCAATGACGTCGCCTGGATCGGCCTGGGCAATCCGTATGCGATCAACGCGTCGGATGGCAACAACTTCCTCGACCTGACCGGCTGGCACGACCAGAGCTCGACCGGCGGCGGCGTCAAGCAGACCATCGCCACCACGGCGGGCGCGACCTACACGCTCAGCTTCGATATCGGCAATTCGATCAACTACAACTACGGCATCAACGACAGCCTGTTCGTCACGGCCGGCAGTGTGGTGGGGCAGCAGGTCTGGACCACGGTCGGCAACCAGGCCAGCTCGTGGGAGCATGTGACGCTGTCCTTCGTGGCCAGCGGCGCCACCACCGACGTGTCCTTCGCCGGCGGCCAGGCCGTGTGGTACATCGGCCTGGACAACGTCAGCGTGACGGCCGTGCCGGAGCCATCGTCGGCGCTGATGCTGGGCGCCGGCCTGCTGGGCATGGGCGCCTGGCTGCGCCGCCGCCGCGGCTGATCTTCTGGCCAGCCAATAAAAAACGCCCTGCATGCAGGGCGTTTTGCTTGGGCGGGGCGGGCAGGGCTTAGGTGTAGTCTTCCGCGTTCAGGCCCATGACGTGCGAGAAGCCGCCGTCGACGTAGGTGATCTCGCCGGTGATGCCGGAGGCCAGGTCGGACAGCATGAAGGCGGCGGTGTTGCCCACTTCTTCGATCGTCACGTTGCGGCGCAGCGGGGCGTGCGACGAGGCAAAGCCCAGCAGCTTGCCGAAGTCCTTGATGCCGGACGCGGCCAGGGTCTTGATCGGGCCGGCGGAGATGCCGTTGGCGCGGATGCCCAGCTTGCCCAGGTTCTCGGCCAGGTAGCGTACCGACGCTTCCAGCGATGCCTTGGCCAGGCCCATGGTGTTGTAGTAAGGGATGGCACGCACCGCGCCCAGGTAGGACAGGGTCAGCAGCGACGAGCCTTCCTTGAGCAGCGGCAGCGCGGCCTTGGCCATCGCCGGGAAGCTGTAGGCCGAGATGTCGTGGGCGATGCGGAAGTTCTCGCGGGTCAGGCCGTCCAGGAACTCGCCGGCGATCGCTTCGCGCGGCGCGAAGCCGATCGCGTGCACCAGGCCGTCCAGCTGCGACCAGCTCTTGCCCAGGTCGGCGAACAGCGCGGCGATCTGCTCGTCGCTGCCGACGTCGCAGTCGTACACCAGGGTGCTGCCGAATTCGGCGGCAAATTCAGTGATGCGGTCTTTGAAGCGTTCGCCGACGTAGGTGAACGCCAGTTCGGCGCCTTCGCGATGGCAGGCCTTGGCGATACCGTATGCGATGGAACGGTTCGACAGCAAACCAGTGATGAGGATTTTTTTGCCTTGCAAGAACGCCATAGTGACTCCGATTGCAACTGCGCGCCCTGGCTTGCCTTTTGGCAGGCTGGCTGGCGACGTCAGTGGGGTTGTTATTGATGTGAGAGGCCCGTTGCCGGCCGCTGCAAGACCAAGATTGTAGGGCGAGTGGGCCGCGACTGCAACCTTTGATCGCGGTCCCGGCCACGGCGCCATGCGCCGCAAGCGGGACCGGACGGGCTTTAACGCTCGTTTTTGCGGCGGGACTTGCCTTTGGCGGCATCGTGCGATACGCGCGCCTTGACCAGTGCGACCGGGCTGGATTTGGCGGCCTTGCCGCCCTTGGCCAGTTTGTAGCCGGCCTTGCTGGTGGTGCGCTCGCGCTCGGCTTCGAAGGCGACGGTGGCGTTGCGCTCAACGTCCGCCGGGATGTCCACGCTGGCCGAGGTCGAGATCTTCGGCACCAGGATGGTGGAGCCGGCTTTCAACATCGACTTCTGCGGAATGTTGTTGGCCTGGCGGATGACTTCCGGCGTGGTGTGGAAGCGCGAGGCCAGCGTGCCGATGCTTTCGCGGGCGGTGGTGATCTTGTGCGTGGTCCAGGTCGACAGATCCTTGCCCCATTGCGCCAGGTTCAGGTGGAACTTGTCGGCGTTTTCCTTCGGCAGCAGGATCTTGGTCTGCTCGTCGCCGGTGATGACCGGGCGCTTGAACTGCGGGTTCAGCGCCTTGAACTCGTCGACCGACAGCTCGGCCAAGTGGGCGGCGATGGTCAGGTCGATGTCGCTGGTCTTGTCGACGGCGGTGAAGTAGGGCGTGTTGTCGATGGCCGGCAGGTTCAGGCCGTACTGCGCCGGGTTGGCGATGATGTTCTTGACCGCCTGCAGCTTGGGCACGTAGTTGCGGGTTTCGGCCGGCATCAGTTCGGCCAGGCTTTCGAAGTCGGTCGGCTTGCCGGCGGCCTGGTTGCGCTTGATGGCCTTCTGCACCGAGCCCTCGCCCCAGTTGTAGGCGGCCAGCGCCAGCTGCCAGTCGCCGAACATGTCGTACAGCCGCTGCAGGTAGCTCAGCGCGGCGTCGGTCGAGGCCAGCACGCCGCGGCGCTCGTCCTTGAAGGCGTCCTGCTTGAGGTTGTAGTCGCGGCCGGTGCCCGGCACGAACTGCCACATGCCGGCGGCGTTGGCGCTGGACAGCGCTTGCGGGTTGAACGCGGATTCGATGAAGGGCAGCAGCGCCAGCTCGGTCGGCATGCCGCGCTTTTCCAGCTCGGTGACGACGTGGAACAGGTAGCGCGAGGCGCGCGCCGTGGTGCGGGCGATATAGTCGGGACGGGTGGCGTACCAGTTGACGTGCTTGCCGACCAGGTCGTTATTAATGTCCGGGATCGCGTAGCCGCTGCGGATGCGGCCCCAGACGTCTTTTTCGCGGAAAGCGTCATCCTCGGCCAGCTTGACCGGTTTGTTGGCTTTCAGGGAAGAGACATCGAGGGAGGGAGACTTGGCTAATGCGTTCGGCAGGGCGGACAGCGGCAGGGACGCCGCCGGCGGCAGGCCCGGCGCTTCATCGTGGGCCTGGCTGATCGCCGGCGCCATCAGCGCCAGCAAGGTGGCCAGGGCCGCGGATTTGGAAATTCGTGCTTGCATAGTTTTCCATTGTTGCCGACGAGTAACATCGGACGGACTATGAATAAACGTGGAGTGTACGAAGGTCGCCCGGTGGAGTCAAGAAATATGTCAGGCGGATGACTAATTCTTTTACGCAATAGTTCTATGTAAATAAGCCGGAGATCGCTGCAAAATGGCTGAAGTATGAGTTCCCGCAAAGAGTGCGTACAATTCTGTTTTTGAGCAGTCACCAAGGAATTGAATTATGAGTAGCCCCGCCATCGATCACGACGCCGTCATCGCCGAGACCGTCAACTGGGTGGAGAAGGCCGTCATCGGCCTGAACCTGTGTCCGTTTGCCAAGGCCGTGCATGTGAAGAAGCAGATCCGCTACGTGGTCTGCGAGGCCGACACGCCGGAAGCGCTGCTGGAAAAGCTGATGGAAGAGCTGGAGTACCTGGCCGAAGCCGATCCGGAAAAAGTCGACACGACGATGATCATGCATCCGAACGTGCTGGCCGATTTCGAGGATTACAACGAATTCCTCGACGTGGCCGACGCCGCGCTGGAAGAGATGGAGCTGGACGGCATCCTGCAGGTGGCCAGCTTCCACCCGGACTACCAGTTCGCCGACACCCACAAGAACGACATCGAGAACTACACCAACCGCTCGCCGTATCCGACGCTGCACCTGCTGCGCGAGGATAGCGTGGAGCGCGCGGTGGAGGCCTTCCCGGAAGCGGGCGACATCTTCGAAAAGAACATCGAGACGCTGCGCGCGCTGGGCCACGACGCCTGGGACAAGCTGTTGCAGGTGAAATGATGGGGGATTTGCCGGTACGGCCGGACACGCCCTGCGTGGCGGTCTGCTCCACCACCTTCGACGAAATCTGTCGCGGCTGCGGCCGCTCGGTGGTGGAGGTGGCGCACTGGGTCTCCATGAGCGCTGAACAGAAGGAACTGGTGTGGCAGCGCATCCTGGCGCAGGGCTACCCGCGCCGGAATACCTGATTCAGCAGCCGATCAATAGGTGCCGATGAAGTTCTTCTTGCCGATGTCCAGGCCGTTGTGGCGCAGGATGTCGTAGGCCGTGGTGGCGTGGAAGAAGAAGTGCGGCAGCGCGTAGTGGAACAGATAGGTCTGGCCGGTGAAGTGCTTGGTCTTCTCGCCGCTGCCGGTGGTGATCTCGCGCGTTTCGCTGCCTTCGATGGCGCTGGCCGGCACGCTGTCGATGTAGGCCAGGGTCTTGACGATGCGGGCCTTCAGCTCGGCGAAGCTGGTTTCGGTGTCCTCGTACGACGGCACTTCCAGGCCGCCCAGGCGGGCTGCGGCGCCTTTCGAGAAGTCGCAGGCGATCTGGATCTGGCGGGTGAACGGCAGCATGTCCGGGAACAGGCGGAACTGAAGCAGCGCGTTAGGTTCGATTTTCTTCTCGGCCGCGTGCGTCTCGGCCTTGTCGAGGATGACCAGCAGGCTGTTCAGGATCTGCTTGAACACTGGAATGGAAGCGGAATACATGGAAAAAGTGGTCATGGCAAGGTCCTCAGTTGAAATGAGTCGCGATGATAGCGCGCCTGTGGGTTTTTTGCTGGCGCGGTGACTTTTACCGCATTTTCCGTGCATAATTCCAGTTAGAAAGCTTAAAGTTTGCGCTATTACCCAATTACAGACAGATGATGCAAACTTATCACTCGCGACCGGTGCATGATTAGCGCCGTTTACCAAAAGATGCGTGCCCGGCTCAGCGCCTTGTACGGTCTATCCATCTATGGCGCGCTGTTACTGGTGGTGTTTGGCGGCCTGGTGATCCCGGCCATCATCGGCAGCTATCTGCTGATCGGCGTGCACGAGCAGAAATCGGCGCGCGTGGCGCTGGACGAATCGCTGCAGCGCAACGCCGACATCCTGGCGCTGGGCATGCAGGAATCCCTGTGGAATATGAACGCCGAGTCGGCCCATTCGCTGGTCGAGTCGGTGATGCGCGACCGTTCGGTGCTGCAGGTGGAGGTGGTCGGCCAGGCCGACACCCAGTTCATGAGCGTGCATTCGCCGCGCCAGGCGGCCGGCAATGTCTACCGCGCCGAGCGCGAGATCCTGGTGCGCGGCGAGCGCATCGGCCGCATCACGGTCGAGATGGACGACGCCCGCAGCCAGCAGGAGCTGCGCGAGAAGCAGCTGTCCTATGTGTTCGTGCTGGCGGCGCAGCTGATGGTGTCGCTGCTGCTGATCGTGCTGTTCCTCAATTCCCGCCTGATCAAGCCGCTGCGCAAGCTGATGCGCTTTTCCGACCGCCTGTCGCACGGCGATTTCGAGACGCGGCTGGACCTGGTCGGCAGCGACGAGCTGGGCCGCCTGGCCACGCAGCTGGAGCAGATGCGGGTGGCGATCAAGCGCCTGTTCGAGGACATCGGCCAGCGCGAGGAACGCTTCCGCACCATCGTCACGCAGGTGCCGGGCGCGGTGTTCCGCTTCCGCCCCGACGGCCCGATCGACTTCGTGTCGGACGCCATCGAAGAGATTTCCGGCTATTCCGCCGCGCAGTTCATGCGCAGCACCACCCATTCCTGGACCAACCTGATCGCGCCGGAAGACCGCAAGAAGCAGCGCCGCAGCGTGTCCGAGGCGATCCGCAACGGCCAGTCCTACGAGGTCGAGTACCGCATCCTCGACGCCGCCGGCACCGAGCGCTGGGTGGCCGAGAACGGCCAGCCGCAGCCGCACGACGGCGAGGGCAACGCGCCCTGGGTCGACGGCATCATCTCCGATATCAGCCAGCGCAAGCACAACGAGATGCGCATCGAGGCCCTGCTGGCCGAGCAGAGCGCCATCCTGGACAACGTGATGTTCGGCGTGATGTTCGTGCGTAACCGCCAGATCGTCTCGGTCAACCGCCGCTGCGAAGAGCTGTTCGGCTACGAGCCGGGCGCGATGACGGGCGCCTCGACCGCGATCGTGTTCCCGAGCTCCTTCGATTTCGAATCGGCCGGCGCGCGCCAGTATCCATCGCTGTCGAAAGGCGACTACTTCAACGAGGAGCGCCACTACCGCCGCAAGGACGGCAGCCTGTTCTGGTGCATGGTCAGCGGCTACGCGCTGGACGACAAGCGCGCCAACGAGGGCAGCATCTGGGTGTATGCCGACATCACCGCGCGCAAGGAAGCGGAAGAAAAGCTGCGCCTGTCGGCCACCGTGATCGAGCACATCGCCGACGGCGTGGTGGTGCTGGACGCGTCCGGCATCATCGTCGCCGTCAACCCGGCGTTCACGCAGATCACCGGCTACACCGAGGCCGAGGCGCTGGGCAAGGACCGCACGCTGACGCGCTCCGGCCGCCACGACGCTGAGTTCTATGCGGCGATGTGGCAGGAGCAGGTGGACAAGGGCTTCTGGCGCGGCGAGATCTGGAACCAGCGCAAGAACGGCGAGCTGTATCTGGAATGGCTGACGGTGAGCGCGGTGCGCGACAGCCGCGGCGAAACCACCCATTACGTCGGCGTGTTCAGCGACATCACCAAGGTCAAGGAATCGCAGGAAAAGCTGGACCACCTGGCCCACCACGATCCGCTGACCGCGCTGCCCAACCGCCTGCTGTTCCACGACCGCCTGCAGCACGCGCTGCAACGCGCCGCGCGCGACGGCGAGCAGCTGGCGCTGCTGTTCATCGACCTGGACCGCTTCAAGAACGTCAACGACACGCTGGGCCACCACATCGGCGACGAGCTGCTCAAGCAGGTCGCCAAGGCCTTGCACGAGCGCCTGCGCGAAGGCGATACGCTGGCCCGCCTGGGCGGCGACGAATTCATCGTCCTGCTGGAGAATATCGAGAACCAGTTCGGCGCCAGCCAGGTGGCCGAGAAGCTGGTGCAGATGTTCGAGCAGCCCTTCATGGTGGCCGGCCACGAGCTGTTCGTCACCTGCAGCGTCGGCATCAGCCTGTTCCCGGATGATGCGGTCGACCTGAATATGCTGATCCGTAACGCCGACGTGGCCATGTACCAGGCCAAGGCGCGCGGCCGCAACGGCTACAGCTTCTACACGCCGTCGATGACGGGCGAGGGCGTCGAACGCCTGCGGCTGGAGACCTTCCTGCGCCGCTCGATCGAGAAGGACGAGATCTTCCTCAACTACCAGCCGCAGGTGGAAATCGATACCGGCCGCCTGATTGGGGTCGAGGCGCTGGTGCGCTGGAACCATCCGGAACTGGGCCTGGTCCCGCCGATCCGCTTCATTCCGCTGGCCGAGGACACGGGCTTCATCAACCAGCTGGGCAAGTGGGTGCTGGAAGAAGCCTGCCGCCAGATGATACGCTGGCAGGCGGCCGGACTGAATGTGCCGAAGATGGCGGTCAACCTGTCGGCCAAGCAGTTCGAGCGCGGCAGCATCGTCAACATGGTGGCCGACATCCTGCGCGAGACCGGGCTGGAGCCGCAGCGCCTGCAACTGGAAGTGACCGAGTCGGTGATCATGAACACCGGCGACGCCATGGTCTTCATCAACGACCTGCATTCGATCGGCGTCGGCCTGGCGATCGACGATTTCGGCACCGGCTACTCGTCGCTGGCTTACCTGAAGCAGCTGCCGGTGCAGACGCTGAAGATCGACCGCTCCTTCATCAAGGATATCTCGACCGACGTCAACGACGAGGCCATCGCCATCGCCATCATCCAGCTGGGCAAGAGCATGAACCTGTCCGTGATCGCGGAAGGGGTGGAGACCGAGGAGCAGGCGGCCTTCCTGCTGCGCCATGGCTGCCATCTGGCGCAGGGCTACTTCTACAGCAAGCCGGTGGCAGCGGACGATATGCTGACCCGCTGGCGCACCTCATAAAAACCGGGAGACCGCAATGCAGGGACTGAAGCTCGGCGCGCGCCGCCGGTTTATTTTCGGTGGCGTGGCCGTCGCCGCCGGCGCGCTGGTGGTGGGCTGGGGCCTGATGCCGGCGCGCCAGCGCCTGAACGCCACGCATGCGCTGCCGCTGGACGGCGACGCGGTCGCGCTCAACGGCTGGGTGGCGATCGAGCCGGACGGCACGGTCAGCGTGGCCATGCCTCGCAGCGAAATGGGGCAGGGCGTGCATACCGCGCTGCCGATGCTGGTGGCCGAGGAGATGGACGTGCCGCTGTCGGCGGTGCGGCTGGTGCAGGCGACCACCGATAAAATCTACGGCAATATCGCCATGCTCAAGGATGGCCTGCCTTTCCATCCGGACGACGACGGCGGCTTGAAGGCGGCCGTCGGCTGGACCGTCGGCAAGGTGGCGCGCGAGCTGGGGCTGATCATCACCGGCGGCTCGTCCAGCGTGAAGGATGCGTGGCAGCCGATGCGCGAAGCCGGCGCCGCCGCGCGCGCCATGCTGGTGGCCGCAGCCGCCAGGCAGTGGAATGCACGTCCGCAGGATTGCCGCACCGAAGACGGGCAGGTGATCCATGCCGATGGACGCCGGCTGGCCTACGGCGCGCTGGCGGTGGCCGCCGCCACGGCCGCGCCGGGCGAGATTCGCCTGAAGGATCCGAAGGATTTCAAACTGATAGGCCGCGCCCAGCCGCGCCGCGATACGCCGTCCAAGGTGAACGGCGAGGCGGTGTTCGGCATCGACGTGCGCCCCGAGGGCATGGTGTACGCGGCGGTGCGCATGTCGCCGGTGATCGGCGGCGTGGTCGCCAGCGTCAAGCCGGAGGCGGTGCTGAAGATGCCGGGCGTGATGCAGGTGGTCGACTTTTCCAGCGCGCTGCCGCAGCAGACCGGCGCCGGCGCCGGCGTGGCGGTGGTGGCGAAGACGTATTGGCAGGCCAGGCAGGCCGCGCTGGCGCTGCCCGTGGAGTGGACCAGCGACGAGCGGGCCAAGCTGTCGAGCGCTGCCATCTTTGCGGAGTTCGCGGCCAGGCTGGATGCGGAATCGGGCCATGCCTATCACAAGGCCGGCGACATGGATGCGGTGGAAGGCAAGGCCGCCGGCGTCGTCAAGACCGTGACGGCAGAGTATCGCGCACCCTATCTGGCGCATGCGGCGATGGAGCCGGTCAACTGCACGGCCCAGTTCAAGGACGACAAGGTGTTCCTGTGGGCGCCCACACAGTCGCCTGGATTCGCGATGGAGGCGGCGGCCAAGGCCGGCGGCGTCGCGGCGGACAAGGTGGTGCTGGTGGTGACGATGCTGGGCGGCGGCTTCGGGCGCCGGCTGGATGTGGACATGGTGGCGCAGGTGGTGGCGGTGGCCAGGCGGGCCGGCGGCCTGCCGGTGCAGATGATCTGGTCGCGCGAGGACGATACCACGCACGACGTGTATCGCCCGGCGGCGCTGGCGCGCTTCAGCGCCAGCCTGGACGCGGCGGGCAAGGTGCTGGGCTACGACAACAAGTCGGCCAGCGGTTCGGTGTCGCACCAGTTCTTCAAGCGCAACCTGGGCTTGCCGCCCGGTGGGCCGGACAAGACCACGGCCGAAGGCGAATTCGATATGCAGTACGAGTTCCCGAACCAGCGCATCCGCCATGTGATCGTCGACAGCCCGGTGCCGCTGGGTTACTGGCGCTCGGTCGGGCATTCGCACAATGCGTTTTTCAAAGAGAGTTTCATCGACGAGCTGGCGCATGCGGCGGGCCAGGACGAGGTGGCGTTCCGCCGCGGCCTGTTGAAGCGGCACCCGCGCCATCTGGCGGTGTTGAATGCGGCGGTGGCCAGGGCCGGCGCCGCGCCGGCCGGCCGCGCGCACGGCGTGGCGCTGCACCAGTCGTTCGGCACCATCGTCGCGCAGGTGGCCGAGGTGTCGGTGGAGGGCACGGAGATCCGCGTGCACCGCGTGGTGTGCGCGGTCGATTGCGGCATCGCCGTCAATCCCAACATCATCGCGCAGCAGGTCGAGTCGGCGGTGGTGTTCGGGCTGTCGGCGGCCTTGTTTGGCGCGGTGACGATCAAGGATGGCAAGGTCGAGCAGAGCAACTTCCACGACTATCCGGTGGTACGCATCAACCAGGCGCCGGAGGTGGAGACCATCATCATGCCGAGCGCCGAACATCCCGAAGGCATGGGCGAACCGGCCACACCGCCGATCGCGCCGGCCGTGGCCAACGCGGTCTTCAAGCTGACCGGCAAGCGTTTGCGCAGTTTGCCGCTGACGCTGTGATGGAGTATCAGTGTCAAACTGTATTCACCCATTCATCTTTCGCAGTATAAACGGGTAAGCGTAAATCGGCTGTTTGCTATTTCTGTTACGCTGGTCGCCCGGTCTCTATCCATATCATAGCTGTCCAATAGCGCGATGAGGGAGGGGGCAGGATGGGCTTTGTCGGTCGAGCTGACCGGGAAAATAAAGTATTTATTTGTGGTTATCTGATGAATCGCGCTGTCGTCGAATGCCCTGACGCTACCGTGGTGAGGCACATTAAACACGGCGCACTGTTCAATCGCCAGATTGTAATGATCATAGAATTCTGCCCATATGCTTCCTGTTAGTTCAAGATCGCCTGTAAGCATCCAACCGTCAGTTTCGTACCCAAAATTGCCCGGAGAGCTCATCTCTACAGCGGGTTTGCTGAACAATTGATCGTGATGGTAGTACCGGTCAGACGAATCGCTTGTTACGGAAAACATCGTGAGTGAACTTAAGTTAGACGGGGAAACTCCGGATTCTCCATGCCCGTTTAAGACTTCTTCGTAAACAGCCTTTAATCTTCCAGCATTTTTATGAATTATCTCGGCCGGATTTGCCTTTACGCTGGCCAGAAATTCCTCGATGGTGGTATAGGGTGTGCCCGATTCATTCGAGAGTGCGGGGGCCGGTGTGGGAGCCTTGGCAGGCTTGCTACCCTTTGTCGTAGTTTTCTTGGGAGGCGTGGGGACTGCCGCACTGTTCGTCAATGCGTCGTTCAGTGCGACATCGATAGCGGTTCGAAGTTTCTCGCTCCGATGGTTATAAAACTTGAGCGTCACCACGTTGTGATCCTTGCTTCCTACGTAGATATTCGCGCTGTCGCTAATCGAGTAAACGCCACCCTGCCTGATCGCCTTGATGCCCATCATGCCAAGATTGTCCCCGGTCGGGCCTGGTCCGAGCATATCTTCCCGATAGTTATCGTTCGGCGGCACGTGCTGTACCATCACGAGGTCCAGCTTGCCGGAAAGTTTGACCAATTCAGCTGAAAAATCAAACACCTCTTTACTTTGAACGTAATGCGCCAAAGTAAGGAAGAACATATCGAGTTCTTCGAGGTAGGGTATGAAAACCCGCTTGACCTTCGCGGTGTCTAGCTGTGAAAAATGATCCTTGTCAAAATGCGAAATGACGCCGAAGTCAAAGTTGGTTTGCTCAAATTCCGCATCGATGAGTTTCTTGCCAACGGCCCCACCGCCGCAATCAAAGAAATATCTGAAGAATTTCTCTTTCATATTCAGGGTTCCCAAGTGGAATCCCCCGTGCCCCACAGGTAGCTGGCTGCGTTCAAATTTTCCAATAATTTTAGGTTTATATGGCATTGATCATTTTTCTTTAATTGATGTTGAAAAAACCATGAAGAGTGGCCGGGCAAATATTTACTGCGGGCTATACTCAGCCTTATGAGCAAGAATACCATTTTGCTTAAATGGAAAATCTCGCAGATTCCCACATTGCCGTTGGCATGACAATCGGATCTCCATGCGATCCGGCCGGGGCCACTTGCGCCGCACCGGTCAAGCAGACTAAGCTTAGGCCTGATTGATATTTCAGAATGACACCAACATGATTTTCCGCCAGCTTTTCGATCCCACTTCCTCCACCTACACCTACCTGCTGGGCGACAGCGGCGAGGCGCTGCTGATCGATCCGGTCTACGAGCAGGCGCCGCGCGATCTGGCGTTGCTGAAGGAGCTGGGACTGCGTCTGCTTGCCACGCTGGATACGCACGTCCACGCGGACCACGTGACGGCCGCCTGGCGCCTGCATCAAAGCTGCGGCAGCAGCATCGCGCTGGCGGAAGCGGCGGGCGCCGAGCTGGCGGATCGTCCGCTGCGCCACGGCGACCGCATCGCCTTCGGCAGCCGCCACCTGAACGTGCGCGCCACGCCCGGCCACACCAACGGCTGCCTGACCTACGTGCTGGACGACGAGAGCATGGCCTTCACCGGCGACAGCCTGCTGATACGCGGCTGCGGCCGCACCGACTTCCAGCAGGGCAGTGCGCAGCAGCTGTTCGTGTCGGTGCGCGAGCAGATCCTGACGCTGCCCGATGGCTGCCTGCTGTATCCGGCGCATGACTATCGCGGCATCACCGTCACCAGCGTGGCCGAGGAGCGCCGCTTCAATCCGCGCCTGGGCGGCGATGTGGACGTGGGCGACTTCACCGGGCATATGAATAATCTGCACCTGCCGCATCCCAAGCTGATCGCAGTGGCGGTGCCGGCAAATATGCGTTGCGGCCAGCCCGAGGGCAACGCGCCGGTGCCGGACGCGCCGTCCTGGGCGCCGCTGACGCTGCGTTTCAGCGGGGTGTGGGAAATCGAACCGATGGCGCTGCTGGAGCACCTGGGCCAGGTGCAGATCGTCGATGTGCGCGAGGCGCCGGAGTTCATCGACCAGCTGGGGCATCTGCAAGGCGCGCGGCTGGTGCCGCTGTCGCAGCTGATGGCGCGCGTGGATGAGCTGGACCGTGAGCGGCCGGTGGTCGCGGTGTGCCGCTCGGGCGTGCGCTCGGCGCAGGCCAGCGTGCTGCTGGCCAAGGCCGGCTTCAGCCAGGTCGCCAACCTGGCCGGCGGCATGCTGCGCTGGAAGCTGGAGGCGCTGCCGGTGGCGTCCGACAGCGTTTGATCAGTTAGCCTGCGCGTTGCGCATCAGCGTGCGCAGGTTGCAGTCGGCTTGCCAGCGGCGGCGCTCTTCGCTGTTGCGGGCCAGTTCGGCCAGTTCGGCGTCGCTCTGTTGGGACTGGGCCAGCACCAGGCGGTGCGCCAGGCCGGCGTCCGGCAGCATGGTGCCGAAGAAGGCCACCAGCTCGTGATGCTGGATCAGCAGCGTGGGGAAGTTCTCCACGTCGAGGTCGCCCACGATGTCGGCGTGGTCTTCGATGTCGATCCAGACGAAGAACTTGTCCGGGTGGCGCGACGCCACCTCGTCGAAGGTGGCGCGGTAGGCTTCGCAGGTGCCGCACCAGGCGGCGCACAGGCAGGCTACGATCCAGCGGTCGCCGGCCAGGGCGGCGGCGATTTCTGCGCGATTGTCGGAATTCAGGGTCAAACTGTGCATGGTGTTCATCGGTTGGTGGCGGCCTCTGCGCCTGTCGGCCGTATTCTACATCCCCGCGCGGGGTCGCGCCTGCCAGCCCGGCAGGTTAAAATACGGCATGCCTACTATTCTTGCCATTGAAACTTCCTCCGAACTCGCCTCCTGCGCCTTGCTGCGGGGCGAGGCGGTCATCAGTCGCGTGTCCTCGGGCGTGCGCACCCATTCGCAATCGGTGCTGCCGATGATACAGGAGCTGCTGGCCGAAGCCGGCATCGCGCTGAAGGACTGCGATGCGATTGCTTTCGGCTCGGGCCCCGGCTCGTTCACGGGCGTGCGCACCGCTTGCGGCATCGCACAGGGCCTGGCGTTCGGCGGCAATCTGCCGGTGGTGCCGGTGGTGACACTCGATGCGATGGCCCTGGCCTGCCATCAGCAGCACGGCGCCGGTGAGGTGCTGGCGGTGCTCGATGCGCGCATGGGCGAGGTCTATTGGGCCCAGTATCGCTTCGCGGACGGCGCGGCGCCGGAGACGGTGCTGCCGGCGGCGCTGTCGGCGCCCGAGGCCGTGCAGCCGCAGGGCGCGCCTGTCGCCTGCGGCAATGGCTTGTCGGCCTATGCGGCGGCGTTTGCCGTCGGCGGCCATGCCGAGGTGATGCCGCACGCCGAGCAGGTGGCGCAACTGGCGGCGCTGGCTTTCGCCGCCGGCCGGACGGTGACGGCGGCCGAGGCGCAGCCGCTGTATTTGCGTAACAAGATCGCCTACACCCAGGCCGAGCGTCGCGACATGGCGGCCGCCAAAGCCGCTGAAGGTGGCGCATGAAGCAAGTGTGGGATCTGGCGCGGCTGAACTATGAGCCGATGCGGCAAACCGATCTGCCCGAGGTGGTGGCGCTGGAGCAGAGCGTGTATCCGCATCCCTGGAGCATGGCCAATTTCGTCGATTCGTTGAGCAGCAATTACGAGGCTTGGGTGTTGCGCGATCAGGATGGCGGTCTGCTCGGTTATTTCCTGTTGATGGCGATCGTCGATGAGGCGCATTTGCTGAATGTGGCGGTGTCGGCCGAGCGGCAGGGGCAGGGGCTGGGACGGTTTTTGCTGAACCAGGCCGTCGCTTGCGCGCGCGGGCTGGGCATGGAGTCGGTGCTGCTGGAAGTGCGGCCATCGAATACGCGGGCGCTGGAGATTTATGAGCGCTACGGTTTTAAACATATCGGTCGACGCAAGGGCTACTATCCCGCCGCCGATCAGCAACGCGAGGACGCTATCGTTATGCGGTTCGGTATATGAGTCAGCGTAGTACGGTGTTCCTCGACGAGATGGGCGTGGGCGTGCAATGGAAGCTGCGCAATCCGGTATCAGGCGAACAGGTGGCCAGCCAGCCGCAGGCGGTTGATGCCCCGGTTGAGGCGGTTGCCGAGGCGGCGCCTGTGTTGGCGCCGCCCCCAACTCCCGCGCCGGCCCCCGTGGCCGCACCTGCGCCTACACCTGCGCCTGCACCTGCACCTGCACCTGCACCGATGGCCGCGATGCCGGAACCTGTCCCAGCGCCATCGCCCGCGCCGGAGCAGCCGTTCGCCGACGAGCCGGTCGTCGCGATGGACGACGACTCCACCGCCTGGTTCGACGAGGCCCCCGTGCCCGCACGCGCCGCGCCGGTCAGCGATGAGGCCATCGCCGCCATGGACTGGGCCGCGTTGAAGACCGCCGTTTCCACCTGCACCCGCTGCAGCCTGTGCGACACGCGCCGCAACGCCGTCAACGGCCGTGGCGCCGCCGACGCTGCGTGGATCGCCATCGCCGCCGCGCCGTCGCGCCTGGACGAAAAGGAAAACCAGGCCATCGCCGGCGAGGCCGGCCAACTGCTGGACAATATGCTGAAGGCCATCGCCCTCAAGCCGGAGACGGATGTCTACGTCACCAACCTGGTCAAATGCCGCCCGTCCAGCGACGACGGCGCCGACCGCGCGCCGACCGGCGAAGAGCTGCTGGCCTGTCGTCCGTTCCTGGACCGCGAGCTGTCGCTGACCGGCGCGGGCATGGCCATGACCTTCGGCCAGTACGCCGCCAAGGGCCTGATGATGGGCCCTGCCGCGCGCGGCAAGGTGATGCGCTACGGCGCTGCCGAACTGCCGGTGGTGGCGACCTATCATCCGGACGACCTGCTGCGCCGGCCGGAAGACAAGGCCAAGGCCTGGGGCGACCTGTGCCTCGCCAAGGCTGCCCGTGACTAGCCAGCCGCCGCCCGCGCCGCAGGACAGCTATCAAATCCGCTTCGAGCGGCGCTGGGGGCACCTGACCCGTCCGCACGTACGCGCGCTGGCCTGGCTGCTGGACGCGCCCGATCTGCTGGACCCGGCCTCGCCGCACTGGCACGGCCGCATCGCCACCCTTGGCGCGATGTCCCAGCAAACCGCCGACTGGCTGGCCGCGCTTGAACAAGACCCGGTCCCGCTCGACGCCGCACTGGGCGCGCGCCACTACTCGCGCCTGGGCCTGTACGCCGAAAAGCTGATGGCCTTTTATTTCTCCGAACACGGCAAGCTGGTGGCCCACGGCCTGCAAGTGCGCGCCAACCGCAACGACACGGTCGGCGAGTTCGACTTCCTGCTGCGCGACGGCGACGACCTGGTCCACCTGGAGTTCGCCACCAAGTTCTACCTGCTCGACGCGGCCGAAGCGGGCGCCGACTTCAACGGCCTGATCGGCCCCAACCTGGCCGACACGCTGGGCGCCAAGATGCGCAAGATCTTCGACAAGCAGCTATCCCTGGCCGCCCATCCGGCGGCGCAGCCCTTGCTGCCGCAGCCGGTGGCGCGGGCGCAGGCGCTGGTCAAGGGCTGGCTGTTCTATCCGGGCGGCGAGGAGGAGGCGATGCCGGGCATCTCGCAGCCGCATTGCAGCGGCTTCTGGATGCCCTTGCAGCAAGCCGCCACGCTGCAGGGCGAGTACTACGCCATCATGCCGCGCCTGCACTGGCTGGCGCCGCTGAAGACGCCGCTGGACGCAGTCGCGATGAACCACGCGGAACTGCTGGCCGCGCTGCACGATCACATGGCGCAGGCAGCCGCGCCGGTGATGGTGGCGGTGCTGCGTCGGGACGGGGAATGGCTGGTGGAGCAGCGCCGCGGCTTCGTGGTGCCCGACGACTGGCGCGCGCAAGCCGCGCAGCGCCGTCAGGACGGCGCGCTGCCGGCTTGACGATTAGTGCTTGGCTTCGCCGATCAGCGCGACCGAATCGAACTCGCGCTGGTTGGCGGCATGCTTGCGCATGATGAAGAACATGGTGCCGGCCAGGAACAGGCCGAACAGCACGATGATGACGTCCAGGTTCAGGTGGCCGCGCAGCATCAGCGAGTACATCGCCAGCATGGTCAGGATGGACAGGTTCTCGTTGAAGTTCTGCACCGCGATCGAGTGGCCGGCGCTCATCAGCACGTGGCCGCGGTGTTGCAGCAGCGCGTTCATCGGCACCAGGAAGAAGCCGCCCAGCAGGCCGACCAGGATCAGCAGCGGATAGGCCAGCGTTACCGATTTCACGAAGATCATGCCCATGACGATGACGCCCATGGCGATGCCCATCGGGATCACATTCAGCGATTTGCGCAGCGAAATGAAGCGCGCCGACAGCACCGCGCCCAAGGCGACGCCGATGGCGACCACGCCCACCAGGCTGGTCGACTGTTCGTAGGTCAGCTTGAGGGTGCGGTTGGCCCACTCCAGCACGATGAATTGCAGCGTCTGCGCGGCGCCCCAGAACAGCGTGGTGACGGCCAGCGAGATCTGGCCCAGCTTGTCTTTCCACAGCAGGCCGTAGCAGTTGGCGAAGTCGGTGATCAGCTTGATCGGATTGCGTTCCTGGTGGCCGTAGACGCAGCCGGTGTCCGGGATGCGGGTGTTGAACAGCGCCGCCAGCATATAGATGAAGACCACCACGCACAGTGCCGCCTCGGGCGCGGTGTCGATGCCGGTGTCGATCATCGGCACGTCAAAGCCCAGCAGGAAGGAGGAGACTTGGTTGCCCACCAGCTTGCCACCCAGGACGGTGCCAAAAATGATCGACATCACGGTCAAGCCTTCGACCCAGCCATTGGCTGCAACAAGTTTCTCTGCGGGAAGTAATTCGGTGAGGATGCCGTATTTGGCAGGGGAGTAGACGGCGGCGCCGAAGCCGACCAGGGCGTAGGCCAGCAGTGGGTGGACGTGGGCGAAGATCAGCAGGCAACCCGCAACCTTGATCAGGTTGGAGATGAACATGACCTTGCCTTTGGGCATGGAATCGGCAAAAGCGCCGACAAATGCCGCCAACAGCACGTAAAACAGCGTAAACGAGAGCTTCAGCAGCGGGGTAATCCACGCTGGGGACTTCATCGTCACCAGCAGGTCGATCGCAACAAAGAGCAGCGCATTATCCGCCAACGACGAAAAGAATTGCGCTGCCATAATGGTATAGAAACCACGATTCATACTGGGGTGCCTGAAAACTTATCTGGCTTGCTTTATACCATGCTTTGTTCGTATCCCCAAGAATTGAGCCGTGCGGATATGCCGCTACACGGTAAAATACGGCCTTCTATTTATTCCGCAAAGAATGCTTATGCCCCGGCCGATCGTCGCAACCATCCACGTTGATTCCATGAAGCATAACCTGGCCCGCGCCAAGGCCAATGCGCCGGGCGCCAAGGCCTGGGGCGTCCTCAAGGCGAACGGCTACGGCCACGGCCTGGAGAGGGCGATGCGCGGCTTCGCCGACGCCGACGGCCTGGCGCTGGTGGAGGTCGACAACGCCGTGCGCCTGCGCGAGATGGGCTGGAACAAGCCCATCCTGTTATTAGAGGGATACTTCGATCCGGCCGATCTGGAGACCATGGCCGACTACGGCTTGCAGGCTGCCGTGCATTGCAACGAGCAACTGGAATGGCTGGAGGCGGCGCAGGCGGACCTGAGCGCGCGCGGCGTCCGATTTGATCTGCATCTTAAAATGAACAGCGGCATGAACCGTCTTGGCTTCATGCCGGACGCCTACGCCGCCGCGCATGCGCGCCTGAGCGCCATCTCCTGCGTCGGCAGCATCACCATGATCACCCACTTCGCCAACGCCGACGATGCCGAGCATCCGCTGCTGCCGATCGCCGAACAGGTGCGCCGCTTCGAGCTGGGCACGGCCGGTCTGGCCGGCAGCCGCAGCCTGTCGAATTCGGCGGGCGTGCTGATGCACCAGAAAACCTTGCGCAACGACTGGATACGTCCGGGCATCATGCTGTACGGCGGCTCGCCGGGCGGCGCTACGGCGGAATCGTTCGGCCTGGAGCCCTGCATGACCTTGAGCAGCGAGATCATCGGCATCCAGAACATCGTGGCCGGCGACGTGGTCGGCTACGGCAGCCGCTTCCAGGCCGAGGGGCCGATGCGCATCGGCGTGGTGGCCTGCGGCTATGCGGACGGCTACCCGCGCAGCGCGCCGATGGGTACGCCGGCGCTGGTCGACGGCGTCCGCACCCAGCTGGTGGGCCGGGTGTCGATGGATATGCTGACCGTGGACCTGACCGACCTGCCGTCGGCGCGGGTGGGCAGCAAGGTGACGCTGTGGGGGCAGGGCATGCCTGTCGACGAGGTGGCGACGGCCGCCGGCACCATCGGCTATGAGCTGATGTGCGCGCTGGCCCAGCGCGTGCCTGTGGTTGAAGGCTGATCGGATGGCCAAGGCAAAAACCAATTACACCTGCAGCGAGTGCGGCGGCACGGCCACCAAGTGGACCGGCCAGTGTTCGTCCTGCCAGCAGTGGAACACGATGGTGGAGACCGTCATCGAGGCGGGCGGCAACAACCGCTATTCGCAGCCGCAGCACTTGTCGCTGGCGCAGACGGCGCCGGTGCTGTCGCTGGCCGATATCGACGCCATCGACGTGCCGCGCTTCGGCACCGGCATCGAGGAGTTCGACCGCGTGCTGGGCGGCGGCCTGGTGGCGGGCGGCGTGGTGCTGATCGGCGGCGATCCCGGCATCGGCAAGTCGACCTTGCTGTTGCAGGCGCTGGCCAATGTGTCGCATCTGAAGCGGGTGCTGTATGTCAGCGGCGAGGAGTCCGGCGCGCAGATCGCGCTGCGCGCCAAGCGCCTGAACATCGATGCCCGCGACCTGAAGTTGCAGGCCGAGATACAGCTGGAGAAAATCCTCGGCACGCTGGCGGACCTGAAGCCGGAAGTGGCGGTCATCGATTCGATCCAAACTGTTTATTCAGATGCCTTGAGCTCGGCGCCGGGTTCGGTGGCGCAGGTGCGCGAGTGCGCGGCGCAGCTGACGCGGGTGGCCAAGCAGACCGGCATCACCATCATCCTGGTCGGCCACGTGACGAAGGAGGGCGCGCTGGCCGGTCCCCGTGTGCTGGAGCACATCGTCGATACGGTGCTGTACTTCGAGGGCGACAACCATTCCAGCTTCCGTTTGGTGCGCGCTATCAAGAACCGTTTCGGCGCGGTCAACGAGCTGGGCGTGTTCGCGATGACGGAGAAGGGCTTGAAGGGCGTGTCGAATCCGTCGGCGCTGTTCCTGTCGCAGCACGACAACCAGGTGCCCGGTTCCTGCGTGATGGTGACGCAGGAGGGCACGCGTCCCTTGCTGGTCGAAATCCAGGCGCTGGTCGACGCCAGCCACCTGCCTAACGCGCGCCGCTTGTCGGTGGGTTTGGAGCAGAATCGCCTGGCGATGTTGTTGGCGGTGTTGCACCGCCATGCCGGCATCGCGGCCTTCGACCAGGACGTGTTCATCAACGCGGTGGGCGGGGTGAAGATCACCGAGCCGGCGGCCGATCTGGCGGTGCTGCTGGCGATTAATTCGTCGATGCGCAGCAAGCCGCTGCCGCGCGGCTTCGTGGTGTTCGGCGAGGTGGGGCTGGCGGGCGAGATCCGGCCGGCGCCGCGCGGGCAGGAGCGTCTGCGCGAGGCGGCCAAGCTGGGCTTCTCGATGGCGATGATCCCGAGCGCCAATGCGCCCAAGCAGCCGATCGAGGGAATGACGATCATCGCTGTCGATCGTATCGACGATGCCTTTAATAAGCTGCGCGAAATCCAATAACGTTGTATTGTTATGTGCTGTAATCGTCAATGCTGCTAATTGGTAAAGCTTGCTTGCTAAAGAATACGTACAAAGGACAGGATAGTGTTAGTTGATCAAAGGTCGGTAGCGCGCAAGATCGTGCGCGCCAAGGCGGTGGTGATTATGGACGGCATGCCGCCGCTGCAGGGACGCACGATCGATATCAGTGCGCAGGGCTTGTCGCTCAATTTCGAGCACAAGCTGGGCACGGGGCATATGGGGCAGCTGTCGTTCGAGCTGTTCATCGATGGCAAGGCGCAGCTGCTGACTTGCCGTTCCAAGGTGACGTATTGCATCTTCAGTGGCGATCATTTCAAGATCGGCTACCAGTTCCTCAATCTGGACTCCATCACTTCCAGCGCGATCACTAAGTTCCTGCGCTAGGCCCCACGTAGCGGGCCCTGGGGCGGATCAGGCGGTTGGCCTGCACTTGTTCGAGTGCGTGCGCCAGCCAGCCTACACAGCGGCCCAGTGCGAACAGGATGAACGGTGCGTCGTCCGGCAGTTCGTGGGCGGCGGCCAGCAGGGTCAGCGCAAAATCAATGTTCGGCAATTCCCCCGCCTGCGCTTCGGCTTCGGCGGCGAGGTTGGTGTGCGGTTGTAATTTCGGCAGTAAATCCAGCAGGGCGCGGGCGCGCGGGTCGCCTTCGGCATACAGTTTGTGGCCGAAGCCGGGCAGCGGCCGGCCGCTGCTCAGCCATGCCTGGACCGCGGGGCCGGCGCCGTGCTGCCTGGCCGAGGCGACCAGTTGGGCGAATTCGGCGGAGGCGCCGCCGTGCAACGGGCCGGTCAGCGTGGTGAAGCCGGCCAGCACCCCGGCCGCCAGCGAGGCCCCGGTCGAGACGGCCACGCGGGTGGCGAAGGTCGATGCGTTCAGTTCGTGGTCGGCCATCAGCACCAGGGCGCGGCGCAGCAGGTCTTCGGCGGCGGGGCGTTGCCAGGCGAGTGCGAGGCGGCGGCTGATGGTGGCGGTCGACGGGGCTGACGTGATGGCCTGGCGCGCGCCCGTGTTGGCGCGTTTGCCGTCGGTCGGCGCGGCCCCGCCGCTGTTGTCGGCCGGCGTCGGGACTGCCGTCATGGCTGCCGTGAGCGTTGCAAGAACGCCGGCGGCCTCGGCACGCAGCTCGGCGGCCGGGCGGCCCAGCGAAGGGGCGTCGGTGGCGCTGCGCAGCGCGAGGGCCAGCAGACCGGCGCCCAACGCGCTGGCGGGGCGCGTGATGGCGGCCGACGCGGAGGCGGTGGCGATGCTTGCCGCTGCTGCCGTTGCCGCCAGCACCTGGCCGCGATCGGCTTGCCACAGCAGGTCGGCGATGTCTTCCAGTGTGGCGGTCGCGGACAGCGTGACGGCGTCGAGGCCGCGATAGAGCAGACGGCCGTCGGCGGCGGTGGAGAGGGCGGACGGCAGCACCGGGTCGCCCCATTGCATCGCTTGTGCGGAGACCGTTTCTATCTTGCGTCGGCCGTTGCTGCGCCTGGCCATGCGCAGGATGTCGTCGCGGTGGTAGAGGCTGCGGCGCGGATCGTCGGCGTCGGACTTGGCGCGGATCTTCCCCCGGCTGACGTTGGCATACAGCGTCTGCGGGCGGACATTCAATACATGCAGCGCTTCCGCCGCTGTCATCCAGACCATCTCGGATTCCTATGTTGACGCTTCAAGTCAAGATTGACGCCCCCGGTGGGCGGTCCTAAGCTGGGACAGCATATCAATTCCTGGAGCGCTCATGTCTAAAATGTTGGAAGCTATTTCGTCCGCGCTGTCCCTGCCTGCGCCGGAGTGCGTGACCCTGGCCGGCGAGGGCGCGCTGCCGTCGTGCTACGCGGTGACGGACCTGGCGGCGGCCTCGGTCGGCGCGGCGGCGCTGGCCGTGCGGCAGCTGATCGCGGCGCAGGGCGGGCCGGCGGCGGAGGTCGTGGTCGACCGCAGGCTGGCGTCGCTGTGGTTCGGCTGGTCGCTGCATCCGGTGGGTTGGGAGCGGCCGCCGTTGTGGGATCCGGTGGCCGGCGATTATCCGACGGCGGACGGCTGGATACGCTTGCACACCAACGCCCGCCATCATCGCGATGCGGCGCTGGCGGTGCTGGAGGCACCGGTGGAGCGCGCTGTAGTGGCGCGGGCGGTTGCGGCCTGGCGCGGCGCCGAGCTGGAGGCGGCGGTGGTGGCGCAAGGCGGTTGCGCGGCGGTGATGCGGTCCGGCGCGGAATGGGCGGCGCACGAGCAGGGGCGGGCGGTGGCGGCCGAGCCGCTGGTGGCGCTGGCCGGGCAGGCCGGCAGCTTCAACGGGGGCTGGGCGGCGACGCCGTCGCGGCCGCTGGCGGGGCTGAAGGTGCTGGACCTGACACGGGTGCTGGCCGGGCCGGTGGCGACGCGGTTTCTGGCGGGGTATGGCGCGGACGTATTGCGCATCGATGCGCCGGACTGGAGCGAGCCGGGCGTGATACCGGAAGTGACCTTGGGCAAGCGCTGCGCGCGGCTGGACTTGCGGCTGCCGCAGGATCGCGCCGTGTTCGAGGCCTTGCTGGGGCAGGCGGATGTGCTGGTCCATGGATATCGTCCGGAGGCGCTGGAGCGACTGGGTTTTGGCGAGCAGGTGCGGCGGCGCTTGAATCCGGGGCTGGTCGATGTGGCGCTGGACGCCTACGGCTGGACCGGGCCGCTGAGCGGGCGTCGCGGCTTCGACAGTCTGGTGCAGATGAGTGCGGGGATAGCGCAGCGCGGCATGCAGTGGCAGGGCGCGGCGCAGCCGGTGCCCTTGCCGGTGCAGGCGCTGGACCATGCGACCGGGTATCTGGTGGCGGCGGCGGCGGTGCGCGGATTGCTGTATCGGTTGGAGGAAGGGCGGGCGACGCAGGCGCGCTTGTCGCTGGCGCGCACGGCGCTGCTGTTGGAGCAGATGTCGCCGCCGCTGGGCGCTGCACCCGAGCCCGCCCTGGCTGCCTTCGGCGATGCGGATCTGGCGCCGGGGCTGGAGCAGACGGCCTGGGGGCCGGCGCGGCGCCTTGCGCCGCCGGTACGCATTGAGGGGGCGGCCATGGCCTGGGACAGGCCGGCCAGCGAGCTGGGTTCAGCGCCGCCGCGCTGGTAGCGGATTGGAGGGCAAACAGCCCTCTGTTCCCGGCTTTGAGGTTTCCGCCAGTATTGCATAATGGCTAACCAACCCAAGGCGGATCGGATCATGGCGACTTCCAGCATTAATTCCAGCGGCAATACCGGCAGTTCGACGGTGTCGAACGATATCTACAACCGCGTCCAGCAGACCATGGCGTCGCAGAACAAGGCGGCGACCAAGCTCAATACGACGCTGAAGAACGACCAGACCAAGCTGTCGGCGCTGGGCCAGCTGCAAAGCGCGCTGGCGAACTTCCAGTCGGTCGCGGCCGGCCTGACGGGTAGCGGCTTGAGCACCAGCGCCGCGACCTCGGTCAAGAACGTGCTGACCGTCGCCCCCACCGGCACCGCCAAGGCCGGCACCTATGCGGTCAACGTCAAGCAGCTGGCCCAGGGGCAGTTCCTGACCAGCGACGCCTTCGCGGCCGCCGACTCCAAGATCGGTTCGGGCGCCACCACCACCGTCAAGATCGACTTCGGCACCGTCGGCGAGGACAAGGGCTTCAAGGCCAACCCGGGCGCGGCCAGCAAATCCATCACCATCGACAGCAGCAACAACACGCTGGACGGCATCGCCGCCGCGTTCAAGGCGGCCGGCGTCGACGTCAAGGTGGTCAAGGGTGAGGACGGCAAGTTTTCGCTGGCGATCGCCGGCCCCAGCGGCGCGGCCAACAGCCTGCGCATCAGCGCCAGCGGCGATGCGGTGCTGAAAAGCCTGCTCGGCTACGACCCGGCCGGCAGCCAGAAAATGAAGCAGACCAGCGCCGCCATGGACGCCATCCTGACCGTCGACGGCAAGGATGTCACCAGCGCCAGCAACACGCTGGACAAGGACAAGGGCATCGCCGGCATGACGCTGACGCTGACCGGCACCGGCAAGACCGACGTCACCGTCAAGCAAGACCCCAGCCAGGTCGGCACCAACCTGAAGGCCTTCGTCGGCGCCTACAATGATTTGAACAAGAAGCTGCAAGCCTTGCAGAAGGGCGACCTGAAGTCGGACACGGCGATGGGCCAAGTGACCAGCCAGCTGAACCTGCTGCTGAAGACGGGCGGCGGCACAGTGTCGATCGCGGCGCTGAACGCGGCCGGCATCAGCCAGGACCGCGACGGCCAGCTGGTGCTGGACGATAAGAAGCTGCAGGCGGCGCTGGCCGCCGATTCGGCGTCGGTGGGCAAGCTGTTCACCAACGACGGCAAGGGGATTGCCGATCTGCTATCGTCGAAGGCGGCGGCGCTGACCTCGGACAGCGGGACCATCAGCAAGGAGGCCAGCCTGCTGGGCCGCGAGATCACCAGCATCAACGGCCGGCGCGCGGTGATGACCAAGGCGCTGACGGCCCAGGCCACGGCGCTGGTGGCGCTGTACACGGCCCAGGCCCAGACCGGCGCCGGCAGCGCGATCAACGGCGCGGGCGGCAAGTCGGGCACGCTGTTCGATATGCTGGGTTGACGTTTCAGACGGATATTTCTAACGAATTCCTTGCGTCGGAACTGGCTATGCCCGATCATCACGGCTTGTGATTGATTCCACTCGGAGGGGCTATGGCAGGGAAGTTCGTTGGTACGATGCTGGTGGCGGCTGGCCTGATGGCCGGCGCAGGGCAGGTCGCGGCGCAGGCGCAGGAGGAGAAAGTCCTCAATATCTACAACTGGTCGGATTACATCGCCGACGATACGGTGAAGAACTTTGAAAAAGAAACCGGTATCAAGGTCCGCTACGATCTGTTCGACAACAACGAAATCCTCAATTCCAAGCTGGCCGCCGGCAAGTCGGGCTACGACATCGTGGTGCCGACTGCGCAATGGGCGCGCCTGCAAATCGACGGCAAGCTGCTGCGCAAGCTCGATAAATCCAAGCTCAGCAACCTGAAAAACATGGATCCGGCGATCCAGGCCAAGCTGGCCAGCATCGATCCGAACAATGAATACCTCGTAGACTGGCTGTGGGGTTACACCACCGTCGGCATCAACGTCAACAAGGTCAAGGCCGCGCTGGGCGGCATGCCGATGCCGGACAATGCCTGGGACCTGATCTTCAATCCGAAGTACGCCTCCAAGCTGAAGTCCTGCGGCGTGTCCTTCCTCGATTCGCCGTCCGAGGTGCTGCCGGCCGCGCTGCTGTACCTGGGCAAGCCAGCCTACTCGAAGAACGCCGCCGACTACGCCGAGGCGGGCAAGCTGCTGCAAGCCATCCGCCCCAACGTGACGCTGTTCAGCTCGTCGGGCTATATCAACGACATGGCCAACGGCGCGGTGTGCGTGGCGCTGGGCTGGTCGGGCGACATCAGCATCGCCCGCCAGCGCGCCATCGATGCCAAGAACGGCAATGTGATCGAGGTGCTGGTGCCGAAGACCGCGGCCGCGCTGGTGTTCGATACGATGGCGATCCCGGCCGATGCGCCGCATCCGAACAACGCCCATCTGTGGATCAACTACATCATGCGCCCGGAAGTGCACGCCAGCCTGACCAACAAGGTGTTCTACGCCAACCCGAACACGGCCAGCCTGAAGTTCGTGCGCAAGGATATCGCCGCCAACCATACGGTGTTTTTGTCCGACGCCGACAAGCAACGCATGGCCGCGCCGGAAGCGGTGCCGGCCGATATCCGCCGCAATATCACGCGCATCTACACCAAGTTCAAGACCGGCCTGTAAACGATGATCGGCGCGAGAGGCGGGTCCGGTCCGGACACGCCGCTGGCGCCGATGCTGCTTCAGTGAAGCGATGGCTATTCGTGATAGCGGTCGATCAATTTGTGTTTGCTGCCGCGTGTTTCCTCGATGATTTCGTACACGACCAAGGCGATCATCCCTCCGAAGATCCCCATTGCGAGCAAGGTGAACATGATTACCCCTCCCTCAAGTTGTTACGATTAAACTTTAGCAGACGGTTGCCGCTTTGCAAGCTCTACGGCGACTTATTTAACGACGAGGTCGGCTGCCATCACCGCTTTGAGGTAGACGCTGGCCGGATTGCCGGGGTCGCGCTGGGCGAACCACCAGGCGCTGGCCTTGCGGATGTCCCATTCGAAGTCGTCGCCGGTTAGCAACAGCGCCGCCACCTGGCCCAGCGTCGGCTGGTGGCCGACCACCAGCACCGAATCCTTGTTGCCCGGCCAGTTGGCGGCCTTGAGGATGTCGGACGGGTCGGCGCCGGGCGCCAGGTCGGTGTGCATCTTGTACTTGCGGCCCAGCGCTTCCACCGTCTGCAGCGTGCGCACGGCCGGGCTGGCCAGGATGCGGCAGCTGTCGGGCAGCTGGGAGTCCAGCCATTGGCCCATGCGGCGGGCCTGCTTCTGGCCCTTGACCGTCAGCGCCCGCTCCAGATCGGACATGCCGGGCCCGGCGTCTTCGGCCTCGGCATGCCGCCATAAAATGAGATCCATGTTTTTCTCCTGAGCGACATGTGAAAAAAGATCCCCGCGCCACCTCCCGGCGGCGCCTGCTTTGCCTACTCCCCGAGCTGGGCGCCCGCCATGCCCAGCGTGTCCATCAGGTGCTGCTGCGCGCTGTAGTGGGGCTGCTTGCCGCGCGCCTTGCGGCGCTGGTAGTGGCCGTCCGCCTCCAGCTCCCATGCGTTCATATTATCCTTTAAATACGGATTCAGGCCTTCGGCCAGCACGCGCCGCTTGAGCGCCTTGTCCAGGATGGGGAAGGCGACTTCGATGCGGCGGAACAGGTTGCGGCTCATCCAGTCGGCGCTGGCCAGCATGATGTCGTGCGCCAGGTCGTTACGGAAATAGTAGATGCGGCTGTGTTCCAGGAAGCGGCCGATGATGGAGCGCACCTTGATGTTTTCCGACAGGCCGGGCACGCCGGGCTTGAGCGTGCAGGCGCCGCGCACGATCAGGTCGATCTTGACGCCATCCTTGGAGGCGGCGTACAGCGCGCGTATCACCGATTCGTCTACCAGTGCATTTATTTTAACAATAATCCGGCCCGGCCGTCCGGCGCGGGCGATGCGCGCCTCATTGCGGATGGCCTTGATGATCTCGTTCTGCAGCGCGAACGGCGCCAGCCACAAATGGGTCAGGCGGTGCGGCTTGGTCAGGCTGGTCAGGTGGATGAACACTTCGTTCACTTCCTGGCTGATGCCGGGGTGGCTGGTCAGCAGGCCGAAGTCGGTATAGAACTTGGTGGTGGTCGGGTGGTAGTTGCCGGTGCCGAGGTGGGCGTAGAAGCGCAGCTTGCTGTCTTCGCGGCGTATCACCAGCGCCACCTTGGCGTGCGTCTTCAGGCCGACCACGCCGTACACCACCTGGGCGCCGGCCTGTTCCAGCTTGTCGGCCCAGTTGATGTTGGCTTCCTCGTCGAAGCGCGCCTTCAGTTCGACGATGACGGTCACTTCCTTGCCGGACTGGGCGGCAAGGATCAGCGATTCCATCAGGTCCGAGTTCATGCCGGTGCGGTAGATGGTTTGCTTGATCGCCACCACGGCCGGGTCGAGCGCGGCGCTGCGGATGAAGTCGATCACCGTCTGGAACGATTGGAACGGGTGGTGCAGCAGGATGTCGCCGTCGCGCAGGGCGGCGAAGATGTCCGGGCTGCCGGGCTTTTGCGCGATGCCGGGGAAGAAGGGCGGGAAGCGCAGCGCCGGGTTGCTGACGTGGTCCATGATCTCGGTCAGGCGCACCAGGTTGACCGGGCCGTTGACGGCGTACAGCCGGCTCTGGTGCAGGCCGAACTGGTCGAGCAGGAATTGCGACAGCTCCGGCGGGCAGTTCTTGGCCACCTCCAGCCGCACCGAGGTGCCGAACTGGCGGCCTTGCAGCTCGCCCTTGAGCGCCTGGCGCAGGTTCTTGACCTCATCCTCGTCCACCCACAGGTCGGAGTCGCGGGTGACGCGGAACTGCGAATAGGCGATCACTTCGCGGCCGGCGAACAGGTCGGAGATGTGGGCGTGGATGATGGAGGACAGCAGGCAGAACGAGACGCCGCCGCTCTTCGACAGATGGTCCGGCAGGCGGATCACGCGCGGCAGCACGCGCGGCGCTTTCACAATCGCGATGGCGGTGCCGCGGCCGAAGGCGTCCTTGCCGGACAGCGAGACGATGAAATTGAGGCTCTTGTTAACCACTTGCGGGAAAGGGTGGGCCGGGTCCAGGCCGATCGGCGTCAGCAGCGGCCGTACTTCGGTGTCGAAGTATTCCTTGACCCAGGCGCGCTGCGCTTCGTTGCGCTCGTTGTGGCGCACCAGGTGCACGCCGTTGGCGGCCAGCTGGGGCAGCACTTCCTGGTTGAGGATTTCATACTGGTGGGCGACCAGCGCGTGGCACTCATTGCTGATGCGCGACAGCGTGGCGACCAGGGCAGGGTGGTTGGACAGCGAACCTTCGACGCTGCCGGCCGCCAGCAGGCTGGCCACGCGCACTTCGAAGAACTCATCCAGGTTGCTGCTGGCGATGCACAGGTAGCGCAGCCGCTCTAATAAAGGGATGCTCTTGTCTTCGGCCTGCGCGAGCACGCGCCGGTTGAACATCAGTTGCGACAGTTCCCGGTCCAGAAACGCGGAGTTCTTGTTTACTTCAGCATGCAAGTCAGGCTTCATGTCTTTTTGTTCACTTTGCAGGTAAGCTCATTCTATCCTGTATCGCGGAAGAATGATGCAACAGTGTAAATAAGAAATATGACAGCTGCGTGACACGTTCTGTCATAAATGACTTGCGTGACGTTCCAATTATGACAGGAGGGCGTAATATATCCGGGCGCTTTGACCTGTTCTCAGAGGGGAGGACGCAGTGGAAGCGGGGTTGGAAAACTATTTTTGACATATTTCGGTCATGTCATAAAGCTGTCATATAGCCCCGGTAGACTGCGCAGCATCCTAACCTGTCATAACAAAAGGACTTGATATGCGACTGAAACAACTGTTTTCCTCCCTGGTAGTTGGCGTAGCGGCTGTAATGGCCTTCTCGTCCGCTGCCCACGCCGCCGATATGACCGGCGCCGGCGCAACCTTCCCTTACCCGATTTACGCCAAGTGGGCTGAGTCGTACAAAGCCGCCACCGGCAACGGCCTGAATTACCAGTCCGTCGGTTCGGGCGCCGGTATCAAGCAGATCAAGGCCAAGACCGTCGATTTCGGCGCGTCGGACAAGCCGCTGAGCGCCGCTGAACTGGACGCCGAAGGCCTGATGCAGTTCCCGGCGATCATGGGTGGCGTGGTCACCGTGGTCAACCTGGACGGCATCACCCCTGGCCAGCTGAAGCTGACCGGTCCGGTTGTTGGCGACATCTACCTGGGCAAGATCACCAAGTGGAACGACGCCGCCATCGCCGCGCTGAACCCGGGCGTGAAGCTGCCAGCCGATGAAATCACCGTGGTGCACCGCGCCGACGGTTCGGGCACCACCTTCCTGTTCACCGACTTCCTGTCGAAAACCAGCGCTGAATTCAAAACCAAGATCGGTGCCGATTCGGCTGTGAAATGGGCCGTGGGCGTAGGCGGCAAGGGTAACGAAGGCGTGGCCGCAAACGTGCAGCGCATCAAGGGTTCGATCGGCTACGTCGAGTGGGCCTTCGCCAAGAAAAACAAGATGTCGCACACCCAGCTGAAAAACAAGGACGGCAACTTCCTGCAGCCTGACGACGACTTCTTCAAGGCCGCCGCCGCCAACGCCGAGTGGACCAAGACCCCAGGCTTCGGCGTAGTGCTGACCGACCAGGCCGGCAAGAACTCGTGGCCTATCACCGGCGTGTCCTTCATCCTGATGCACAAAGCTCAGGCTGACGCCAACAAAGGCAAGGAAGTCATCAAGTTCTTCGACTGGGCCTTCAAGAACGGCGGCACCGCTGCCACCGAACTGGACTACGTTCCACTGCCAGCATCGGTTGTCAAGCTGGTTCAGGATGCCTGGAAAGCCAACCTGAAAGACGCTTCCGGTAAAGCCATCTACTAATCCGGACCGTCCCTTCGCCGCGCCGCAGCACAGCGCGGACGGCGAGGGGGTTAGCCTGCGCCTCCCGACCGGGAGCCGCAGGCTAGCTACCATCCACGAGACAACCATATGAGCGCTGATATCACTTCCACGCCACTGAACAAACCGGAGCCGGCCATGAATACTGCCACCGCCGCCTTGGCGGCCGCCGAGCAGGCAGCCACCCAGGCCATGCACCGCACCATGCGCAACCAGCGCATCCAGGACTTCTTCTTCCACAAGACCACGATGTTGTTCGCACTGTCCGTGCTGGCAGTGCTGCTGGGTATCATCATCTCGCTGATGGTGGGCGCCTGGCCGGCCTTCAAGGAGTTCGGTCCGGCCTTCATCACCACCGTCGAGTGGGATCCGGTCAACGACAAGTACGGCGCGCTGATCGCCATCGTCGGCACCCTGGCCACGTCCGGCATCGCGCTGCTGATCGCCTTCCCGGTCAGCTTCGGCATCGCCCTGTTCCTGACCGAGATCTGCCCGGCCGGCCTGCGCCGTCCGCTGGGCACGGCCGTCGAGCTGCTGGCCGGCGTGCCGTCCATCATCTACGGCATGTGGGGCTTGTTCGTGTTCGCGCCGCTGTTCGGCGACTACGTGCAGCCCTTCCTGAAAAACACCATCGGCCACCTGCCCATCATCGGCCAGTTCTTCAGCGGCCCGACCATGGGCATCGGCATCCTGACGGCCGCGCTGATCCTGGCGGTGATGATCATCCCCTTCATTTCCTCGGTGATGCGCGACGTGTTCGAGATCGTGCCGGCCGTGCTGAAGGAATCGGCATACGGCCTGGGCTGCACCCGCTGGGAAGTGGTGCGCAAGATCGTGCTGCCTTACACCAAGACCGGCGTGGTCGGCGGCGTCATGCTGGGCCTGGGGCGCGCGCTGGGCGAGACCATGGCCGTGACCTTCGTCATCGGCAACGCCAACAAGCTGTCGTGGTCGCTGTTCGCGGCGGGTAACTCGATCGCCTCGACCCTGGCCAATGAATTCGCCGAAGCCGACACGCCGCTGCACACCTCGTCGCTGTTCGCGCTGGCGCTGATCCTGTTCGTGATTACCTTTATCGTTCTGTCCGCCGCCAAGCTGATGCTGGCTGGCATGTCCCGCAAGGAAGGCGTCAAATAATGAATCAAGCCATGAACCCTGTCTACCGCAAACGGCTGCTGACGCACCGCATCGGCATCGCGCTGTCCGTGGCCGCGATGTCGGTCGGCCTGCTGGTGCTGGCGTGGATCCTGATCACGCTGGCCGTCAAGGGCTTCGGCGCGCTCAGCGTCCACATGTTCACCCAGACCACGCCGGCCCCTGGCAGCGAAGGCGGCGGCCTGGCCAACGCCATCGTCGGCTCGCTGATGATCGTCGGCCTGGCCACCGTGATCAGCACGCCGATCGGCATCCTGGCCGGCATCTACCTGGCCGAGTACGGCGAAGAGAACAAGATCGCCGCCGTCACCCGCTTCGTCACCGACATCATGCTGTCGGCGCCGTCCATCGTGATCGGCATGTTCGTCTGGGCCATGTACGTGGCGACCGCCAAGCACTACTCCGGCTACGCCGGTTCGGTGGCGCTGGCGCTGATCGCGGTGCCGGTGGTGGTGCGCACCACCGACAATATGCTGCGCCTGGTGCCCAACAGCCTGCTGGAAGCGGCGTTCGCGCTGGGCGCGCCGCGCTGGAAAGTGGCGATGATGGTGCGCCTGCGCGCCGTCAAGGCCGGCGTGATCACCGGCGTGCTGCTGGCCGTGGCCCGCATCTCGGGCGAGACCGCGCCGCTGCTGTTCACCGCGCTCAACAACCAGTTCTTCAGCGCTGATATGAACGCGCCGATGGCCAACTTGCCGGTGGTGATCTACGGCTTCGCCATGAGCCCTTACGACAACTGGCGCGAGCTGGCCTGGGGCGGCGCGCTGCTGGTGACGTTCAGCGTGCTGGCGCTCAACATCCTGTCGCGCACCGTGTTCAGCCAAAAAGCACCGAATTAAACTCATCCTGATAAAGCGATCAATAATGAATACGCAACTGAGCCAAGAGAACGTGGTAGCCATGAACGGCAAACGCAAGACCATCGAGATTTCGGGTCTGAATTTTTTCTACGGTAAGACCCAGAGCCTGACCAACGTCAACCTGGACATCCACGAGAAGCAGGTGACGGCCTTCATCGGCCCGTCCGGCTGCGGCAAATCGACGCTGCTGCGCACGCTGAACCGCATGTACGACCTGTACCCGGGCCAGCGCGCCGAAGGTTCGATCATGTACCGCGGCCGTAACATCCTGGAAGAAGGCCAGGACGTCAACATGCTGCGCGCCAAGGTCGGCATGGTGTTCCAGAAGCCGACCCCGTTCCCGATGTCGATCTACGACAACATCGCCTTCGGCGTGCGCCTGTATGAAGACCTGTCGAAGGGCGAGATGGACGAGCGCGTCGAATGGGCGCTGAAGAAGGCCGCGCTGTGGGGCGAAGTCAAGGACAAGCTGACCAAGAGCGGCCTGTCGCTGTCGGGCGGCCAGCAGCAGCGCCTGTGCATCGCGCGCGGCGTGGCGGTGAAGCCGGACGTGCTGCTGCTCGACGAGCCGACGTCGGCGCTGGACCCGATCTCGACCTCGAAGGTGGAAGAGCTGATCAGCGAGCTGAAGCAGGATTACACGATCGCCATCGTCACCCACAATATGCAGCAGGCGGCGCGCTGCTCCGACTACACCGCCTATATGTACCTGGGCGAGCTGGTGGAGTTCGGCGAGACCGACCAGATCTTCATGAACCCGGCGCGCAAAGAGACGCAGGACTACATCACCGGTCGCTTCGGCTGATCGCACCTATAATAGCAAATCGACTACGGAGCCCTAGCATGATCGGTGAACATTCATCCAAGCAGTACGACAACGAACTGGAAGCCATACGCAGCAAGGTGCTGCTGATGGGCGGCATCGTCGAGACCCAGTTCCTCGACGCCATGACCTGCTTCCGCATCGGCAATCCCGAGCGCGCCGACCGCGTGATGCGCGAGGACGACGCCGTCAACCAGCTGGAAGTGTCGCTGGACGACGCCTGCAGCCACCTGATCGTGCGCCGCCAGCCGGCCGCCAACGATCTGCGCACCATCATGGCGACCATCAAGGTCATCACCGACCTGGAGCGCATCGGCGACGAAGCGACCAAGATCGCCCGCACCGCCAAGGCGCTGCATGCGCGCGGCGCCGTGACCGTCAACCACTACGAGATGGTGCGCGGCATCGCCAACAACACCAGCGACATGCTGCACGATGCGCTGGACGCGTTTGCCCGCAACGACGGCAAGCAAGCCTTGCAGCTGATCGCCCAGGACGCGGTGATCGACCATGAATTCCGTTCGATCATGCGCAATCTGATCACCTTCATGATGGAAGATCCGCGTACAATTTCGGCCGCGCTGGACACGCTGTGGGTCGCCAAGGCGATCGAGCGCATCGGCGACCACGCCAAGAACATCGCCGAATACGTCATCTACGTCGTCGAAGGCAAGGATATCCGCCACACCAAGACCGCACCGATACCGGACGACGTGCCCGCGCAAGCTGAGTAAAAGAAATAATAAGAGAAATAATGGCATCCGATAAAACTACCGTACTGATCGTCGAAGACGAGCCCGCCATCGTCGAGCTGGTGACGTTCTCGCTGCGCGAGGCGGGCTGGAACTGCTGCGCTGTGCAGAGCTGCGCCGAGGCCTGGGACTTCATCCAGACCAAGACGCCGCAACTGATATTGCTGGACTGGATGCTGCCCGACCAGACCGGCCTGCGCCTGCTGGCGCGCATCCGTTCCGACCGCCAGTTCAATGAAATCCCGGTCATCATGCTGACCGCCAAGAGCATGGAAGAAGACAAGCTGGCGGGCCTGAACAGCGGCGCCGACGACTATGTCACCAAGCCGTTCTCGCCGCGCGAGCTGCTGGCGCGCGCCAAGGCGCTGTTGCGCCGCAAGAGCCCGGAGCATGCGCAAGCGACCATGCGCGCGGCCAATGTGATGCTGGATCCGGTCAGCTGCACGGTGCTGATGGACGAGCAGAAGATCGATATCGGCCATGCCGAGTACAAGCTGCTGAAGTTCCTGCTGGCCCATCCGGAGCGGGTGTTCTCGCGCAGCCAGCTGCTCGACAAGGTGTGGGGCGATCACGTGGTGATCGAGGAGCGCACCGTCGATGTGCACGTGCTGCGTCTGCGCAAGGCGTTGAAAGAGGCCGAGCATCTGATCAAGACGGTGCGTAGCGTGGGCTACATGCTGTCGGAGAAATAATGAATCCCAAACTGGTGTTCTGGGTGCCGGCCGCGCTGCGCACCGCCGTGATCCTGGCGGGCTGCGCGGCCCTGGGCTGGATGTTCGGCTGGTTGAACGGCCTGGTGCTGGCGCTGCTCGCCATGATGGTGCTGGTGTTTGTGCAGCTGTCCTATCTTTACCAACTGAGCAACTGGATGGACGATCCGCAGAGCGCCAAGCTGCCCGATGGCTGGGGCGCGTGGACCAATATCTTCTCGCGCCTGTACCGCATGCGGCGCGACGACGAGAAGAACCAGACCGAGCTGACCGAGTGGCTGGCGCGCTTCCGCCAGGCCATGCATCTGCTGCCGGACGGCGTGGTCATCATGGACGACGTGCTGTTCCTGGAGTGGTGCAATCCGGCCGCCGAGAAGCACCTGGGCCTGACGCATGAGCGCGACAAGGGCATGCGCGTGACCAATCTGGTGCGCAGTCCGGATTTCATGGACTACATCATCCTCGGCCGCTACGAGCAGCCGCTGACGATCAGCTTCCGCGAGCGCAAGCTGATCGTGCACATCATTCCGTTTGAAAACCGCCGGCAGATCCTGGTGACGCACGATGCCACCGAGACCGAGCGCATCGAGGAAATGCGGCGCGACTTTATCGCCAATGCGTCGCACGAGTTGCGCACGCCGTTGACGGTGATCGTGGGCTTCCTGGAGATCGCGGCGTCGGAGGGGCTGGATGCGGCGACGCGTTCGGCGCACCTGAAGCTGATGACGGAGCAGGGCCATCGGATGCAGCATCTGATCGAGGATATGCTGACCTTGTCGCGGCTGGAGTCGGTCGATTATCCGATGCGGCCGGAGCAGGTCGATATACCCAAGCTGATGGAGCAGGTGCTGCGCGATGCGCGGGCGCTGTCGGCTGGCAAGCATGAGATCACGATGGCGGTCAACGGGCCGGACATCATGGGCAGTTATGAAGAGCTGCACAGCGCGTTCGGCAATCTGGCGTCCAACGCGGTGCGCTACACGCCGGCCGGCGGCAAGATCCATCTGGTGTGGAAGGAGTATGAGGGCGGCGTGAAGTTCCTGGTGGAGGATACCGGTATCGGCATCAGCCCCGAGCACATCTCGCGCCTGACCGAGCGCTTCTACCGGGTCGACAAGAGCCGCTCGCGCGAGACGCAGGGTACGGGGCTGGGCTTGGCGATCGTCAAACACGTGCTGCTGCGCCATGGCTCCACGCTGCAGATCAAGTCGGAGGCGGGCAAGGGCAGCAGCTTCATCGTCTGCCTGCCGAAGAGCGCCATCGTTCAGCAACAGCCGGAGTTGTTGCTGAATTAGTACCCTGCCCAGCGCTATGGGTAGGTGAAGAAGATGAAGTGCACGGCGTTGAGCGCGATGTGGACCAGGATGGGCGCTTCGATCCGTTCGGTGCGCTGGTAGGCGTAGGCGTAGCCCAGGCCTGCGATAGCGGCGAGCCCGGCGTACAGCGGGCCGCCGGCCAGATGCGCGGCGCCGAACAGCAGCGCGGAGCAGGCCGCCGCCACCCACGATCCATGGCGCCATCCGCTCATCGCCGATGCCAGCCGCGCCTGCACGAAGCCGCGGAAGAACGCCTCCTCGGCGATCACGGTGAAAAACAAATTCACGGCAAGGAATTGCAGCGTGACATCCGGCAGCTTGAAAGCCGGGTGCACGAAGCCGGCGCCGGTAGCCAAGGCCATCACCACTCCCACTGTCACCAGCAGCACCGGCCAGGTCTTGCGCAGCACGCCGCCCAGTTCGGCAAACGACGCCGTACGCCGGCAGATCAAGGCCAACAGGATCAGGCCGACAGCGCCCTTGTCGAAATTCGCATACTGGGTAAACGGTTTGGCGCCTTCCGAAAACACGGCGCCGGCAATCGCCACAGGATTGCTAAACCCCGGCAGTTTATGGATGGCCAGCGCAAACGCCAGCACCAGCGTGAGCACGCCGGCTACTATCCGTAGATATTTTTGAGATGAAGCTGTGGTCAGCCAGGCGGCGCCGCCGAACACGGCCAGCGCCACGTAGGCCGGCGCGTGCAGCACGCCGGCCAGGCCGCCGCACAGCAGCGCCACGGCAAACCATATTTGCCAGGGGGCGAGCGGTAGCAGCGGCGAAGGTTTAATCCAGACAGCGCCCACGGACAGGGCAAGTGCAATGAAGGTCAGCAGTGTGAGGGTCGGCATTATTGAAGGAAATCGGTGAGTTGAATTTCCTTCAATAGTATCACTCCAGCCAGCCGGGCAAAACAGCCGGTCAGAACTTGTAGGCCACGCCCGTCATCAGCACCGGCGAGGTCTTGCGCTTGGTCAGCGGGCTGTCGGCGGCGTCGCCGGTCAGGTGCGAGACGCCCAGCGCGGTGTGCACCGACCAGTTCTTGTCCAGCACGTGATTCCAGTTGACGCCGGCCGTGACGTTGGAGAAGCCGCCCTTGGCGGTGTAAGCCTTGTAGCCGGAGGTGGCGCTTTGCGCGGCGGTCACGCCGAAGTAGGTTTGCATATGCTTCTTGTCGGCGTATTCGGTCGACAGGCTCAGGCCGACCTGGTCGCTGGCGGTGGTGTACAGCTGCGTCGATGCGCCCAGCGTGTAGGTGGCGCCGTGCTCGCGGTGCGCCAGGTTTTGCGTGGTGCCCAGGCTCAGGCCGACGGTGCCCAGCTGGTAGCTCGCGCCCAGCACGGCCTGCGCCGCGCCCTGGATGTCGCCCATGCCCTTGAGCGCGTCGGAACCGTCGAAGACGTTGCGCTTGTGGTCGGCGCGGGCGCCGCCGTAGCTCAGCGCCGCGCTCAGGTTGACGCCGCTGACGTCGGTCTGGAAGCCGATGCCGCGCATCGTGCTGAGGAAGATGCCGTTGTCGTAGGTGCGTTCGAGGTAGGGCAGCGGCACCACCCGGCTCTTCTTGGCGCCGGTGTATTCCGGCACGTAGGCCAGGCCTGCGCCCAGCGTCAGGCTGTCGCCGGCGGCGGGCGCGGTTTTCGGATTCGACGACGGCAGGTCGAGGGCGTCGGCGTAGCTGTTGGCGCTGATGGCGCAGAGCGAGGCGATGGCAAGGGTGATGGCGAGGCGCATGAAATATCCTGTGAGGTGGTGGTTCGGTGGTCCGCCGGCGCGTGATTGGAGGTGGCCCGGCGTATGACGGAGCGAAGTGTCTCAACAATTGCGCCGCGCCGCTATCGGCTTGTCTGAAGTATCATCTGCTGAATTCTTTGGTACCGCGCGGCGGTGCCTGATCTTCGGAGCCGACCATGTCCCTGACCCTGTATTACCACCCGCTGGCCTCGTTCTGCCATAAAGTGCTGATTGCGCTGTACGAGAACGGCACGGCCTTCGACAAGCGCCTGATCAACCTGGGCGAGGAGGGCGACCGCGCCGAGCTGGAGGCGATCTGGCCGCTGTGCAAGTTCCCGGTGCTGCGCGACCACGAGCGCGGCCGCGACGTGCCGGAGACGTCCATCATCATCGAATACCTGGACCGCCATTTCCCCGGCCCGCAGCCGATGATCCCGGCCGACTGGGATGCGGCGCTGGACGTGCGCCTGTGGGACCGTTTCTTCGACCACTATGTGCAGGAGCCGGTGCAGATCATCGTCGGCGCGCACCTGAGCGGCCTGCAGTGCGACCGGACCAAGGAACGCACCAAGCTCAAGACGGCGTACAAGATGATCGAGAAGCGCATGGCGGCGCGCAGCTGGATGTGCGGCGAGGCGTTCAGCCTGGCCGATTGCGCGGCGGCGCCGGCGTTGTTCTACGCCGCCACGCTGTTGCCGTTCCCGGAGGAATACCATCACCTCGGCAGTTACTTCGAGCGGCTGGTGGGCCGTCCGTCCGTCAAGCGGGTGCTGGACGAAGCGAAACCGTATTTCTCGATGTATCCGTTCTTTGACGATATCCCGGAACGCTTCCTGGCAGAGGCCTAGTTCTTGTTGCCTTCGCCGTCGGCGCTCTGCATCGAGGCCGGCTGCTGCATCGAACCGTTTTGCGCCGCCACGGCGGCGAAGTGGTGGGCCTGGTCGAGCACTTCCTTGCCGGCGGCCTTGCCCGCCCGCAGTTGCTGCTCGGCGTGAGCGGTGGCCTTCTGCGTGACCGCTTCGGCCAGTTCAGAAGCGGTGCGCGCCGCCTGCGGCGCATGCTGCTGCACGACCTGGTTGATGCTGGCCTGGTAGTCGGTGGCGACCTGGTTCAGCTGCTGTTGCCACGCCTGCAGCTTGTGCGCCGTCTGCTGCGTCGCCGACGACGCGTCGTCCGCCGTGCGTTCAGCCTGCGGGGTCAGCAATGCGGAGCGCAGCGCCTCGGTGGAATCCTGAAGCCAGTCGCGGCTGAATTGCAGATTCACCTCGGACAGTTTGCGCACCGATTGCAGGGTTGCTAGGGTCAGGTCGCTGAAATAGTCGATGCGCGCTTGCACGTGATTTTTTGCTGCTGGCGAAATGGTTTCCACAAACGAATTCATGTACTTCTCCTGGTTGGTGTGGGGCCAAAGTGAGAGTGCGGGGGAGTGCTGGTACGGGCGCTTTGGCCGGACGCCTGCATGACTATCTTCGCAGGTGCGGCGCATTTTTGCCACACCAGAGCCTGCCGGAACTATTCGTTCTGTCAGGCCAATACATTCTCCGCTTCGCCACGCGCTTGTCCGTCTCGCCACATAGCGATGGACCGGCGGCGGGCCGCTGCACTAAGGTGTCGATGTGACTTCACATCTGAGAGCGAGCCCATGAAAAGAAGAAGTTTGTTGAAGGCCGCCGCCGCCTTGCCGGCGCTGGCCTTGGTCCCATCGTTGGCCTGGAGCAGCGCCGGCGCGGTGGTCCGCCGCGTGCGTCCGGGCGATGCCGGCTGGCCGTCGGCCGCCGCCTGGCAGCAATTGCAGCAGCGCGTCGAGGGACGCCTGCTCAAGCTGGACGCGCCGTTCGCCGCCTGCGCCGCCAGCGTGGACGCTCCGGCCTGCGATACCGCGCTGGCCACCCTGAAAAACACCTTCGCCATCGGCGACCAGCCGGCGCTGACGCAGACCAGCGGCTGGCTGGACGCGTGGTCGTCGCAGCCGAGCGCCTACGCGGTGGTGGCGCGCAACACGGCCGACGTGGTGGCGGCGGTCAACTTCGCCCGCGAGCACCATCTGCGGCTGGTGGTCAAAGGCGGCGGCCACAGCTACCAGGGCACGTCGGACGCGGCCGATTCGCTGCTGGTGTGGACGCGCCACATGAACGACGCCACCTTGCAGGACGCCTTCGTCGCGCAGGGCAGCGGCGCCGCGCCGCAGCCGGCCGTGACGCTGGGCGCGGGCGCGATGTGGATCGACGCCTACGACGCCGTCACCACGCGCGGCGGCCGCTACGTGCAGGGCGGCGGCTGCACCACGGTCGGCGTCGCGGGGCTGGTGCAGAGCGGCGGCTTCAGCAACTTCTCCAAGGCTTACGGCACGGCCGCCGCCGGCCTGCTGGAAGCCGAAGTCGTCACCGCCGACGGCCAGGTACGGATCGCCAACGCCGGCAGCAACCCGGAGCTGTTCTGGGCGCTCAAGGGCGGTGGCGGCGGCAGCGTCGGCGTGGTCACGCGGCTGACGCTGCGCACGCGCGAACTGCCGGAGCATTTCGGCGCGGTGTTCTTCAGCGTCAAGGCGGCGTCGGACCAGGCCTATCGCGCATTGATCGCGCAGATGATGGCCTTCTACGCCGGCGCGCTGTTCAAGCCGCAGTGGGGCGAGCAGGTCGGCTTCAACACCGACAACACCATGGACGTGTCCATGGTGTTCCAGGGCCTGAACCAGCAGCAGGCCGAGGCAGCGTGGGCGCCGTTCCTGGCGTGGCTGCGCGAGCGGCCCGAGTACAGCTTCGACAAGCCGTTCCGCGCGCTGGCGCTGCCGGCGCGGCAGTTCTGGAACGTGGCCTTCTTCAAGCAGCACGCGCCGGGTTTCATGGTGGCCGACGAGCGCCCCGGCGCTCCCGCGCACCACGGCGTATGGAAGGGCGACGCGGCGGAGGCGGGATGGTTCATCCACGGCTACCAGTCGGCGTGGCTGCCGGCGTCGCTGCTGGCCGCCGACGGGCAGGCGCAACTGGTCGATGCGCTGTTCCGCAGCACGCGGCACTGGCGCGTCGGGCTGCACTTCAACAAGGGACTGGCCGGCGCCTCGGCAGCGGACATCGCCGCCGCGCGCGACACGGCGATGAATCCCGATGTGCTGGACGCCTTCGCGCTGGCCATCATCGCCGGCGGCGACGGTGCGCGCTATCCGGGCATGCCGGGGGCGAAGCAGGATGCGGCGGCGCAGGCGCAGCGCGGCCGCGAACGCGCGGCATCCATCGGCCGGGCGATGGGGGAGTTGCGCAAGGCCGCGCCGAAGGCTGGCTCCTACGTGTCGGAGAGCGATTACTTCATCAAGGACTGGCAGCGGGCGTTCTGGGGGACCAACTACGAGCGGCTGGCGCGCGCCAAGCGCCAGTACGATCCGCACGGCCTGTTCTTCGTGCGCCACGGCGTCGGCAGCGAGGCCTGGAGCGACGACGGCTTCACGCGCAAGGGCTGACGCCCATGCCGCCCGCGCCGCTCACGGCTCGATGTTGGGTGCGCGGCGCGGCACCAGATGCAGCTCCTTCTGGCGGCCGCCGATGTAACGCACGCCGGCCTGGTCGAAGTAGGCGTCCTCCTCCAGCATGATGCGCAGCGGCGCCGCGTAGCCGGGCACCGTGGTCGCCGCATTGAGCTCGATCGAATACGCGGTGCGGTGGCGCAGCGCCTCGTCGCCGCTGCCCGGCACGCCGTCCTGCATGTCCCACATGCCGATGGCCGGTCCGGCCGCGTGGCCGTGGTAGCCGATGGGGTGGGTGTAGATGGTCGGATTGAGGCCCTCGGCGCGGGCCTGCGCCAGCGCCGCCGCCAGCACCTGGTTGCCGGTGCGGCCCTGGCGGAACTGCGCCGTCAAAATATCCTGCACGCGGTTGGCGCGCGCGAAGGCCTGCGCCAGCGCGGGCGGCGCAGCGCTCTCGCCGGGCTTGAGCACGTAGGCGTGCTGCTGCACGTCGGTGTTCAGGCGCAGATAGGTGATGCCGATGTCCACATGCAGCAGGTCGCCGGGGACGATCACGTCGGCGTCGGTCAGCGCCGCGCCCTGGCTGGGGCGCTGGATCTCCACCGATGGATGGAACCAGGTGTCGTAGCCCAGGTCGCGGATCTTCTGGCGGAACCACCACACCACATCGGCGCTGGTGGTGATGCCCGGCGTGATGACGCGCTCGGAAAAGCCCTCGGCGATGATCTTGTGCGTGGCGTCGATCAGCTGCGGATAGATCTGCATTTCGCGCGCGGTGCGGGTCTCCAGCCAGCGCACCGCCAGCGGCTCGGCCGACACCACGCGCGCCCGGTACTCGGCCGGCAGCGCGGCAAGCAGCTCGGTGTAGTCGGTGTGGTCGATGCCGTCGGCGTGGCCGAAATGGCGCGAGGTGTCGAGCGCGATCTTGTTCGGCTTGCGCTGCGCGATCAGCGCCACCAGCGCCTGCCACTGGTCGGGGAATTTCTGCATGTCCCAGGCCGCCGCGATGCTCTTGCCGACGTTGTAGCGCGCCACCGCCAGCCGGTCCAAGCGGCCGCTGGACGGGTCGCGGTAGAACATCAGCACGGTGCGGCGGCGGGCGTTGAGCCACTCGGCGGGCAGCATGGTCTTGAGCACAGGATCCTCGTTGTACTCGCGCGAGACCACGATCCACATGTCGATGCCGGTCTGCGCCATCATGTCCGGCAGCAGCGTGTCGAAGCGTTCGGCCAGCAGCTGGTTGACCACCGTCGCCTGCTCGCGCAGCGGCAGCACCTGGGCCGGCGCCGATGCGGCAGCCAGCGCTAAAGACATCGCAAGGAGATATTTTTTCATGCACCCATGGTGGCCCAGAGTCGACGTCGAAGTCAATCAACTAGCCGTAGTCTTGTTAAAAAGGCACTGTTGCGTTACGCTGGCGCCACGACCACCATCACACGAGGAGAGGACATGGCATCGATTTTCTATCTGCACGGCGGCCCGGGCCTGAGCGTCGCCATTGAAAGCACGCGCTTCCCGCAGGCGGAGCAGGTGCAGTGGTGGCAGCAGCCGCCGGCCGCGCCATGCGCCCAGCGGCCCTACCTGGATTTGCTGGAAGCGGCGCTGGCCGAGTTCCGCCGCAGCGCGCAGGCGCACGGTGCGCCGTTGACGGTGATGGCCAGCTCCTTCGGCGCGCACCTGGCGACCTACATCGCCAACCACGCGCCGGAAGCGGTGGCGCGCCTGGTGCTGCTGGCGCCGACCTACAATCCGGAGCAGGCCGCGCTGCGGCTGGCGCGCCGTGCGCTGGACGTCAATGCAGGCCACGCCGATGCGCCGAAAGTGCAGGCCGCGCTGGCCGCCTACGATGCGGCGCCGGGGCGGGCGAAGTTCTGGGAAGTGTTCGGCGTGCTGCAACTGCTGCCGGATGTGCCGTCGCTGTATTTCGGCCCGGACGCGGGCGATGCGCCGCGCCATTTCCTGGACGTGCTGCATCAGCCGGGCGCCTTCGACGGTCCGAGCTCGGTGGCGATCTCGGACGATTTCGCCGCCAGCTTCCAGGCGCCGGGGCGCAGCGCGTTCAACGGTCCGGTATCGATAGTCTTTGGCCGCCACGATCCGATGATCGACGCGGAGCATGACGGCGCTTTGTGGCGTGCGGTGTACCCGCAGGCCGTGTTCCGCACCGTCGACAGCGGCCACTTCCCGCTGCTCTAAAGCTCGGTCGAGGCCTGCCTGGCGTAGCGCCGCCGGACTGCCGTCAGCGCGAGAAGTGCGCGTCGATTTCTTCCAGCGTCTTGCCCTTGGTCTCGGGCAGCAGGAAGGTGGCGGTCAGGAAGTACAGCAGCGCACAGCCGGCGCCATAGAAGAACAGCGTGGCGTAGCCGTACTGGCCCACCGTCGGCAGGAACACGGCGGCGATCACCGTGGAGACGAACTGGTTGATCAGCAGCGCCACGCTCATGCCGTTGGAGCGGATACGGTTAGGCATCAGCTCCGACAGCGCCAGCCACACGCACACGCCCGGGCCGACGGCGAAACTGGCGACGAACAAACAGATCGCCAGCGCCACCTGCCAACCGTGCGTGGCCGGCGGCACCGCCGACAGGTGGGCCTGTTCTATGCGCAGCGGCGCGTTCGCGCCTTCGGCCGGATCGGCGAAGGGATTCAAGTGCAGGCGGCGGAAGAAGGCGCCGATCACACTGTCCGCCTGTACCGTGTCCTCGCGCGCCAGGCGCAGCTCCGGCAGCGCCGGATCGTCGCTGCGGCGGCTCTGCACATTGGTGAAGGGACCGTAGGAATAGGCCAGCGACAGCTGCATGGCCGCGCCGTCGCCGGCCGTGCCGCCCAGCGCCTGCAGCGTGGCCGGATCGAGGCGCAGCACCAGGCTGTCGCCCTGCGTGCGCGCCTGCAGCATGGCGCTGATGTCGGCCTGACCGCCCTCGACGCTGCGGAACAGCAGGCCCGCAGCCAGCAGCGCCACCACGATACCGCCGGTGCCGAGCATCATCAGGAACTTGCGGCCCTTGCGGTCCACCAGCACCACCGCCACCACCGTCATCACCGCGTTGAGCACCTTGAGCGCCACGTCGGCCATGTTGGCGGTGGCGCCGGGCAGGCCGGCCTGGTTCAGGATCGTCACCACATAGGCCAGGATGGAATTGATGCCGGTCGCCTGCGTCAGCGCCAGCACTAGGCAGGCCAGCAGGAAGGGCAGCACGTAGCGGCGGCTCAGCAGGCGGTCGCCGGCGCCGGCGTTGGCCGTTGCCGCCGGCGACAGCGCCAGTTCGATGTCGCGCAGCTCGGCCTCCGCCTCGGCGGCCGGGCGGGTGCGCAGCAGCGCGGCGCGGGCCTGCGCCGTGCGGCCCTTGCGCGCCAGCCAGCGCGGCGATTCCGACAGCAGCAGGCCGCCCAGCGTGAACACCAGGCCAGGCACCAGGCACACCCAGAAGATGCTGCGCCATGCATGGTCCTTGGCCGCGAACACGGCGGCCGCGCGCTGCGCTTCGGCCAGGCTTTGCGCCGCCGTTGTCGCGCTGTCGACCTCCTGCGCCTGGAACAGGCCGATCAGCGCCGCCGCCACCAGGCCGATGGTCAGCAGCAGCTGGAACAGCGCCGCGCCGCGCCCGCGATGGCGCGCATGCAGGCACTCGGCCAGGTACAGCGGCACCACCACGCCGATCAAGCCGCCGCTGATGCCTTGCAGCAGACGGCCCAGCATCAGCGGCAGGTAGCCGTCGGCCAGCGCGATCAGCGGTATGCTCAGCGTGAACAGCGCGCCGGCCAGCACCATCGCCGCGCGGCGGCCGACCAGGTCGGCCAGCGCACCGGCGAAGAGCGACGACAGCACGGATCCCAGCAGCACCGCCGCCACGATGAAGCCCAGCTGCTGCGCCGTCAGCTTCCACGCCACCGACGCCGTCGACTCCAGATAGGGCAGGGCGCCGGCGATGATGCCGACATCGATCCCGTACAGCAGGCCTCCCATGCCGGCAATGAACAGCAGGAAGCCCATGGCGCGATTGGGGGCGGTTGACAGGGTGGCTTGCATCGAAACTCCGGCTAGTGGGTGGAAAGATCGATGGCTTCGCCTTCAACGAAGACGGCCACCGGCTGCAGATCGGCGTTCAGGACTACGATGTCGGCCCAGGCGTCGGGCGCCAGGCGGCCGCGCTCGGACTCGCCGATGTAGTCGGCGGGGTAGAGCGACAAACGGTTGGAAGCGTCGGCCAGGTCCAGCCCGAGGCCGACGAAATTGCGCAGCGCCTGGTCCATGGTCAGCACCGAGCCGGCCAGCGAACCGGTGGCCAGCCGCACGCAGCCCAGGCATTTGTAGACGCGCTGGCTGCCCAGGCCATACTCGCCGTCCGGCATGCCGGTGGCCGAGGTGGCGTCGGTCACGCCGTACAGGCGCGGGATGGCGCGCAGCGCGGCGCGGATCGCGCCTTCATGCACGTGCTGCAGGTCGGGGATGATCTCGGCGTATTCGGCGTGCGCCAGCGCGGCGCCGGCGATGCCGGGATGGTAGTGGTTGAGCGCCGTCATGCCGTTGAACAGATGGGTGAAGCCGGCCGCGCCGGCGTTCAGCGCGGCCACGCCGTCCTCGTAGCTGCCGTTGCTGTGGCCCAGCTGCACGCGGATGCCCAGCTCCTTCAGCATCGGGATCAGCGCCAGGTGGCCATCCACTTCGGTGGCCAAGGTCAGCGCGCGGATCGGCGCCAGCTCGTGATAGCTGCGCACCAGCTCCAGGCTGGCCACCGCCACCGCGTCCGGCGGCTGCGCGCCGAGCCGGTGGATGCTGAGGAAGGGGCCTTCCAGGTGCACGCCCAGCATGCGCGCGCCGCCGGCTGGCCGTTCGGCGATCACGCCGGCCAGGCCCTTGAGCGCCCGGCGGATCGAATTGTCGGTGGCCGTCATGGTGGTGCCCAGCATGGCCGTGGTGCCGTGGCGCGCGTGGCTGCGCGCCACCGTGGCGCCGGCGTCGCCGCCCTGCATGATGTCGACGCCGGCGGCGCCGTGCACGTGCAGGTCGATGAAGCCGGGCAGGATGGTCAGGCCGCTGTCCGCTTGTGGGTCTGCCTGGATGGACTGGATGCGTCGGGTTTGCTCGCTGAAGGCGATACTGCCCGTGATCCAGCCTTGTGGGGTAAGGATTCTGCCGCTTAACACTGTTATTCCGCTATCAGGAGTTCGATGCCGGCTTCCAGCAGGCCGTCGCGGTATTCCGCGCTGATGCTGGCGTCGGTAATGACGGTGTGGACGCGGTCCAGCTGCACGATGCGGTGCAGGCTGACGCGCCCGAATTTGGAGGCGTCCGCGAGGACGATGATTTTCTTGGCCCGCTCCACCATCTTGTGATTCAGGCTGGCCTCGGCCTCGTGGTGGGTGGTGACGCCGAACTGCAGGTCGAAGCCGTCGACGCCGAGGAACAGCTTGTCGAAGCTGTAGGCCTGCAGACAGGCCTCGGCCTGCGTGCCCTGGATCGACAGCGACTGCTTGCGCAGCAGGCCGCCGGTCAGGATCAGGTCGACGCCGGGCGCGTCGGCCAGCTCCCAGGCGATGTTCAGGCCATTGGTCATCACCGTCACGTTCTGCGCCTCGCGCAGATGGCGGGCCAGCGAAATGGTGGTGGTGCCGGAATCGATGATGATGTTATCGCCCGGCTGCACCATGCGCGCGGCCCAGGCGCCGATACGCTCTTTCTGCTCGTGGTTCAGCGCATCCTTCTGCGGTATGGTCTGCTCCGGCGGCGGCATGCGCGTCAGCGTGGCGCCGCCGTGGCTGCGGGTGGCCAGCCCCTGCGACTCCAGCGCACTGAGGTCGCTGCGGATGGTGACGGCCGAAACGCCCAGCTGGTCCACCAGCGCGGCCACCTGGACCGCGCCATGTTGGGTAAGCGCCTGCAAGATGGAGGCGCGGCGTTGACTGGTATTTCGCATTGTTGTGGTGTCGATTCTACAAAAACGTCGAGCTTAACAGATCGCGGCCGCGCTGCCAGCAGGCGCCGTGTCATTTAGCGTGTTTAGCGCGGCGCGGGCGGCGTTGCGGTTGCAGGCGCGCGCATATTGCGCCAGCACGCGGCCGATTTTGTGCTCCAGCAGCGCGTCGGCGTTGGTGGCCAGGCGGCCTTGCAGCACCTCCAGATACTGCTCCGGCAGGTGTTGGCTCAGCAGCGACAGCGGAATCGTCAGCGCATCGAGGTTGGCGCACAGGCGTTCGACGGCGGCCGTGACACCTGGCTCGCCCCAGTAGTAGCGGCAACGGTCGCTCAGGCCATAGCGGCGCAGCAGGCGCTGTTCGGCGCTGCTGCCCGGGTAGTGCTTGGCCCAGTGCTTGGGTTGCGCCAGCATGGTCTCGTCCAGTAGCTGCATCAGGCGCGAGGCCTGGCCGGCCGGCACCAGCTCCTCTTCGATGCGGCACAGCGCCTGCAAGGCTTCGCGCAGCGCGAAGGTGGCGGCCGGGCCGACCTTGAGGATGGCGAAGTGGTCGCGCACCATCTCGTGCAGCGCCGATTCGCGCTGGTAGTCGGTGGAGTGGGCTTCGAACACCAGGCCGGGCTGGCCTGCCACGAAGGCCGACAGCTCGGTGGCCTGGGCCGCGTCGTAATGCTGGATCTGGCTGTGGTCGAAGTCGACGCCGGGCTGCACCACCATCGCGATCACGCGGCGCCATGCGCTGTGCAGCTCCATCGCGAAGAAGGCCAGGCGGTGCACGTCCAGCGTGCGCGCGGCGGCCTTGGGCGAGGTGACGGCGCCGGCCTGCGCCAGATTGGCTTCGCCGCCGGGAATCGGTACTTCGGTGCCGATCACGTACACCGGCGGCGGCAGGCCGGCCTGCTCGGCCGCCTGTTCCGCCACAGCGCACAAGCGCGCCGAGCGGGCCGCGATGGTTTCGTCGCTGAGGATCTGCGGATCGTCGGCGCAGCGCATGCTGCAATCGAGGTGGATCTTGTGGAAGCCCGCCGCCGCGTAGGCCGCGATCAGCGTCTCCGCGTGCTGCATGGCGGTGGCCGCGTCCAGACCCTGCCAGGCGTTGGGGCCGAGGTGGTCTCCGCCCAGCACCAGCCGCTCCAGCGGGAACTGCTCGCTCCTGGCCAGGTTGTGCACATAGTCGCGGAAGGCCGGCGGCGTCATGCCGGTATAGCCGCCGAACTGGTCGACCTGGTTGGAGGTGGCCTCCACCAGCAGCACCGTGTCGTAGTCGGCCGCCACGCGCATCGCCGCGCGCAGCACGCTCGGATGGCTGCAGCATACGCTGTACAGGCCCGCCGGTTCGCCGCGGCGGTGGGCGGCGATGATTTGCTGGACGGGGGACAGTGGTGGGGACAGGTCGGTAGTTTTCATGGGCTTAACGGGTGGTCAGTTGTTGACGGGCGAGCAGGGCGGCGCCGCGCGCGCCGCCGGCGTCGCCGAATTTCGGCGGCAGGATGGGCGGAACCAGCACGCCGGGGAACAGGTGGCGGCGCGTGGCCGCCGGCAGCTGCTCGTACAGGTGGGGCAGCTGCGACAGGCCGCCGCCCAGCACGATGGCGTGCGGGTCCAGCGTCAGCACCAGCGTGGCCAGCGCGTGGCCCAGCAGGTCGACGTGCAGCGCCATGGTCCTGGCGGCATCGGCCGAGCCGGCGCGCGCCTGCGCGACGATGGCGGCCGGCGTCAGGTCGCCGCCGCCGGAGTGGAGGTGCAGCTGCGTCATGCCGGGGCCGGACACATAGCGTTCCAGGCAGCCGCGCCGCCCGCAGGGGCAGCCGATCACCGGCAGATCGTATTGCGCCAGCAGCGCCGCCGGCAAAGGCCAGTGGCCCCATTCGCCGGCCACGCCGTTGGCGCCGCGCAGCAGTCGGCCGTCGACGCAATAGCCGCCGCCGGCGCCGGTGCCGATGATGGCGCCGAACATCGACGGCTGGCCGTCCGCCGCGCCGCCTTGCGCTTCCGACAGCGCGAAGCACTGGCAGTCGTTGCCGACGGCGACCGGGCGCTCCAGCGCCTCCTTCAGCGAGGCCACCACCGCGCGGCCGTTCAGCGCCGGCACGTTGGAGCTGAGCTGGCGGCCGGTGACGCTGTCGATCACGCCCGGCAGGCCGATGCCCACCGGCGCCTGCAAGCCCAGCGCCTTGTCGGCGCGGCCCACCAGGCCCTGGATCGCCAGCAGGAACTCGGCGAAATCGGTGCCCGGCGTGGCGATGCGTTCGCGGTGGGCTTCCTTCAGTTCATGGCCATCTTCGGCAAACGCCACCAGCTCGATCTTGCTGCCGCCGATGTCGATGCCGTGATAGCCGCGTGGTTCAGAATTCGTCATGGCGATAAATGGTGACGCCCTGGACGACCCGGTTGACGGTGCCGCCGGCGAATGGATTGTCGGGACGCAGTTGCAGCAGCGCCGACTGGTGCAGCGCGTACTGCTGCGCCATCAGCAGCCACAAGGGCGCCAGCCACGCGTCCGGCCAGGCCGGGGCGTCGATGGTGATGTCGGCGCCGGCGCCCACCGTCAGGCAGCGGCCCGCGACCTGGTCGCGTTGCAGCTCCAGCAGCAGGTCGTGCTCATAACGGCGCGACAGCGGATCGGCGCTGCGGAACAGCACCACCAGCGTCTCGGCGTTCAGCGCGGCCTTGGGGCCGTGGCGGAATCCGAGCGCACTGTTGGCCATCGCCAGCACGCTGCCGGCGGTCAGTTCGAGGATCTTCAGAGCCGCTTCTTTTGCCAGCGCCTCCAGCGGGCCGCTGCCCAGGTAGACCACGCGCGACACGCGCTGCGCGGCCAGCTCGGCCACCGGCGCCTGCCAGTCGGCCAGCGCGCGCTCGCCCAGCGCGGCCAGGGTGTCCAGGCGTTCCGGCTGGAAGTCGGGATCGAGCACGCACAACGCCGCCAGCAGCATGCAGGTGAAGCTGCTGGTCATGGCGAAGCCGCGGTCGCAACTGGCGGCCGGCATCATCAGGTTGAAGGTCTGCGCGTCCCCCGCGCCTTGCACGGCCAGTTCGCCGTCGGCGTTGCAGGTGATGTTGAGGAAGCGCGCGCTCGGCACCAGGTCGCGCACCAGCTGTACCGCCGCCGTGCTTTCCGGGCTGTTGCCGCTGCGGGCGAAGGACACCACCAGCGTCGGCGCCGTGCGTTCCAGGTAGAGCGCCGGGTGGGTCAGCAGGCTGGTGGTCGACAGGGCGCGCACCTGGCACGGCCAGGCGGCGTTGATTTCGTCGGCGATGATTTCGCCGACATAGGCCGAGCTGCCGGCGCCGGTGAGGATCACGCGTTGCTGCGGATTGCTCAGGGTGTCGCCGAGGAAGGCGGCGATGCGGCTTTTTTCGGCGGCGAGATGCGTCGCCAGTTCGCGCCACAGGGCGGGCTGGTGGACGATTTCTTCGGCGGTATCGAGGCCGCCGATATCGCGCCAGGCTTGGGGGGCACGCTGGAGTAGGTTGGTCATCGAAAGAATTTGTCTGGTTAAGTCAGGGAAAGAATAAGGTTTAATTTTCGAAATGTCAAATTCGAAAGTAAAAAGAAAGTTAGTTCGCCACGCTGCAGACCGCATCTGTACCACTTTCGCCACGTAAACGAAAGTTTATTATTCGATCAACTATCAATACGAAAGATTTTGCAAGCTATTTGAAATATTTTCCTTTGTTTTTGTTGACCGCGTTTGTTTTTATTCCTAGAGTAATTGCACCGCAACGCATTTTCTTTCGAAATAAGCAAACTATGAAACAGATTCCGGCACTTGCAGCCGCCTTGCTCTCCATCGCCAGCGCACCGCTGCTGGCCGCACCGATCGGCAACCTGCGCACCGTCACCGCCGGCCCTGGCCAGCAGTGGGATTTGGTCACGGATACCGGCGCCCATATACAGCTTAGTCTTCCGCGCGCCGATGTGCTGCATATTTGGGCCGGCCCCAAATCCGGCCTGACCGGCCCTGGCGACAAGGCCGCGCCCATCGTCGTCGCCACGCCGGCCGCCACGGTCGAACACACGGTCAGCGAGCAGGCCGACCATATCCTGATCCGCACGCCGGCACTGAGCCTGCGCATCGACCGCAAGCCGCTGCGTTTCAGCCTGTTCCGCACCGGCGACGCCCAGCCGCTGTGGCGCGAGATCCAGCCGCTGGAACTGGGCGACAAACAAACCGTGCAGACGCTGAGCAGCGACAAGGCCGAGCGCTTCTTCGGCGGCGGCCAGCAGAACGGCCGCTATGAGTTCAAGGGTCGGCAGCTGCAGGTATCGTACTCCGGCGGCTGGGAAGAGGGCGACCGCCCCAGCCCCGCACCGTTTTTGATGAGCTCACGCGGTTGGGGCGTGCTGCGCAACACCTGGTCCGACGGCAGCTACGATCTGCGCCAGAGCGACCAGATCTCGCTGGAGCATGACGAGGCCCGCTTCGACGCCTACTACTTCGTCGGCAAGGACGTGCGCGACGTGCTGGCCCGCTACACCGAGTGGACCGGCCGCGCGCGCATGCTGCCGCGCTGGGCGCTGGAATACGGCGACGCCGATTGCTACAACGACGGCGACAACGTCAAGAAGCCGGGCACCGTGCCCAAAGGCTGGACCGACGGCCCGACCGGCAAGACGCCGGACGTGATCGAGAGCGTGGCCCGCCAGTACCGCGAGCACGACATGCCGGGCGGCTGGATACTGCCCAACGACGGCTATGGCTGCGGCTATTCGGCGCTGCCGGAGACGGTGCAGGGCCTGGCCAAGTACGGCTTCCGCACCGGCCTGTGGACCGAGAACGGCGTCGAGAAAATGGCGTGGGAAGTCGGCACCGCCGGCACCCGCGTGCAAAAGCTGGACGTGGCGTGGACCGGCAAGGGCTATCAGTTCTCGCTGGACGCCAACAAGTCGGCCTACGACGGCATCTTGAACAACTCCGACGGCCGTCCTTTCATTTGGACCGTGATGGGCTGGGCCGGCACGCAGCGCTACGCCGTCACCTGGACCGGCGACCAGAGCGCGAGCTGGGACTACATCCGCTGGCACGTGCCGACGCTGATCGGCTCCGGCCTGTCGGGCCAGGCCTACGCCACCGGCGACGTCGACGCCATCTTCGGCGGCAGCCCGGAGACCTACACCCGCGATCTGCAGTGGAAGAGTTTTACGCCGGTGCTGATGGGGATGTCCGGCTGGGCCGCGGCCGAGCGCAAGCACCCGTGGTGGTTCGCCGACCCATACCGCAGCATCAACCGCCGCTACCTGAAACTGAAGATGCGCCTGACGCCATATATGTACACGCTGATGCGCGAGGCCGAGCAAAGCGGCGCGCCGCTGGTGCGCGGCCTGATGTGGGATAACCCGGACGATCCGGCCGCCTACACCGAAGCCTACAAGTATCAGTACCTGCTGGGCCGCGACCTGCTGGTGGCGCCGGTGTACCGCAGCCAGGCCGTCAGCCAGGGCTGGCGCCGCGCCATCCACCTGCCGCAAGGCCAGTGGTTCGATTACTGGGACGGCCGCCAGGCCACGGCCGGCAAGGGCGGGCGAGATATCGACCTGGCCGTCACGCTGGAGAAGCTGCCGGTGTTCGTGCGCGCCGGCGCCATCCTGCCGATGTATCCGGAGATGCTGTACGACGGCGAGAAGCCGAAGGACGTGCTGACGCTGGACCTGTATCCGCAAGGCGCTTCCGAGTTCACGCTGTATGAGGACGACGGCAACACCCGCAAATACCAGGACGGAGCCTTCAGCCAGCAGATGATCCGCATGAAGGCCGCCGCCAACGGCGTGCAGGTCGATGTGGAACCTGTAGTGGGCAGCTACGCCGGCCAGCCTGCGCGTCGCGCCTACCAGCTGCGCGTGTTGAGCCGCCAGCGTCCGGCCGCCGTCAGCACCGGCAACGCCGTGCTGCCGCCGCTGGCCGACCGCGCAGCCTTCGACGCCACCGCCGCAGGCTGGTACTTCGACGCCGCCGAACGACTGGGCACGCTGCACGTCAAGGCCGCCAGCCAGGACATCCGCCAGCCGCTGCGCTTCAACGTGCAGTCCGCAGCGACGCTGGTCGCCGACGACGCCTTCCCGACGGCGCCGGTGCTGGGCCGCGCCATCCCGGCCGACGCCATGATGGTGATGAACCGTCCGGCCGAGGAAAACGGCCACCCGCTGGAAAACGCCTTCGACAACAACCCGACTACCTGGTTCCGCACTGCGCGCAGCCCGGCGGTGCAGGGCGGCCCGCATGAATGGGTGATCGGCTTCACCGAGCGCCGCCTGGTCGACGGCATCGAACTCGCGCCGCGCAACGACCAGCACTGGCAGCACGGCCAGATCCGCGACTACGAGATCTACATGGGCGACAACAACGGCGACTGGGGCCAGCCGATCAAGCGCGGACAGCTGAAGCTTCAGCAGGGCGCGCAGACGATCAGCTTCCCGCCGGCGGCCGGCCGCCTGATGCGCTTCCGCGTCCTCAGCACGCAGAACCCCGAGGGCGACGGCGCCTCCGCCACCGATCCAATGGTGACGGCCGCCGCCACCCCGGCCGCGCGCGCCTTCAACGCCGCCGTGCCGAGCGAGGTGCAGCCGATCACGCTGTCCGAGTTCCACGTGATGGCCTACGAGCCGCCGGCCGGTGCGGAGCTCCAGCAATACCTGTCCGACCTGGCCTTGCCGAAGAACGTCAGCCGCGACAAGCCGGCCACGGGCAAGGAGATGCGCATGAACGGCCTGTGGTTCCGCAAGGGCCTGGGCGTGGGCGCAACCAGCCGCGTCGACCTGCAACTGACCGGCAACTGGAACCTGCTGCGCGCCGACCTGGGTGTGGACGACAGCTGCCGCAGCGCGGGCGGCCTGCAGTTCCAGGTCTGGAGCGGCGAGCGCCTGCTGTACGACAGCGGCCTGATTAACGCGCCGGCCGTCGTCAAGCCGGAAATCGATGTGCGTGGACTGAGTCAACTCAGCCTGCGCACCCTGGGCGCGCGCGGCAGCAAGCCGGCCCAGGTCTGCGGCAATTGGGCCAACGCGGTCCTGCTGGGCACAGAGGGCAGCACCGTCAAGCCGCGCTAACCCCCATCCAACGTTTCACAAAAAAGAGCCCCTCTCCGGACCGGGGAGGGACCCTTGCAGCCTCACGATAACAAACCACTGATAACAGGGAGACAATCATGCATATGAAAAAACTGGTGGCCGCGATGGTGGCGGTAGGTTTGGCCTCGACCGCGCTGGCCGCCGACGAGCAGGATGAGCAGGCGCAGAAAAGCGACAAGGACCAGAAGATCACGCGAGTCGAAGTCACCGGCTCCAGCCTGAAACGCATCAACGCCGAGACGGCGTCGCCGGTGCAGGTGATCGACGCCAAGCAGATCGAGAACATGGGAGCGCGCACGCTGCTGCAGGTGCTGGACAACCTGCCGGCGGCCCGTCCGTCGCAGCAGGACTTCCGCTCGATGTTCACCGGCTCCGACGGCGCCTCGCAGGCCAATCTGCGCGGCCTGGGCGCGCAGGGCACGCTGGTGCTGCTGAACGGCCGACGCCTGTCGTTCTACGGCGCGCCGGCCGGTTTCCAGACCATGTTCGTCAATATCGACGCCATCCCCGCAGCCGCCATCGAGCGCATGGAGGTGCTGACCGACGGCGCCTCGGCGGTCTACGGCTCCGACGCGGTGGCCGGCGTGATCAACGTCATCACGAAGAAAAGCTACCAGGGCCTGGAAGCGCGCGGCAGCGCCGACTTCTCGTCCAACGTCAAATCCTACGGCGAGCGCCAGGGCAACGTCATCTACGGCCTGGGCGACTTGAACAGCGACGGCTGGAACGTCTATGGCTCGATCAACCTCTATCAGCGCGACCGCATCGCGCTGGAAGACACCTACCTGAAGCGTCCCGACTACTTCTACGTCAACAACCCGACCTTTGTTTCGGGAATGCGCATCGGCGTCGGCAGCGAGCCGGGCGTGGTCAATCCGGGCACGCTGTTCGTCTTCGACAAAGCCAAGAACAACGCCCGCACCCAGCGCGCCGTCAACGGCTGCAACACCTCCATCACCGAGGCCTCTGGCACCCGCTGCGTGTGGAACACGCTGCCGTACCAGCTCGACACCGGCCCGACCTCCGATCGCGCCACTGGCTACCTGAGCGGCCGTGTGAAACTGGGCGGCGACCTGGAAGGCTTTGCCGAAGCAGCGTACACGCACATCAAGCTGCGCGGCGAGAACGGTCCGCGCAGCTTCAACAGCGGCAGCACCAGCAACTGGTTTGCCCGCAATACCGGCACCACGCTGAACACCTTCGTCAATCCCTACCTGGGCCCCAACAACGTCTACCTGAAGGGCAAGCTGGATGCGGACATGGCGGCCAAGATGGGCGGCGCCGCAGGCCTGAACTACATCATGCTCGACGCGCCGGGCCACTTCGGCCAGACCAACGAGGACAATAACTATCGCGCCCTGGTCGGCCTGCGCGGCACCATCGGCGGCGGCTGGGACTTCGAGACGGCGCTCAGCGTGGCGGGCAGCCATTCGACGCTGTACCAGACGATCAACATCAACACCGCAGGTTTCACCAAGGCGTTCGGCCCATTCACTACCGACCCGGCGACCGGACGTACCTACATCGCCGACAACCCGGCCTACAAGTTCGGCGAGATCAGCGATTCCAATTCCGCACTGCTGCGCGCCGCGTATCCGACCTTCGATATCCAGTCCTGGACCAAGCTGATTACCTGGGACGGCAAGGTCGAAGGCACCATCTTCAAACTGGGTGAACGCGAAGTGCGCGCCGCATTCGGCGTCAACCTGATGCGCGAGAGCTTCTACACCCCCGGCAATCCGGACGCGGCCAACGGCCTGATTACGCAGCAGGGCGGCTCCTGGTTCGACGGTCAGCGCAACGTCGCCGCAGTGTTCGGCGAGGTGGTGATCCCTGTCACCGACAAGCTGGAAGTCAACGCCGCCGCACGCCTGGACAAGTACCCGAACTTCGCCGCCAACCTGGCGCCGAAACTCGGCGTGCTGTGGCGCGCGCGTCCGGAGGTAATGGTGCGCGGCACCTACTCCGAAGGCTTCCGCGCGCCCAACCTGGCCGAATCGGGCAGCGGCGGCGTGTTCGCACAGGTGGGCGGCATCCGCGACACCGTGCGCTGCGACGAGACCAATGCGATCGCCAAGGTGCTGATGAAATCCATCTCGCCGGCGGAAGCGGAGCTGGGCAAGGGCCTGCTCAATTCGAACTGCTCGACCACGGTCGGCGGCCTGACGCCGCCGAATCCGTCGCTGCGTCCGGAGAAGGCCAAGATCTCGACCGCAGGCCTGGTGCTGCAGCCTGCCAAGGACGTCAGCGTCTCGGTGGACTACTGGTTCGCCTACCGCCGCAATGAAATCGTGCGCCAGGACTTCAACGAGCTGTTCACGCAACTGGTGGACAAGTACGGCCCTGGCTTGTCCGGCACCAGCGCCGCGATCCGCAACCCGATCACCGACGCCGATCGCGGCAACATGGCGGCGGTGGCCACCATGTGCGCCAATCCGGCCAATGCCGCAGCCTGCGCGGGCGGCGTACCGAAGTACTCAGTGGGCAATCTGGGCGGCTTGATCAACTCCTATTCGAACCGTGGCCGCACGCTGATCGACGGCGTCGACATCGATGCACGCACCCGCTTTTCGCTGGGCGATTGGGGCAAGTTGAACACCGGCGTAGCGGCCACCATCCGCCGCCGCGAGACCTACAACTCCGAAGACGGCACCGGCTTCACCGGCAACGTCGTCGGCTTCTACGACTCGCCTCGGGTGCGCGCCACCCTCAATGCCGACTGGGCTTACCGTAGCTTCATCACCAGTGTGTTCGTCAACTACACCGGCAAGACCAAATGGGCATACGGTCCTTGGGACAAGGACAACACGCCTGAAAAATGCACCGCGGCCTCGGTCGCGCTGCCGTCCGATCTGTGCGGCGGTGCGCCGTCGTACTACACGGTCAACCTGGGCCTGAACTGGAAACCGATGAAGAACCTGGATGTGGGCCTGAACATCAAGAACCTGCTGAACAAGCAGCCTACCTACGACCCGAACGGCTGGGAAGGCTACAACCACAGCCAGAACCTGTTCGGCCGCATGTACTCGTTCTCGGCCAGCTACAAGTTCTTCTGATCCGCGCTAAAACAACAACAGGAGGAGCAGCATGCAACACCAACGATTCAAGCCGCGCCACAGCGTCATCCGCCAGGCGACGGCAATACTCATCGCGCTGACGGTGGCCGGCAGCGGCGGCCAGGCCTGGGCGCAGTCCAACGCCACGGCCACCATCTTCGGCGAAGTGCAGTCGCCGGCCGGCGCCACCGTGGTGCTGGAAAACCTGGCCACCGGCGCGCAGCGTACGCTGACGCCGGATGCGTCGGGCCGCTACATCGCCAACTCGATGCCGCCGGGCCGCTATGCGGCGCGTGTGGTGCGCGGCGGTACCGTGCAGGCTACGCAGGAAATTGAAGCGTTGGTGGGTGGCGGCGCGGAGGTCAACTTCGCCGCCGCCGTCGATGCTGCCGCCACCGTTGTGGTGCGCGGCGCCCGCACGCTGATCGACGTCTCCAGCACCAACAACGGCGTCGTCTTCACCGCCAGGGAGCTGAAGGCGCTGCCGGTGGCCAACGACATCGCAGCGGTGGTGCAGCTGACGCCGGGCGTGGCGCGCGGTACCAACTCGCAGTATGGCAGCGCGCCGCAGATCGGCGGTTCCGGCCAGTCGGAGAACGCGTTCTATGTGAACGGCTTCCCGATCACGAACATCCTGACCCAGGTTGGCGCGTCCGAGCTGCCGTTCGGCGCCATCTCCAACATGCAGGTGCTGACCGGCGGCTATGGCTCGGAGTTCGGCCGTTCCACCGGCGGCGTGGTCAACATCACCACCAAGAGCGGCGGCAACAAGTTCGAATTCGGCGGCAAGCTGTCGACCCTTCCGCGTGGCTTGAAGGGCACCACCGCCAATACCTACTTCCCCAACACCGGCGCCAACCCCAAGACCGACGGCAAGCTGCTGTACGCGAACCAGGACAACGGCAGCACCAGCAAGACCATCGGCCTGTATGGCAGCGGCCCGCTGATCAGGAACAAGCTGTTCGCCTTCGTCGCGCTGGAGCGCACCAAGTCCGACAGCCAGTCGGTCGGCGCCTCCACCGAGACCAAGGCTTCCGACTTGCGCACCGGCTGGGCCACCAGCAACACGGAAGTGAACCGCTACCTGGCCAAGATCGATTACAACCTGGCCGAAGACCATCACCTCGAATACACCAAGCTGTACGACCGCACCACCACGCGCAGCCAGGCCTACGGCTACAGCTACGCGACGCAGTCGAGCACCGGCGTGCCGGGCGGCAGCGGCGAAACCACCATCAATTGCTGCGGCGCCGCTTCCGCGCCAGGCGCCGACATCGATGTGCTGAAGTACACCGGCTACCTGACCGACAACCTGACCGTGACCGCCTTGTACGGAAAGTCGCGCACCATCCACCGCCGCTCGCCGGAAGGCTACGATCCGTCGCTGCCGCAGATCTCCAGCACCACGGCGGTGCAGGTGCCGGGCCTGAACTATCCGAGCCCGCAGACCGTTACCGGCAACCTGGTCGATCCGAACTCCGGCGACGAGCAAAAAGGCAAGCGGCTGGACGTCGAATATCGCCTCGGCAGCCACTCGCTGCGCGCCGGTATCGACCGCATCGACGTCGATTCGCGCGTCGGCCTGGGCCTGGCCGGCGGCTACCGCTGGTCCTACCACAAGGATGCGCCGAACGCGCAGATCAACGGCGCCAACCAGACCTTGGCGCAGGGCGGCGGCTTCGGCACGCAGGGCTACTACGTCAGCCGCGATTACTACAGCAACCTTGCGCATCCGACCAGCGAACAGTCGGCGCAATACATCCAGGACCACTACCAGATCACCGACCGCGTGCTGCTGGACCTGGGCCTGCGCCGCGAGCAGTTCACCAACTACACCAGCAACGGCGACGCCTTCATCTCGCAACGCAATATGATCGCGCCGCGCGTCAGCGCCAGCTGGGACTACAACGGCGACGGCTCGCTCAAGCTGTCCTTCAACGCCGGCCGCTATCACCTGCCGGTGCCGTCCAACCTGTCGAGCAATATGGCGGCGCCGTTCACCTCCACCAGCGAGTTCTTCACCTACACCGGTGTCGATCCGGCCACCGGTGCGCCGACCGGCCTGCACGCGCTGGGCACCAAGCCGTATTCCGCCAACAACGCCTACGGCCAAAGCCGCGACGCGCGCGAAGTCACCGCCATCGGCCTGAAGCCGCTGTCGCAGGACGAGTTTGCGTTCGGGCTGGAGAAAGCCTTCAACAAGAAACTGGTGGCCGGCGCCAGCTTCCTGTACCGTCGTCTGAACGATACCAACGACGACAGCTGCGACCAGCGTCCGATCGACGCCTGGGCCACCGCCAACAAGGTCGATACCAGCAACTGGGGCGGCTTCCAGTGCGCGATCATCAATCCGGGCCGCGACAACGCGCTGTGGATCGACTTCGCCGACGGCAAAGGACTGCGCCGCGTCGACATCTCGGCGGCCCAGTGGGGCAACCCGAAACCGGAGCGCACCTACCGCGCGCTGAACCTGTTCGTCGAGCACCCGTTCAGCAATGGCTGGTACGGCAAGGTCACTTACACGCTGTCCGCGCTCAAGGGCAATATGGAAGGGCAGACCGATACCATCGGCGGCGGCGACGTCGGCCTGACCGTCAGCGACGACCACAAGGAACTGATGTACAACGCCTATGGCTATCTGCCGGGCGACCACCGGCATGCGATCAAGGCGTATGGCTTCATGCAGGTGCTGCCGGAGCTGACCGTCGGCGGCAACCTGGCGTTGACATCGGGCGCTCCGCGCAACTGCATCGGCAACCTGCCCGACAACCTGCGCTTCGCGAACGACTACAACTCGGCCTACTTCTACTGCAAGGGCGTGGCAACCCCGCGTGGCAGCCAGGGACGTTTGCCATGGCAGGCGCAGCTCGACCTGAACCTGGCCTACACGCCGCGCTACGCCAAGGGCCTGAGCCTGAAGGTCGATGTGTTCAACGTCTTCGACCGCCAGACCACGACCCGCTACAACGAGACCTACAACGATGGCAGCGGCATCTCGCGCAACTACCTGCAAGTGGCGGGCCGCACGTCGCCGCGCTCGGTGCGTCTGACCGCCGAATACGAGTTCTGATGTTCAACCTGAGGAGAGCATGATGAAACAGCAAAGTTTTTTCCTGGTTTGTGCGGCATGGATGTTGAGCGCTTGCGGCGGTACGTCCGCCGACGGGCAGGGTACGCAGACCGCCGCCAAGGTGGTGATGGGAGGGCCATCGGCCAGCGTGGCCGCCGCCAGCTCGAAGACGGTGGCGCTGGCTGGTAACGCCTTCATCACCAGCGCGCCCGCCGATGCGGAAGAAGAGATCAACGGCAACGGCCTTGCCAACTGGAGCAACCCAGCCACCGTCACCAGCGCTTACTTCCGCATGGCGACAGCCGGCCAGGTCACGCTGGGCCTGGACGCCAGGCTGGCCGGCAGCAGCAACAGCACCATACGCGTCACCGTCAACGGCACGCCGTTCCTGGTCAAGCTGTCGGTCAACGGCGCCAGGACTTATCCGGTCGGCACAGTCAACGTCGCCGCGCCGGGCTATGTGAAGGTCGATCTGCAGGGTGTAAGCAAGGACGGCGGCTACTTCGGCGACGTTTCGGCGCTGCGCGTGACCACCAGCGCCACCATCAACTACGCCAACGATCCGGATAACTACTACTGGTCGCGGCGCGGACCGTCGGTCCATATGGGCTACACCACGCCGGCCAACACCGAGTACTTCTACAACGAGGTGACGGTGCCTGCGGGGCAGGACCCGGAAGGCTCCTACTACATGGCCAACGGCTTCGGCCAGGGCTACTTCGGCATCCAGGTAAAGTCGCCGAGCGAGCGCTGGGTGCTGTTCTCGGTGTGGGATCCTGATGGCGGCGGCAAGACCTCGCTGGTCAAGAAGGGCGCGGGCGTGGTGGACAACAGCTTCGGAGGCGAAGGCACCGGCGGCCAGTCCTACCTGAGCTACAACTGGATCACCGGGAACACCTACCGCTTCATCACCCGCGCGCGGCCGGACGGCGCCGGCGCCACCGACTACTCGGCGTGGTTCTACGCTCCGGAGCTGGGCGTGTGGCGCTTCATCGCCACCTGGAAGCGTCCCGCCACGACCACGTATCTGACCGGAGCCTACTCCTTCCTGGAGAACTTCATCGATACCAAGGGCTATACTGGACGGCGTGTATCGTTCGGCAACCAGTGGGCGCGCAATGTATCGGGCGCCTGGACCGAAGTGACGAAGGCCCGCTTCACCGGCGACGCCACCGTCACCAACGTCCAGCGCATGGACTACGCCGGCGGCCTGGATAAAGGCCAGTTCTACCTGCGTAACGGCGGCTTCTTCGGCGACTACGTGCCGGTGAACCAGAACTTCACCCGCGCCGCCACCGGCCAGCAACCGGCCGTGGACGTTGCCACGCTGCCGCAGCAATAAAAAGAATTTTAAAAGGAGCACCATGAAATCAGCTTTTAATCGACGAGACTTCCTCACCGCCGGCGCGGCTTTCGCCGGCAGCCTGATGCTGCCCACGGCCTTTGCCGCCACCCGCGAGCGGGTACGCATCGGCATGATCGGCACCGGCATGCGCGGCCAGGTGCTGTTGCAGGAACTGCTGCGCCGCGACGACGTGGAAGTCGTCGCGCTGTGCGACATCGAACCTATCATGCTGGGCCGCGCGCTCAAGCAGGTGGAGAAGTTCGGCAAGGCCAAGCCGAAGACCTTCGGCGAGGACCGCGATCCGCAAGCCTACAAGCGCATGCTGGACGCCGGCACGCTGGACGGCGTGATCATCGCCACGCCGTGGGAATGGCATGCGCAGATGGCCATCGCCGCCATGCAGGCCAAGGTGCCTGTCGGTTGCGAGGTGGTGGCCGGCGTGACGCTGCAGGACCACTGGGATGTGCTCAACACGCAGCTCAAGACCGGCACGCCGTATATGCTGCTGGAGAACGTGTGCTTCCGCCGCGACGTGATGGCGGTGCTGCAGATGGTGCGTTCCGGCTTGTTCGGAGAGCTGATCCACCTGCAGGGCGGCTACCAGCACGACCTGCGCGCGGTGAAGTTCAACAGCGGCGATCCGGCCAAGCCGTATGGCGGCGGCGTGGAGTTCGGCGCCAAGGGCTGGTCGGAGGCCAAGTGGCGCACCGAGCATTCGGTGCAGCGCAACGGCGAGCTGTATCCAAGCCACGGCATCGGCCCGTGCGCGATGTACACCAACATCAACCGCGGCAACCGCTTCACGCGCATCAACAGCTTCGCCACCAAGGCGCGCGGCCTGCACGACTACATCGTCAAGCAGCCGGGCGGCGCGGCCAGCCCGAATGCGAAGACGCAGTTCAAGCTGGGCGACGTCGTCACCACCACGCTGGCCTGCGAGAACGGCGAGACCATCCTGCTGCAGCACGATACCTCGCTGCCGCGCCCTTATTCATTGGGCTTCCGCGTGCAAGGCACCGACGGCCTGTGGATGGACGTGAACAATTCCATCCACATCGAAGGCAAGAGCAAGCCGCACCAGTGGGAGGACTTCCAGGCCTACCAGGACAAGTACGACCATCCGCTGTGGCGCAAATACGCCAAGGACGCTGAGGGCGCGGGCCACGGCGGCATGGACTTCTTCGTCATCCAGTCCTTCATCGAAGCGCTGAAGGCGAGGGCGCCGATGCCGATCGATATCTACGACGCGGTGACGTGGAGCGCCATCACGCCGCTGTCGGAGCAGTCGATCGCGCAGAACTTCCAGACGCTGGACTTCCCCGACTTTACGGCCGGGGCCTGGAAGACGCGCAAGCCGATCTTCGCGCTATAGGCGAGCCCGGCGATTAAGTCGCCGCAAATTGTTTTAAAAGAATGCTTTCCATTAGGAAATTTCAAAATGATATAATGTTTTGATAATTATCTTTTGGAAAGTAATGCATGCGTTCTCTGGTAGTAATCTTCTTTAGTTCCCTGGCATTGGCTGCTTGCGGAGGAGGTGGCGGCACCGCTGTCGGCGCCGCCACTCAAACCTCGCCTGCGGTTACACCTTCGCCGCAAATCGTACAAACGAGTACAGTCCCCATGCCCTCGCAGGGCGACTATTACACATACCGCACCAACTTCGGCAGGACTCTGGCCGGAAAGACCCGCACCGACGCCACCGGCCTTTACACCAAAAGTTATTCGGACTTCGATCTTTCTGGAAATATGATCACCACCTTCGGCGATTCGGAGTTCCACTATGAGGTGAGCGCGGTCGTTGCCGGCGCTGGCATTAATGGCGGCAACGAGGTGGGCGCACAGGGTTGTGAGTATCGTTACTCACCAACCTGGTATGAGATTCCAGCCACCGTTACGGTAGGCATGGCGTGGCAAAATGCCGCGTCCAAAGCCAACGCGAATTCCAGTTGCGCGCAGAGTAACCTGCCGGTAACGGTCAGCGTCAAGGGGAGTGCAGTGGGCACCGAAACCATCGATGTGGCGGCCGGCAGATTCGATACGATCAAGCTGGTCTATCAGACGATCTGGGTGCTAAAAAAATCCACGCAGGTCAACGATGTTAGCTGCTGGCGGGATGTCGTCTCCGGCATGAACGTCAAGTGCGTCGCCGATATCAGCACTACGCCGAGCGGTGCTAACGGCGCGACGACTAAAGCCACGCGTACTGACGAATTGCTGGGCTACGCCACTGCCGCCACTGGCCGAAGAAAGGATGTTGTTGAGCGTTTTGCGGGGACCTGGACCGATGTTATGTTGCAAAGCACGACCGCTAACGACTGCGTTTTCGATATCGGTGCCACTGGAAAGTTCAACGCCACTTGTTCGTCGATTGTCAGCGGCAACATTACGGTTCCGATCAGCGGCAGTGTGAACGCGTCAGGAGAGCTTAGCCTGACGATAGATGGTCAGGACTTCTCTGGCAAGGGAGCGGACGGGCTTCAATTTTCCGGTCAGTCCAAGGCCGGAAACAGGGTGAACTTCTCGCATCGTTAGCTCTTGCCGCTGAATAGGGCTCCATTAAGTTACAATCTGCTGCGCCATAACCCAGCAGATTGACCCTACATGCCATCACGCCGCCTTTCCCTTGTCGCTTTAACCATCTTTGCCGCAGCCGCAGTCGTCGGCTGCAAGACCAATCCGGTGATCGAAACGCCGGCGCCGCCGCCGCTGGCGGTGCCGGAGCCTCTTCCTCCCAAGAAGATCAAGATCGGCCTGGCGCTGGGCGGCGGGGCGGCGCGCGGCTTCGCGCACATCGGCGTGATCAAGGCGCTGGAGGCGCAGGGCATCTACGCGGACATCGTGGTCGGCACCAGTGCCGGCTCGGTGGTCGGCGCGCTGTACGCGGCCGGGAACACCGGCTTCCAGTTGCAGAAGCTGGCGATGGACATGGACGAAGCGGCGATCTCCGACTGGGCCGTGCCGCTGTTCGGCAAGAGCTCCGGCGTGCTCAAAGGCGAGGCGCTGCAAACCTACGTCAACAAGGCGGTCAACAACCAGCCGATGGAAAAGCTGAAGATACCGTTCGGCGCCGTGGCCTCGGACTTGAAGACCGGCCAGCCGATCCTGTTCCAGCGCGGGAATACGGGGATGGCGGTGCGGGCGTCGTCGTCGGTGCCTGGCGTGTTCCAGCCGGTGGTGATCAACAACCGTTCGTATGTGGATGGCGGCCTGGTGGCGCCGGTGCCGGTGCGCTTCGCGCGCGACATGGGCGCGGACTTTGTCATCGCCGTCAACATCTCGACCCAGGCCGATGTGCAGGCCACCGTCAGCTCGCTCGACGTCATCATGCAGACCTTCAGCATCATGGGCCAGCGCATCAACCAGTATGAGTTGAAGGATGCGGACGTGGTGATCGCGCCTAGCCTGGGCAAGATGGCGGGCAACGACTTCGCCGGCCGCAACCAGGCCATCCTGGCGGGCGAGCAGGCCGCCGCGCAGGTGATGGCGCAGATCAAACAGAAACTGGAAGCCAAGCGCAGACCGTAGCAGTACAATATCCGGTCCAATAATAAGGAAGAGCACATGCAAACCAAACCTTACCTGTCGCTTGCCGACATCAAGAAAATCGCCGCCGGCGCCGAAGCCGAGGCTGTGGCCAACAACTGGCCTGTGGTGATCGCCATCGTCGACGACGGCGGCCACCTGCTGTGGTTGCAGCGCCAGGACGGCGCCGCACCGCTGTCGTCGCACATCGCTCCCGCCAAGGCGCGCGTATCGGCGCTGGGCCGCCGCGAATCGAAGATCTACGAAGACATGATCAACAACGGCCGCACCGCCTTCCTGAGCGCCCCGGCGCCGATGGCCGACGGCCTGCTGGAAGGCGGCGTGCCCATCATCGTTGACGGCCACGTCATCGGCGCCGTCGGCGTCTCGGGCGTCAAGTCGGCCGAAGATGTGCAGGTCGCCAAAGCCGGTATCGCCGCGCTGAATTAATTTACAACGTTTCTCCGAAGTGCCGCCCGACTCGCGTCCGGCGGCATTTTTTTCGTCGCAGATGCGCCAGCTGGCATTGCCAAGAGAGGGGGATTTGGTTATAATTCAAAGGTTTAGCCAATCTCACCTCTACCGTAGCGACTACCACTCACTCCATCATCAATTGACCTTCCACCCTGGCCTGCGACGGCGGGGGATACACGACGGTCGTCTGACGTGGCGCAGCTACGGTAACTTTATCAGGAGTTGCCCTTGCCGCCATTTTTTTCTGGCCCTGCCGTTCCAGCCATACTGGCCCTCGCTGACGGTACCATTTTCAAAGGTTTTTCGATCGGCGCCGCCGGTCATACAACCGGCGAAGTGGTCTTCAATACGTCCATGACCGGCTATCAGGAAATCCTGACCGATCCTTCCTACAGCCGTCAGATCGTCACCCTGACGTATCCGCATATCGGCAATACCGGCGTCAATCCGGAAGACGTCGAATCCACCAAAGTCCACACGGCCGGTTTAATCATCCGTGACCTGCCGCTGATGGCGTCGAATTTCCGCTCCACCCAATCGCTGTCCGATTACCTGAAGGCCGAGAACATCGTCGGCATCGCCGGTATCGACACCCGCAAGCTGACCCGCATCCTGCGCGAGAAGGGCGCCCAGTCCGGCGCCATCCTGGTCGGCACGCAAGGCAACGAGCCGTCGGCGTCGCAAGCGCTGGACCTGGCCCGCTCCTTCCCCGGCATCGCCGGCATGGACCTGGCCAAGGTCGTCACCGTCAAGGCGGCCTACGACTTCACCGAAACCGAATGGACGCTGGGCGAAGGCTACGGCAAACTGACGGATCCTAAGTTCCACGTGGTGGCCTACGACTTCGGCGTCAAGCGCAACATCCTGCGCGTGCTGACCGCGCGCGGCTGCAAAGTCACCGTCGTGCCGGCGCAAACCACCGCCGACGAAGTGCTGGCGCTGAACCCGGACGGCGTGTTCCTGTCGAACGGCCCAGGCGACCCTGAGCCATGCGACTACGCGATCGCCGCCGCCAAGGTCTTCATGGCCAAGAAGCTGCCGCTGTTCGGCATCTGCCTCGGCCACCAGATCATGGGCCTGGCCTCGGGCGCGAAAACCCTGAAGATGAAATTCGGCCACCACGGCGCCAACCACCCGGTGCAGGACCTGGACAGCAAACAAGTGCTGATCACGTCCCAGAACCACGGCTTCGCCGTCGACCCGGACACCTTGCCGGCCAACTGCCGCGTAACCCACAAATCGCTGTTCGACGGTTCGCTGCAGGGCTTCGCCCGCACCGACACGCCGGCCTTCTGCTTCCAGGGCCACCCTGAAGCATCGCCCGGCCCGACTGACGTCGCTTACCTGTTTGACCGCTTCATCGGCATGATGGAAGCAACGGAGAAAAAATAAGATGCCTAAACGTACAGACATTAAAAGTATTCTGATTATTGGCGCTGGCCCGATCATCATCGGCCAGGCTTGCGAGTTCGATTATTCCGGCGCACAGGCCTGCAAGGCCCTGCGCGAAGAGGGCTATAAAGTCATCCTGGTCAACAGCAATCCAGCGACCATCATGACCGACCCGGAAATGGCCGACGTCACCTACGTCGAGCCGATCACCTGGCAGGTCGTGGAACGCATCATCGCCAAGGAAAAGCCGGACGCGATCCTGCCGACCATGGGCGGCCAGACCGCGCTGAACTGCGCGCTGGACCTGCATCGCCACGGCATCCTCGACAAGTACAAAGTCGAGCTGATCGGCGCCACGCCGGAAGCCATCGACAAGGCCGAAGACCGTTCCAAGTTCAAGGACGCGATGACCAAGATCGGCCTGGGTTCGGCCAAGTCGGGCGTCTCGCACACCATGGAAGAATCGTGGGCCGTGCAGCGCACGCTGGGCTTCCCGGTCATCATCCGTCCGTCGTTCACGATGGGCGGCACCGGCGGCGGCATCGCCTACAACGAAGAAGAATTCGAGACCATCTGCAAACGCGGCCTGGAAGCTTCGCCGACCTCCGAACTGCTGATCGAAGAATCGCTGATCGGCTGGAAAGAGTACGAGATGGAAGTGGTGCGCGACAAGGCGGACAACTGCATCATCATCTGCTCGATCGAAAACCTGGATCCGATGGGCGTGCACACCGGCGACTCGATCACCGTGGCGCCGGCACAGACGCTGACCGACAAGGAATACCAGATCATGCGCAACGCCTCGCTGGCGGTGCTGCGTGAGATCGGCGTCGACACCGGCGGCTCCAACGTGCAGTTCTCGATCAACCCGGCCGACGGCCGCATGATCGTCATCGAAATGAATCCGCGCGTATCGCGTTCGTCGGCACTGGCGTCGAAAGCCACCGGCTTCCCGATCGCGAAAGTGGCGGCCAAGCTGGCCGTGGGCTTCACGCTGGACGAGCTGCGCAACGAGATCACCGGCGGCGCGACCCCGGCCTCGTTCGAACCGTCGATCGACTACGTCGTCACCAAGATCCCGCGCTTCACGTTCGAGAAGTTCCCGACCGCCGACCACCACCTCACCACGCAAATGAAATCGGTCGGCGAAGTGATGGCGATCGGCCGCACCTTCCAGGAATCGTTCCAGAAAGCGCTGCGCGGCCTGGAAGTCGGCGTCGACGGCCTGAACGAAAAAACCAAGGACCGCGAGAAGATCGAAGAAGAACTGGGCGAGCCTGGTCCTGAACGCATCTGGTACGTGGGCGATGCGTTCGCCCAGGGCTTCACGCTGGAAGAGGTGCACAACCTGACCAAGATCGATCCGTGGTTCCTGATCCAGATTAAGGAGATCGTGGACCTGGAACTGTGGATGGACACGCAGAAGCTGGACCAGATCGACAAGCCTACGCTGTACAAGCTGAAGCAAAAAGGCTTCTCGGACCGCCGCCTGGCCTTCCTGCTGCAGACCGATGCCAAGGCCGTGCGCGCCAAGCGCCACGAACTGAACATCCGTCCGGTGTACAAGCGCGTGGACACCTGCGCCGCGGAGTTCTCGACCAACACCGCCTACATGTATTCGACCTACGATGAAGAGTGCGAGTCCAACCCGACCGACAAGAAAAAGATCATGGTGCTGGGCGGTGGCCCTAACCGTATCGGCCAGGGTATCGAATTCGACTACTGCTGCGTACACGCGGCGCTGGCGATGCGCGAAGACGGCTACGAGACCATCATGGTCAACTGCAATCCGGAGACCGTGTCGACCGACTACGATACCTCGGACCGCCTGTACTTCGAATCGCTGACGCTGGAAGACGTGCTGGAAATCGTCGACCTGGAAAAGCCGGTCGGCGTGATCGTCCAGTACGGCGGCCAGACCCCGTTGAAACTGGCGCTGGACCTGGAAGCCAATGGCGTGCCTATCGTCGGCACCTCGCCGGACATGATCGACGCCGCCGAAGACCGCGAGCGTTTCCAGCAGATGCTGCACAAGCTGAATCTGCGCCAGCCGCCTAACCGCACCGCGCGCACCGAAGCCGACGCCCTGGCGCTGGCGCAGGAAATCGGCTACCCGCTGGTGGTGCGTCCTTCCTACGTGCTGGGCGGCCGCGCGATGGAAATCGTCCACGAGCAGCGCGACCTGGAGCGCTACATGCGCGAAGCGGTCAAGGTATCGCACGATTCGCCGGTGCTGCTGGACCGCTTCCTGAACGACGCCATCGAGTGCGACGTCGATTGCATCTCCGACGGCGAAACCACCTTCATCGGCGGCGTGATGGAACACATCGAGCAGGCCGGCGTGCACTCGGGCGACTCCGCCTGCTCGCTGCCGCCTTACTCGCTCGCGCAAGAGACCATCGATGAACTGAAGCGCCAGACTTCGCTGATGGCCAAGGGCCTGAACGTGGTCGGCCTGATGAACGTGCAGTTCGCGATCCAGAAGCAGGAACGCGACGGCGAACTGCGCGACGTGGTCTACGTGCTGGAAGTGAACCCGCGCGCATCGCGTACCGTGCCGTTCGTGTCGAAGGCCACCGGCCTGCAACTGGCGAAGATCGCCGCGCGTTGCATGGTCGGCCAGACCTTGGCACAACAAGGCATCACCAAGGAAGTCGTGCCACCTTACTTCAGCGTCAAGGAAGCCGTGTTCCCGTTCGTGAAATTCCCGGGCGTCGACACCATCCTCGGACCCGAGATGAAATCGACCGGTGAAGTCATGGGTGTCGGCAAGACCTTCGGCGAAGCCTTCGTCAAGTCGCAGCTGGGCGCGGGCATCAAGCTGCCGAAATCGGGCAAGGTGTTCCTGTCGGTGAAATCGTCGGACAAGCCGCGCGCCGTGAAAGTGGCGCGCGACCTGGTGGACATCGGCTTCACGCTGGTGGCGACCAAGGGCACCGCCGCCGTCATCGCGGCGGCCGGCATTCCGGTCACGCCGGTGAACAAGGTGGTCGAAGGCCGTCCGCACGTGGTCGACATGATCAAGAACCACGAAATCGTCCTGGTCATCAACACGGTGGAAGAGAAGCGCAGCGCCATCACGGACTCGCGCCAGATCCGCACCTCGTCGCTGGCTTCGCGCGTGACGACCTACACCACCATCGCCGGCGCGGAAGCGGCGGTCGAGGGCATCCGTCATTTGGACGAGTTGCAAGTGTACGATTTACAAGGGCTGCATAAAACCTTACACTAAGGTTCTTTCGTCGCCTCGGTGACGGGAAACAGTACCTTTTAACCACAGAGCTCGCGCTGCAGGTTGGCGTGGCCTCTGTGGTTTTCCATTGTAACAACAGAGTAAATATAAACATGACTTCAGTTCCACTTACCAAGTTCGGCGCAGAACTCCTGAAAGAAGAGTTGCACCAGTTGAAGACCAAAGAACGCCGTATCGTGATCGACGCGATTGCTGAAGCGCGTTCGCATGGCGATCTGTCGGAAAACGCCGAGTACGATGCCGCCAAGGAGCGCCAGGCGTTCGTCGAAGGCCGCATCGCGGAACTGGAAGGTAAGCTGAGCGCAGCACAAATCATCGACCCGACCACGCTGGACGCCGATGGCCGCGTGGTGTTCGCCTCGACCGTGGACCTGGAAGACCTGGATTCGGGCGCGAAAGTGACCTACCAGATCGTCGGCCTGGACGAAGCGGACCTGAAACTGAGCAAGGTATCGGTGACGTCGCCGATCGCCCGCGCGCTGATCGGCAAGTCGGCCGGCGACGTGGTGGAAGTGCAGGCGCCGTCCGGCCCGCGCGAATACGAAATCCTGGAAGTGCGTTATATCTGATGCTGCTCGCGCGTACACGTTTGCTGGTCGCGACGCTGTGGGCGGGCAGTTTGTGGGCAGTCGGCTATCTGGCCGCGCCGACGCTGTTCGCCACGCTGAGCGACCGGGTGCTGGCAGGCACGATAGCCGCCAGCCTGTTCAAGAATCAAGCCTGGCTGTCGATCGCCTGCGCACTGGTGATGCTGGTGCTGCTGTGGGTGAGCAAAGGCGCCGAGACGGGCGGCATCTTCGCCGGTTCGGCCGCGAACTCGGCCGCCAAGACGCGCCGCACGCTGCTGGTGGTGGTCATCGCCATGCTGGGGTGCACGCTGGTGTCGCACTTCGGCCTGCAGCCGATGATGGCCGCATTGCGTGCCGCGGCGGGGCCGGGCGGTGTGATGGAAGGCGCCGCCAAGAATGAATTCGGCATGTTGCACGGCATTTCCAGCAGCATCTACCTGGTGCAGAGCTTGCTGGCCGCGTGGCTGGTGGTGAAACAGTAATACAGTAATAACGGTAATAACAGTTTCGTCCTTTCCCAGGCGGGAAAGGACGATGCATCAGGCTTACTTCGAGCCCAGTGCGCTCTTCTTGGTCGACTTCTGCAGTGGCTTGGCGCGTTTGATATTGCCGCCTTGCGTCACGCGTTCATTTCCCTTGAGCAGTACCTTGGTAACAGACGGGCGCTTGGTGCCGCTTGGGCTAGGCTTGACGATGGTGACTTCGCGCAGGCCTTTGCCGGAGGACGAACGGACTTTTTCCGTTTCAACCTTCGGGCGGTACAGCACCAGCAGCTTGCCGATGTGTTGCACAGGAGCAGCATCCAGCTTTTCGCAGATGGTGTCGTACATGGCGGCACGGGCTTCGCGGTCGTCGCCGAAGACGCGGACCTTGATCAGGCCGTGCGAGTCCAGGCCCAGCGAGATTTCCTTGAGGACGTTGGCTGTCAGGCCGGCCTCGCCGATCAGGACGATAGGCTTGAGACCATGCGCTTCGGCGCGCAGAGCGCTGCGCTCAACAGGTGTAAGTTTTTGCATAATATATTTTTAGTGGTTCCCTTAAAGGCAGTATTCTACGCGAATGAAGAAGAAGAAATTAAACAAAAACTGGTTACACGACCACATTAACGACCCTTACGTGAAATTAGCGCAAAAAGAGGGCTACCGCGCCCGCGCCGCTTTCAAGCTCAAGGAGATCGATGAGGACGAGAACCTGATCAAGCCCGGCCAGGTCATCGTCGACCTCGGCTGCACTCCCGGCAGCTGGGGGCAATACGCGCGTCGCAAGCTGGCCGGCAAGGAGGGCGGGGGCATCAACGGCACGCTGATCGGCCTCGACCTGCTGCCGATGGAGCCTATCGCCGACTTCCACTTCATCCAGGGCGATTTCCGCGAGCCCGAGGTGCTGCAACTGCTGGAAGATCATGTCAAAGGTCAAAAAGTTGACCTGGTGTTATCGGATATGGCGCCCAATCTGTCCGGTATTCCGGATTCCGACGCCGCGCGCATGGAGCATCTGATCGATTTGGCAATTGAATTCTCCCAGGCCCATTTGAAACCGACCGGCTCGCTGCTGGTGAAGTGTTTTAAAGACATGGGTTTTAACGATATCGTGCTCAAATTCCGCCGCGAATTCAAAACTGTGATTCAGAAAAAGCCGAAAGCCAGCCGCGACAAGTCGTCCGAGATTTTCCTGCTGGGGCGCGGCCTGAAAAACCCGACCGACGGCATGTTGTCGGCGCAAGCGCTGGAATCTGACGAATTCCCCCCGGGACGCCCTTGATATTTGCCGCTCGGGCCGCACATCGGCACAGTGAGGATCAGTTTTGACTTGATCGCACCGGTATTTTGGTCAAATAATGTGTTTTTTAGGCTGGAGTTTGGCCGCACGCGTAAGCGGGCTTCTGGCACCGCCTGCTTATTGCGAGTAAAATCGGGTTTCTAGCTATAGGTAAAAGATGCGCCCTGCATCCAAGGAGTTTTCGTGAATAACATGTTTTCCAAATCAGCCATCTGGGTAGTTGTCGTACTGCTCCTGCTCATGCTGTACAAGCAGTTCGATAGCCATGGCGTCGCAGGTGGCAGCAAAACCATCGCTTATTCCGAGCTGCTGGATGAAGTCAAGGCCAAGCGGATTAAGGATGTGTTGATCGAAGGTACGGCCATCACCGCCACCCGCAGCGATGACACCAAGGTGCGCGCCACCGCCACCGGCCTCGATCGCGGCCTGGTCGGCGACCTGCGCGACAACGGCGTGCACTTCGACGTGCGTCCGCCTGAAGAGCCATCGTTCCTGCAGCAAGTGTTCGTTTCCTGGTTCCCGATGCTGTTGCTGATCGGCGTGTGGATTTTCTTCATGCGTCAGATGCAGGGCGGCGGCAAGGGCGGCGCTTTCTCCTTCGGTAAATCGAAGGCGCGCATGATGGACGAAACCAATAACACCGTCACCTTCGCCGACGTCGCCGGTTGCGACGAAGCGAAGGAAGAAGTCAACGAAATCGTCGACTTCCTCAAGGATCCAAGCAAATTCCAGAAACTGGGCGGCCGTATTCCACGCGGCGTGCTGATGGTTGGTCCTCCGGGCACGGGTAAGACCCTGCTGGCGCGCGCCATCGCCGGCGAAGCCAAGGTGCCGTTCTTCTCGATCTCCGGTTCGGACTTCGTTGAAATGTTCGTCGGCGTCGGCGCGTCCCGCGTGCGCGACATGTTCGAGAACGCCAAGAAGCATTCGCCTTGCATCATCTTCATCGACGAGATCGACGCGGTCGGTCGTCATCGCGGCGCCGGCATGGGCGGCGGCAACGACGAACGCGAACAGACGCTGAACCAGCTGCTGGTGGAAATGGACGGCTTCGAAGCCTCGTCCGGCGTGATCGTGGTGGCCGCCACCAACCGCGCCGACGTGCTGGACAAGGCGCTGCTGCGTCCGGGCCGTTTCGACCGTCAAGTCTCGGTCGGCCTGCCGGACATCCGCGGCCGTGAACAGATCCTGAACGTGCACATGCGCAAAGTGCCTATCGGCACCGACGTCAAGGCCGACATCCTGGCCCGCGGCACGCCTGGCTTCTCGGGCGCCGACCTGGCCAACCTGGTCAACGAGGCTGCGCTGTTCGCCGCGCGCCGCAGCAAGCGCCTGGTCGACATGATCGACTTCGAAGATGCCAAGGACAAGATCTTCATGGGCCCTGAGCGCAAGTCGATGGTCATCCGCGAGGAAGAACGCCGCAACACCGCGTATCACGAGTCCGGCCACGCCGTGGTCGCCAAGCTGCTGCCCAAGGCCGATCCGGTCCACAAAGTGACCATCATGCCGCGCGGCTGGGCACTGGGCCTGACCTGGCAGCTGCCTGAGCACGACAATATCTCGGGCTACAAGGACAAGATGCTGGAAGAAATTTCCATCCTGTTCGGCGGCCGCATCGCCGAAGAGATCTTCGTCGGCCAGATGTCGACCGGCGCCTCGAACGACTTCTCGCGCGCCACCAAGCTGGCCCGCTCGATGGTGACGCGCTTCGGCATGTCCGACAGCATGGGCGTGATGGTCTACGAAGACAGCCAGAACGATGGCTTCTTCGGCGGCGCCTCGAAGACGATTTCCGAAGCGACCCAGCAAATGGTCGATGCCGAGATCCGCGCCATCCTGGATCAGCAATATCAACTGGCGCGCAAGCTGCTGGAAGAGAACCGCGACAAGGTCGAAGTGATGACCAAGGCGCTGATGGAGTGGGAAACCATCGATGCCGACCAGATCAACGACATCATGGCCGGCCTGGAGCCGCGCGCGCCGAAAGCCGGCGTGACCATCCGCAAGCAGCCGCCTAGCGACGGCGGTTCGGGCGTATCGCCCAGCGTGACCGCGCCAGCCTGATACGTGGCTGGGCAGTAGCATAGAGGGGTGGGGAGCAATCCTCGCCCTTTTTTTATTTTTCTTCCGGTTACACATGCGATCCACATTACAGTTCGGCCGTTTCAACTATCCGTGGCGGGGCGATCGCGTCCGCGCCCGCGTGATGGGCATCCTCAACGTCACCCCCGATTCGTTTTCCGACGGCGGTCAGCACCAGTCGCTGGAGTTCGCCATCTCGCATGCCGAGCAGATGATATTGGACGGCGTCGACATCATCGACGTCGGCGGCGAATCGAGCCGCCCCGGCGCGCCGCCGCTGCCGCTGGAGCAGGAGCTGCAGCGCGTGATGCCGGTGCTGTACGCGCTGCGCGATATCGGCCCGGCCATCTCGGTCGACACCTACAAGCCGCAGGTGATGCGCGAAGCCATCATCGCCGGCGTCGACATGATCAACGACATCAACGGCTTCCGCGCGCCCGGCGCCATCGATGCGGTGCGCGACAGCGACTGCGGCTTGTGTATCATGCACATGCAAAGCGATCCACAGCATATGCAACTGGCGCCCAGCTACACCGACGTGGTGGCCGAAGTCAGCGCCTTCCTGCGCGAGCGCATCGAAACGCTGACGGCGGCCGGCATTGATCCGCGTCGTCTCTGCATCGATCCGGGTTTTGGATTTGGCAAGACTGTGGAGCATAATTACGCCTTGTTGAAAGCCACCGGGCAATTGATCGCGGAGCTGGATGTGCCGCTGCTGGCCGGCCTGTCGCGCAAGTCCATGGTGGGCGCGGTGACGGGCAAACCGGTCGAGCAGCGCATGGCCGGCAGCGTCGGCGGCGCACTGGCGGCGGTGGCGCAGGGCGCGCTGATCGTGCGCGTGCACGATGTGGCGGAAACGGTGGATGCGCTAAAAGTATGGCAGGCAGGATTTAACCTACAACGATAAAGAGAATACACAATGTCACGTAAATATTTTGGAACTGACGGCATCCGCGGCCTGGTGGGCGTATCGCCGATCACGCCGGACTTCGTCATGCGTCTCGGTTACGCGGCCGGCAAGGTGCTGGCGGGCAGCCGTAGCGGCTCGGCCCGGCCGACTGTTTTGATCGGCAAGGACACGCGCATTTCCGGCTACATGCTGGAAGCTGCGCTGGAGGCGGGCTTTTCGGCCGCCGGCGTGGATGTCATGCTGGCCGGCCCGATGCCGACCCCGGCCATCGCCTACCTGACGCGCGCGCTGCGCCTGTCGGCCGGCGTGGTGATCTCGGCTTCGCACAACCCGTTCCAGGACAACGGCATCAAATTCTTCTCCGGCCAGGGCACCAAGCTGCCGGACTCGGTCGAGCTGGAAATCGAAGCCGCGCTGGACGAGCCGATGGCTTGCGTGGCCTCGGAAAAGCTGGGCCGCGCCAAGCGCCTGGACGATGCGCAGGGCCGCTACATCGAATTCTGCAAGAGCACCTTCCCGAACGAGCTGGACCTGCGCGGCCTGAAGCTGGTGGTCGATTGCGCCCACGGCGCCGCCTACAATATCGCGCCGCACGTGTTCCACGAGCTGGGCGCTGAAGTCATCGCCATCGGCAACAAGCCGGACGGCTTCAACATCAACCTGGGCCACGGCGCCACCGCGCCGGACGCCATGGCCGCCGCCGTGCGCGCCCACGGCGCCGACCTCGGCATCGCGCTGGACGGCGACGCCGACCGCCTGATCATGTGCGACGCCAACGGCCGCCTGTACAACGGCGACGAGCTGCTGTACCTGATGGTGATGGACCGCCTGGCGACCGGCCCCGTGGCTGGCGCGGTCGGCACGCTGATGACCAATATGGCGGTCGAAGTGGCGCTGAAAGAGAGGGGCATCGGTTTCGCGCGCGCCAAGGTCGGCGACCGCTACGTGCTGGAAGTGATGAAGGACAAGGGCTGGCTGCTGGGCGGCGAGGGCTCCGGCCACCTGCTGTGCCTGGACAAGCACACCACCGGCGACGGCATCATCTCCGCGTTGCAGGTGCTGTCGGCGTTGAAGCGCGCCGGCAAGTCGCTGGAGCAGTGCGCCGGCGACCTGGTGATCTTCCCGCAGACGCTGGTCAACGTGCGCGTCTCGCCAGGCTTCGACTGGACCAAGAACGCCGCCATGGTCGCGGAAAAGGAATTGGTCGAGCGCGAGCTGGGCGACAGCGGCCGCGTGCTGATCCGCGCCTCCGGCACGGAACCGTTGATACGCGTGATGGTCGAAGCACGTAACGCCGACGATGCGCAGTCGATGGCGCGCCGCATCGCCGACAAGGTGGAAGCGCAACTGGCAGCGTAAAATTTCAACAGTGTAATAAATCGCCTGCCTGTCATTGACGTAGGGAGGGGCAGGCGTTAGAATACTGTCTTCGGAGTGTGGCGCAGCCCGGTAGCGCACCTGGTTTGGGACCAGGGGGTCCAAGGTTCGAATCCTTGTACTCCGACCAAGAACTTTTAAAACGGGTTGTCGAAAGACAGCCCGTTTTTCATTTCCGCGACGTGTTCTCGTCGCGATATATCTGCCCATAGCTCAGTTGGATAGAGCATCAGCCTTCTAAGCTGAGGGTCGCAGGTTCGATTCCTGCTGGGCAGGCCAGATTCCATTTCCACCCGCTGTACAGATTTTAGCCGTGGTGCGTTTCGCCCGGCTGCGTTGCTGATAGGGCCATGCCAAGTTTGAAAAATATATTGCTGACCTTAATGATCTTGGGGCTTTCTGGAGCAGCGATGTCTGCAGATGCCTTATGCTCTGGAAAATCCATCAAGCCGGTCCCTCCGTCTGTTGCCGTTGAGTCCTTGGTTCGACTCAGCGGTGAGCAATTGATGAATGCCGAGCGCATATTGGGGGAGACGAAGTTGAAAGCGGTTGATCCAGCGCGCATCGGCATGCCGGCGATTTCCGGCCAGGTCCACTATTTGGTTCGTGCCGCGGCTTTTGCACGGGCATCCAATTATTTCAAAGGCAGGATATTGGATCGCACCGTGTATGTGTCGGCACACATGCTGGGCCATGTGCGCGAAGTTGAGCCGGCTGTTGTGACGTTCTCGTCGCCGATTTCGCTTGATGCGGTGGAGTGCGCATACTTCGCAACGGAGTAAGTTTGTTTCGCGGGCAGGGTGTTGCCCAGCCTGGAAGCGAGCGTACCGCACGTTCTCTTTTGTCCCGGTTGCTTGCGACCTGCCTGGTGGCAAGCGATACGCCGCTTGGGCCGGTGCGCCTTGGCTTGCCGCTGGATGCGCTGCAATTTCTGCGGCCGGAACTCTGCTCTGAGGCCGCAGTTTCTACCACCGCTTGAGACCTTAAATCCGGTCCGTCTCCCGCCGCACCACGCGCCCGATGATGATGCACTCACCCTCGCGGCAGCTCTTGCGGCGGTGGCGTTGCTGGTCCTGGTTGTCCGAGGTCAGCCACCAGTCGCCGCGGTCGCGCGTCAGGCGCTTGACCACGGCCTGGCCTTCGTAGTTGACCGCAAACACCACGCCATCCTCCATCGCCGTGTCTGCGGTGTTGATGATCACCAGGTCGCCCGCGTACAGATTGGGCTCCATGCTCTCGCCTTTGACCGCGATGGCGATCAGCCGTTCGGGGATGTAGCCGTGGCGGTCGGCCCAGTTCTTGGAAACGCTTAATTTGCTACCGTCGTAAATCTCTGGAACAGTCTGAAAACCCGTCATACCTGCCGATAGCTGAAGTTGCACTTTGCGAATTTCGTAAAAATCTGGATCGCCCGCATCCGCCACCACCACCTGCCGATACTCCCGTTCGACGCCGCCGCTGCGCTCCCTCGGCTCGCGGCCTTCGTGCAACCATTCGAACCTGACATTGCAGGTCGCCGCCAGCTGGGCCAGCGTCTGCGTCTCCGGGCCTTTCTTGCCCACGCCCTTGAGTATGCGGTTGATCGTCGGCTGCGGTACGCCGGAGGCGCGCGCGAGGGCGCTCTGGGTGGTGAACCCAGCCTCTTTCATAGCTTCATCGAGTCTGCTTGCGATATCCATGGCACGAACTATACGTGCATGAATAAAAATACGCAATAATTTATTCATTCAGGTATTGATTGCCTATCCATTCGCGTATATTCTGTGTCCATGAATAAAAATATTTCGAATTTCCCACGTTCCAACCACCTGCCCATGCCGCTGACGCCGGGCGACTGCGACCTGCGCGACTTCACCTTCATGCCGCTCGATGTGCTGCGGCTGCGCGACAGCGATATCTCGGCCATCGTCAGCGGCGACGAGTTCCGCGCCGCCGTGCTGCTGTGGTGCGCGTCGTGGCATCAGATCCCCGCCGCCAGCATTCCCGACGACGACGTGGTGCTGGCGCAGCTGGCCGGCTACGGACGCGTCGTCCGGGAGTGGAGCAAGCTGCGCGCCGGCGCGCTGCACGGCTGGATCAAGTGCGCGGACGGCCGCCTGTACCACCCCATCGTGGCGGAGAAGGCCAACGAAGCCTGGCAGGCCAAGCGCGCCCAGCGCTGGAAGACCGAGTGCGCGCGCATCAAGAAGCACAACCAGCGCCATGGCCAGGACTTGCCGTTCCCCACGCTGGAAGCATTCCTGGCCGACGACGGCGCGCCGCTGTCCCGCGCCTGTCCCCCGGGACCGGCCTTCCAAGAGACAGAGACAGGGACAGAGACAGGGAAAAGTTTACCAGCCAGAGCACAGGCCGCAGACGACGCTCCGCCACCGCCCATGTCCCGCATCGGCGAGCTGTGCCGGCGACTGCGCCAGCTCGGCATTGCCGCCGCGCCCGGCCTGTTCGCCAAGCCGGGCTGGGCGCCGGTGCTGCAGCGGCTGGACGATGAGTTCATCGTCGCCGTGGTGGCGCAGAAGCTGCGCGCCCATCCCGGCGAACATTTCAGCGCCGCTTATTTCCTGCCGGTCTTGAGCGACTTGGTGCGCAACCCCGGCAAGCCCGCCCAACCATCTTTCGGAGGAACCCATGCAGAACGCCAGCGCGTACTTGACCAACTCACGGGCCGTCACGGCGGCGGCGAGCAGCACACCATCGACGGCCAAGCCCGTCTCGTCGGATAGCGTGGAGCGCCTGTTCGCGGAATTCGAACTGCTGTACGGCAGCCGCCTGGCCGACCTGTGGCGCGGCACCGACGTGCGCGGCGTCAAGGAGAACTGGCGCAGCAAGCTGGCCGGGATGTCGGTGGGCGAAGTGCGGCGCGGCGTGGCCGCCTGCCTGGCCCGGCCGTGGCCGCCCACGCTGCCGGAATTCCTGCAGCTGTGCCGGCCGCCGACGGATGCCGAGGCCATGTTCGCCGAGGCGCAGTGCCAGGTCAGCCGCCGCGCCTTCGGCGACGACCACTGGCCGTGCAAGGCGCTGTACTGGGCCGCCGTCGAATTTACCTTTGCCGATCTGCGCGCGCTGGCCTGGCCGAACGCCCGCGCCCGCTGGACCCGCATCCTGACCGCCAAGCTGGCGCACGAGCACGAACTGGCCGACGTACCGCGCCCGGTGCCCGCGCTGCCGGCGCCCGGCCAGGCGCTGACCGATGTGCACACCGCCCGCATGCGGCTGCAGGCAATCAAGGCGCTGTTGAAGAACAACCCAACCAATACCAGCAACACTTAAGGAGCACAGATCTATGTTCATCATCGAAGAAGAAGCACTGTTCAGCAGCGCGCACGCCGCGCTGGTTTTCGCATTCAATTTCTCCGGCCAGCAGTACGACAAGTCCATGATGGCGCGCATGGCCTCCGGACCGACCAGGGAAGGGAAGGGCCTGGGCGGCCTCGATGGCGCGGCCCAGGCCGGCATGATAAGGGCCGAGCTCGACCGCCTCGATCCGCTGCTGATGCACATCCTGATCGCGCGCGTGGCGCCGCCGGCCGTGCCTTGCGATTGCGGCCGCAACTGCTGCGCCGGCTCCAAGCCGAACAAGGTGTGGGTCGACGCCATCCTGTTCCTGACCGAGCGCGCGCTGGGCGAGATGTCCGGCCTGCTGTCGCACTACCTGCTGCGTCGCGGCATCATCGAGCGCTGCTTCGGCGTCAAGCACAACCTGGCCGACCTGGCCGACCAGTGCGGCGTGCATCGCGACACCGCCAGCGCGCACAACGCCAAGCTGGTGCGTTGGCTGAAGGGCGCGCCGGCCAAGGGCCGCATGCCGGCCGTCAGCGGCGCCGAGCACAAGGCGTGGATCGCCGTCGGCGAACTGCTGCAACAAACAAAAATGATCGATTTTTAAAAAAGTGCTTGACCGTTCCGCAAAACACGCAGAGAATAGGTCTCACTTTGATAAGTTCAAGAAGTACGTCAAAAACCCGCCCAGTGCGGGTTTTTGCATTTCTGCGGCAGTTTTTCCTCGCGCCGCTTCCTCCCTTTCTTTTCTGGTGAACTCCATGGCCGATCAAACTGATGTCGCACTAGCGCTGGTGGCGGCGATCAGCGCCGCCGTTTATCCCAACGGTACCGGCGCTGCCTCCGTCACGGGCGTTACCGCCGTGATCTACGCCGGCTGGCCCAACGCCGCCACGCTCAACGCCGACCTGAGCGCCGGCAAGGCCCACGTGTCGGTATTCCCGACCGCCACCGAACGAGTCACGCAACCGGCCTGCAGCGACTGGATGGCGCAAGCCATACCGGCCTCCACGCTGAGCCTGACGGTAGGCGCCGGCACCGTGACGGTGGCGGGTACGCCGGCGGCGGGGCAGAACGCCGCCGTGCTGGCGGACGGCCTGCCGGTGGTCTACGCGGTGCGCGCCGGCGATACGCCGACCGCCGTCGCCACCGGCCTGGCCGCGCTGCTCAATGCGCTGCGTCCGGCCAGCAATGTCGGCGCCGTCGTCAGCGTGCCGGGCGTGCGCAAGCTGGTGGCGCGGGTCGGCGTCGGCGGCAGCAATATGCGCGTGCTGCGCCGGCAGGAAAAAGTGTTCCAGATTTCGGTCTGGGCCAATAGCGCCGCCGCGCGCGATCCGCTGGCCGCCGCCATCGACGTGGCGCTGGCCGGCGCCTGGCGCGTCGCGCTGGCCGACGGCACCAGCGGCACCTTGCGCTACAAGCGCAGCGTGCAAAACGATGCGATGGAAAATGCCACCATTTTCCGTCGCGATATTCTCTATGCCGTGGAGTACGCCATCACGGATAGTGCCAGCGCAACCCAGATCGTCGCCGAGCAGCTCGGCGTCGCGATGCAGTTCGCAACAGGTGGGCAGTACGGCGCGACGACGCTGTATTCGTAACGCCGTCTTCCACCTGCTTTCTTGCCCGCCATGTGCGGGCTTTTTTTATTTTTAGGAGGCTTACATGCCGGTATCACAGCAAGGCGCCATCAACACCACGGCGCTGATCGTTCCAGATCTCTACGTACAGATAGTGCCGCCCAGCGTGTCACTGCTGAATGGCGTACCGACCAATGTGCTCGGCATTGTCGGCACCGCCCAGTGGGGCCCGGTCAATTCCGCGTCGCCGGTGGGCAGCACCGCCGACTATGCGCGCATCCACGGCTCGCTGCAAAACCGCAAGTACGACATGGGCACCGCCCTGGCGGCCGCGGTCCAGCAGGGCGCCGCCAGCATGCGCTGCGTGCGCGTGACCGACGGCACCGACACGGCCGCCACCGCGGCCATCCAGTCGGCCGGCATCGCCGCCACCGGTTCGGTGGCGTTCACCGCCAATCCGGTGGCCGCCACCACGCTGACGCTGGCCGGCACCGTGGTGACGTTCGTCGCCAGCGGCGCGGTCGGCAACCAGGTCAACATCGGCGCCTCGCTGAGCGCGACGCTGGCGACGCTGCTGGCCTTCCTGCAGGCTTCGCTGGACGTCAACATCGACAAGTTCACCTTTGCGCTCAATGCCAATACGCTGAACCTGGCGGCGCTGCTGCCCGGCGTGGCCGGCAATACGCTGACCGTGGCCACCACCGTGGCGGGCGCCACCGCGTCCGGCGCCACGCTGGCCGGCGGCGTGGCCGGCACCCCGGCGCTGACGCTGAGCGGCAAGTACACCGGTTCGCTGGGCAACAGCCTGCAGGCCACCATCGCCGCCGGCAGCCAGACCGGCACCGCCAAGGTGACGCTGGCGCTGTCGGGCTTCGCGCCCGAGGTATTCGACAACATCCCCGGCGCCGGCAATGCGCTGTGGGTGAATATGGCGGCGGCCATCAACAACGGCAACAGCGTCGCGCGTCCGGCGTCGGTGCTGGTGTCGGCGGTGGCCGGCGCGGCGGTCGGCGTGCCGGCGTATGCCAGCTCGAACTTCGCCGGCGGCACCGACGGCGCCAACAACATCACCGGCGCGCTGCTGCTCGGTTCCGACCTGGGCAGCCGCACCGGCATGTACAGCCTGCGCAGTTCCGGCGCGGCGGTGGCCATGCTGACCGATTGCGACGACATCAGCACCTTCGCGGCGCAGGCTGCGTTCGGCCTGTCCGAGGGCATCTACATGGTCGGCGTGACGCCGCAGGGCGACACCCCGGCGGCTGCGGCGGCGGCCAAGGCGGCGGCCAACATCGATTCGTATGCGTTCAAGCTGCTGCTGGGCGACTGGGTCTACTGGAGCGATCCGGTCAACGCCATCACCCGCGTCATCTCGCCGCAGGCGTTCGTGGCCGGCCTGCTGGCCAACCTGTCGCCGGAGCAGTCCAGCCTGAACAAGGCGCTGTACGGCATCGTCGCCACCCAGCGCAGCCTGCAGAACCGCGCCTACTCGGCGGCCGAGCTGCAAGTGCTGGGCCAGGCGGGCATCGATGTGATCGCCAATCCGGTGCCGGGCGGCGCTTACTTCGGTGCGCGCTTCGGCCACAACACCTCGTCCAACCCGGTCACGAACGGCGACAACTACACCCGCATGACCAACTACATCGCCTACACGCTCAACACCGGCATGGGCAAGTTCGTCGGCCGTTTGCAGTCCAGCCGTGCCGACGATCCGACCCGCCTGCAGGCCAAGGCCACGGTCGACGCCTTCCTGGCCAATATGCGGCAGCAGGGCCAGGTGGCGGACTTCTCCACCATCTGCGACCTGAGCAACAACCTGGTTCCGCGCATCGCCACCGGCTACATGCAGATGGACGCCAAGGTGCAGTACCTGTCGGTGGTCGAGAAGTTCCTGATCAATATGGAGGGCGGCCAGTCGGTGCAGGTCGCCCGCACCAGCACCGTGGCCGCCAACTAAGGCGGTTTTCACTTTCATCCATGCCGCCTGAGGGCGGCTTTTTTATTTGGAGCGACATATGTCGGCAGCAAACCAAACCCTGGGCAAGGACATCCGCGTCGTCATCACGACGGCCACCGGCAACTTGAACATTCCCACCACGGCGATCATGAAGTTCGACGCCCAACCCGTCACCACCGAGGAAAAGCGCACCGGCCTGGACGGCGAAGCGCGCCACACGGTCACGCACAACGGCTGGAAGGGTTCGTTCGAAATCGACCGCTTCGACAGCACGCTGGACGATTTCTGGGCCCAGGCCGAAGCCAATTACTACAACGGCATGAACGTGCCGTACGGCTTCATCCAGGAAACCATCCAGGAACCCAACGGCGGCGTCTCGCAGTACCGCTATGAAAAAGTGGTCTACAAGCTGACCGAGCTGGGTGCCCGCGAAGGCGACAAGACCGTCAAGATGAAACTGGAATTCATGGCCTCGCGCCGCTTGAAAGTCCAGTAAGCCCGGTGCTGCAAGGCGCGCGTCCATTCGGCCGCGCGCCATTTTTTATCGAACAGGAACTGCAATGAACAAACCAACTATTTCCATCGAGACGGTGTCGGACGACATCGTCAAGGCCGCCAATGCGGTCGCCACCGTCGCCGCCGGCGGCCTGCGCATCGGCCTGAAGAAGCCGAACGTGCTGCGCCAGTACCAGATCGTCGAGACGGTCGGCGCTGCGGCGCGCAACGAGGTCTACATGGGCATGGTCATGCCGCTGCTGTGGGTGACGCACATCGACGGCGACGACCAGCCGCCGCCATCGACCAAGCGCGAGCTCGAAGCGCTGATCTCGCGCCTGGGCGAGGACGGCGTCAGTGCCGTCATGCACCACGTGGCGGAGCAGGCCGGCGTTGCCGTGTCCGAGGCCGCCGTAAAAAACTAGCACGGAACCCCGCATTCGCCACGGTGGTGTACCTGGTGAAGAACGGGGTTCCGTTCGATGTGGCGTTGAGCCTGCCGGAAGAAGTCGGCACTGCCTGGGCGATTGCCCTGGGCGAGCAAGAGGGCGGCGAATTCGATTTCGCCGCGATGCGTTGGATGCCCAGGAAGTAAGGGCGCGATCTACAGGAGTTCCCATGGCAGGACCATACATTTCAATGATCAATCTGCGGCTGACAACCGAGACCGGCCAGGCGCTGATCGATCTCGCCAAGCGGCTCAAGGACGTCGACGACGCCGCCAGGAAGACCAAGACCGGCATGGCAGGGCTGGAAGAGGCGTTCAAGAAAATCAAGGAGAAGGGCGCGTTCGGCAAGGGCGTGGCCGGCGTGGGCTTGGGCATGTTTGAACAGCTCAAGAAGCCGTATGAGGAAGCCGCCAAGGCCGCCCAGGCCCAGGCGAATTTCGAGACGCTCAACCTGGGCGCGCAAGCCAACGCCGACGTCTACGCCAAGGCCGCCGCCGTGTCGCACCAGGTGCTGGGCAGCGGCATCGCCGACAACATCACCCGCGTGCGCGAACTGCATGGCGTGCTGGGCGATCTGCCGCAATCGCTGGCGCTGTCCGGCGACTTTGCCCAGTACGCTTTCGCGGCCACCGCCGCCAACGGCGGCAAGGAGGTCGAGGGCCAGACGGTCAACGCCGCCAAGGCCCTGTCGCTGCGCGGCGGCAACCTGAGTGCTTCCGCACCGGCGCTGCGCGAGGAGCTGGACTTGCAATCGCGGGTAAGCCTCGCCAGCGGCGGCAAGGTCGGCGGTGCGGAATTCGTTGCGGCCGGCAAGGCCGGCAAGCAAGCCTACCAGCACTACGACAAGGAATATTTGTACGGCCAGTTTTCCGCCTACATGGCGCAATCGTCGGGCGAAACGGCCGGCGCCAACGGCCAGGCCGCCTACGCGACGCTGGTGGGAGGCGGCATGGACGGCAAGGCCAAGGGCTTTCTGTCCCAGCTGGGCCTGTTGCAGGCGCAGGGCAAGGGCCATCCCGGCCCCGCCGGCCTGAGCGCGGCCAACGCCGGGCTGATGGCGCACCGGCCGGACAAGTTCATCGGCGAGGTGCTGGTGCCGGCCATGCGCAAAAAATACGGCAAGATCGGCAACGAGCAGATGGCGTCGTTGCTGGAGAAGAAATTCGACCAGCCGACCGCGCGTTTCCTGGGCGACCAGATCGTCAACCAGCCGCGCCTGCAAAACCAGGCGCAGGCTTACCAGAAGGCCGGTGGCTACGGCGGCGCCTATCAGAGTGCGCTGCAATCGCCGAAGGGTGCGGAAATGGCGGCGGCGCAGGCCTGGAAGAATCTGCTGACGGTGATCGGCAGCGCCTACCTGCCGCGCGTCGTCGGAGGCCTGACGTCGCTGGCGCACGGCCTCGACAAGCTGGGCGCGCTGCTGGAGGAGTATCCGGGGCTGACTACGGGGCTGGTCTACGGCTTCGGCCTGCTGGCCGCCGCGCTGGCGATCGGCGGCACGGTCAGCATGCTGACCGCCTGCCTGGGCGGGCTGGCCACGGCGGGCACCATCATCGTGGCGGCGCTGGCGCCTGTGGGTGTCGTGCTCGGGGCGCTTGTTTCACCGATCGGCCTGTTGGTGGCCGCGTTGGCTGGCCTGTTATACCTCGTGTTGCGCAAACCGCCGCCCAAGCCGGAGACGCCGGATGCGCAGTCGGCTGTGCGGCCGCCATTCGCTGCATCCGGGCCTTATCTGGTCGGCTCGGCGCCGCTGCGTGCGGGCACTCCGGCACCCGTCAAGCTGTCGCCCGCCGTGCCTTACCAGACCTTCAGCCCGGTGCCGCCGCCGATGCCGGCGCCGGTGTTCAAGGTCGAAAACAAGCTTGACTATCGCAACATCACCACCCGCATCTTCCAGGAGGCGGGCACGCGCATGGCGCGGCCGCCAACCGGCCCCAACACTCACGACGGCAGCATGCACGCTCCGTCGGTCGCTTACGCAGGATAGACATCATGGCCAACACAGCATTTACCCTGACCCTGGGCAGCGAAACCTTCCAGGACTTTGAGATCCCGGAGAGCATCCCGCTCGGCGGCAAGCAGCAGCTGGTGGCGCACCAGCTGCCTGGCGGCGCGCGCGTGGTGCAAGCGATGGGCGCCGAGGACCAAGCCATCCAATGGAGCGGCGTGTTCCTCGGCGCCACGGCGCTGCAGCGCGCCCGCGCCATCGACCTGATGCGGGTGGAAGGCAAGCCGCAGCAGCTGGCCTTCTTCGAATACAAGTTCCGCGTCATCGTCAAGAGCTTCCAGTACAGCGTCGAGCAGCGCTACCGCTTGCGCTATACGCTGGAGCTGGACGTGATCGAAGACAGCACCCGGCCGCGGCCGGCCGCCAAGGCCGCCGACCTGAACGCCGCCATCAGCGCCGACGTCGCCAAGGCCGGCGCCATCGCCGCCAAGGTCGGCGATCCGAAACTGACCGGCTTGATGAAGACGATGAACGACAGCATCAAGTCGGTCGCCGATTTCGTCCAGGCCGGCAGCAAGGCCATCAACGGCGTGCTGGAACCGGTGCGCGGCGTCGCCACCCAGGTCAAGGGCATGATCGCCGAGGCCGGGGCGGTGCTGCAGACTGTTACCACGCTGGGCGGCATCCTGCCCAACAACCCTGTCGCGCAGCAGGCCGCCAGGCTGACCAAGCAACTGGACGCGGCCGTCAAGCTGCCGGACCTGCACCAGTTGCAGGCCGTGGTCGGCCGCATCGAAAGCAACCTGACGCGCGCATCGGGGGCGGTGACGTCCTTGCAGAAAGTGGTGGTCGGCGGCGAGAACCTGTTCAAGCTGGCCGCCAAAACCTACGGCGACGCCACCAAGTGGATCGCCATCGCCCAGGCCAACAAGGTCACGGACCCCAACGTCAAAGGGGTGCAGAGCGTGGCGGTGCCGCCGTCGCCGGCGGATACCGGTGGAGCACCCGTCCAATGATCAACCAGGCACAAGCAACCAGCAGCGGCAGCCGGCCGCGCGGCATGGTGTATGCCAACGGCGTGCCCTTGAGCGGCGTCCACAGCTTCGAGGTGGTCAACAACGCCTTCTTCCAGGCCGACACCTTTCATCTGACCATGCTGCTGTCGGCCCAGCCGCCCGGGCGCGGTGTGGATTTCTGGTCGCGCCAGGAACAGCTGGAGCTGGAGTTCCTGCTGGGCTTCCCGGACGATCCGGACACCCCGCGCAAGTCCGACCTGACCAGCTTCCTGCTGGGCTGCGCCGACGAGATCGAGATCGACCCCGGCGCCAACACCATAGTGCTGACGGGCCGCGATCTCAGCGCCAGGCTGATCGACTTCAAGCGTACCAAGGTGTTCAGCAGCGGCCAGCTGGTGGCGTCCGACGTCGTGACCCAGATCGCCAAGGCCCAGGGCCTGACGCCGGTGGTGACGCCGACCACGGTGGCGGCCGGCGGCTACTACCAGATCGTCAAGGCGCTGGTGGCGTCGGACGTGACGTACTGGGACATCGTCACCAAGCTGGCGCAGTACGAAGGCTACCAGGCCTATGTGCGCGGACGCGAGCTGCATTTCGAGCCGCGCGTGGCCAAGAGCGCCGACCCGTACGTGCTGCACTGGCAGGCGCCGCCGGCCGATGGCGGCGCTGCGGCATCGAACGCGATGGAGCTGAGCTTCCAGCGCAACCTGTCGCTGGCCAAGGATTTGCGCGTCAAGGTCTTGTCGTTCAACAGCAAGACCAACCAGGCGGTCAGCGAAGTGGCCGAGCGCAAGCGCGTGCAGCAGCAGGGCGGCGTGGCCGTGCCGTTCGGCGGCGAGCCGCAAGAGTACGTGCGCACTTTTCCCAACCTGGACGCCAGCCGGGCGCAAGCCAAGGCCAAGGCCATCCTGCAGGAATTGTCGGCGCACGAAATGAGCCTGTCGGCCGAACTGCCGGGCGATGTGCTGCTGATGCCCACCAGCCTGATTCAGGTGACGGGCACCGGCAGCGCCTTCGACCAGGCATATTACACGGCCTCGGTCACGCGCCAGTACGCCTACGACGGCGGCTTCCGCATGAGCGTGGCCGCCAAGAACCAAACCCCGAACTCGTGAACGGAGAACCTCGCATGAACACACTCATCAACAGTATCCGGCTGGTGTCGCAGACGGCCGGGCAGGGCCTGGCGCGCACCCGCATCGGCACCGTCACCAGCTACGACCCCAACACCTACAGCGCCAAGGTGCTGCTGCAGCCGGAAGGCGTGGAGATCGGCTGGCTGCCGATCACCAGCGCCTGGAGCGGCAACGGCTGGGGCCTGTTCTGCCCGCCGACCTCGGGCGACACGGTGCAGCTGGAATTCCAGGAGGCCAGCATGGACGCCGGCCTGATCGTCGGCCGCTTCTACAGCGACCAGGCGCGGCCGCTGCCGGCGCCCAGCGGCGAGCTGTGGGCCGTGCACAAGAACGGCGCGCAGTTCAAGCTGCTCAACAGCGGCGCCGCAGTGTTCAGCGACGGCCACGGCGCCAGCATCACGCTCAACGGCGACGGCAGCATCACGTCGGCGGCGTCGAGCTGGAACCACAGCGGCACGTTCAAGCTCAGCGGTGACGCCACCATCAGCGGCAAGCTGGCCGTCAGCGCCGATGCGTCCATCACCGGCAAGCTGGCTGTCAGCGCCGACGCCAGCGTGGATGGCAAGCTCACCGTGGCAGGCGACGTCCGCGGCTCCGGCGTCAGCCTGCGCACCCATACCCATCCCGGCGTGCAGTCCGGCCCGGGGATGACGGGAGCACCGGTGTGAGCGATCTTTCCCACTACATCGGCGGCGATCTGGCGCTGTCCGTCACCGGCGACCTGGCATTGAGCAGCGGCACGCTGGAAGGCCAGCAGCGCATCCTGCGGCGCCTGCTGACCAACGCCGGCGACTACCTCTGGCACCTGGACTACGGCGCCGGCGCCTCGCAGGAAATCGGCAAGACGCTGGACGCCGGCCGCCTGCGCGCGCTGATCCGCGAGCAATTGTTTAACGAGACCATCGTCTCACACCAGCCTGATCCGGTCATCCTGATCAGTCCCATCGACCACGGCATCAGCGTGCGCATCCAGTACGTCGATGCCGAGGTCCGGCAGCCGGTCAATCTGGCATTCAACATCAACAGGTAAGCCATGACTATCACTACCAAGACCTTCTCCACGCTGGTTGCCGACCAGGTGGCCGCGATCCAGGCCAAGACGTCCAGCCTGATCGACTTCACCGTCGGCTCCATGCTGCGCGCGCTGGTGGAAACCAACGCCGCCCTCGGCCTGTGGCTGCAGGCCATCGCGGTGCAACTGCTGTCGACGATGCGCGCCGCGACCGCCAGCGACGCCGATCTCGACAGCTGGATCGCCGACTACGGCCTGGCGCGCCTGCCGGCCCTGCCGGCGGTGGGCGCCGTCACCTTCGCCCGCTTCACGCCGACCAGCCAGGCGCTGATCCCGTTCAGCACGCAGGTGCGCACGGCCGACGGCAGCCGCAGCTACACCGTCGCGGCCGACACCAGCCACCCGGCCTGGACGGCGGACGGCTATGTGCTGGCGGCCGGCGTGCCCAGCCTGACGGTGCCGGTGCGCGCCAACGTCGCCGAGGCGGCGGGCAACGCCGGCGCCGGCCAGGTCAGCGTGCTGTCGCAGGCGGTGACGTATGTCGACACCGTCAGCAACGCGCTGTCGTTCTCCGGCGGCGCCGACGCCGAAACCGACGCCGCGCTGCGGACCCGCTTCGTCGTCTATATCGCCTCGCTGTCGCGCGCCACCCGGGCCGCGATCGGCTACGCGATCAGCTCGGTGCAGCCGGGCGCGGTCTACACCATCACCGAGAACCAGCAGTACAACGGCACGGCCGATCTGGGCTACTTCTACGTGGTGGTGGACGACGGCTCCGGTGCGCCGTCGGCGGCCTTCATCAACGCCGTCAGCAGCGCCATCGAAGCGGTGCGGGCGATCACCACGCGCTTCGGCGTGTACACGCCGGTGATCGTGCCGGTCGCCGTCTCGCTGGCGGTGACGCTGGCTGCCGGCTACGACACCGTCGCCACGCGCGGCCAGGTGCAGGCCGCGATCCAGAACTACATCAACGCGCTGGCGCTGGGGCAGACGCTGACCTACACCCGGCTGGCGCAGGTGGCTTACGACACCTCGCCCGGCGTCACCAATGTGACGGCGATGCAGCTCAACGGCGGCAGCGCCGACGTCGCGGTGACGGCGCGGCAGGTGCTGAAGTTCTCGACCGTGACGGTGTCCTGATGGCGGCCGGGGACAACGGCGACATCGTCGCCCGCCTGAAGGCCACGCTGCCCACCTGGTTCAGCGACAGCACGCCGGTGCTGGACGCCTTGCTGTCCGGCTGGGCGGCAAGCTGGTCCTTCGTGTATGCGCTGCTGGCCTACGTCAGGCAGCAAAGCCGGCTGCTGACCGCCAGCGACGGCTGGCTGGACATGATCGCGGGCGACTTCTTCGGCCTTGGTTTGCAGCGCCAGCCGTACCAGACCGACCAAAGCTACCGGACCGCGATCCAGGCCAACATCTTCCGCGAGCGGGGCACGCGCGCCGGTGTGGTCAAGCTGTGCCAGGACATCACCGGCCGCACGCCCATCCTGATCGAGTCGGGGCGGCCGCAGGATTACGGCGCGTATGGCCAGCCCACCGGTTTCTACGGCCGGGGCCGTTACGGCACGCTGAGCACGACGCCTTACGAGTGTTTCGTCAAGGTGTACCGGCCGCTGCCGGGCACGCCGCAATATGGCATCGCCGACGCCGACATCTACGCCGCCATCGACGCGGTGCGGCCGCATAACGTGACGGTCTGGGTGCAGCTGCTGTAAGGGCTGCCGCGTTTTTTTATCCACAAGGCCGCTACCCGCGGCCTTTTTTCTTTCAGGAGCAGTATGGATCGCGCAACTGTTTATAACGGTGAGGAACTGATCGAGACCGACATTTTGAACGGCAACAAGTTCGCCATGGTCGGTCTCGCCAAACTCGCCCAGGCCGTGCTGGGCACGGCGCCGGTGTTGCAAGGCCTGGCGTGCACGCCGGGCACGGGCCTGACGGCGGCGATCGCCGCCGGCCAGGTGTATCAAATGGCGGCGGTCGACGCGACGCCGTATTCGTCGCTGGGCGTCGATGCGCGCCAGGTGCTCAAGCAGGGCATCCTGGCCGACCCGATCGCGCTGCCCGTGCCGGCGCCTGGCACGGCCGGCAAGTCGATCAACTACCTGGTGCAGGTGCAGTTCCAGGAGGTCGATACGGGTGCGCTGGTGCTGCCGTTTTATAACGCCAGCAATCCGGCCATCCCCTACAGCGGCCCGGGTGGTTTGGGCACGTCCAGCATGACCATCCGTTGCGGCAAATGCGCGGTACAGGTCAAGGCCGGCGCGATGGCCAACACCGGTTCGCAAGTGACGCCGACGGCCGACGCCGGCTGGATCGGCGCCTACAGCGTGCAGGTGGACTACGGCATGACCACGGTGCCGGCGCCGAACATCGTGCCGGTGGCGGGGGCGCCGTTCCTGACGCTGGCGTTGCCGCAGGCCGCGCCGCTCAACAGCCCGGCCTTCACCGGCACGCCGACGGTACCGACGCCGGCGCCGGGCGACAGCAGCCAGAAGGCGGCCAGTTCTGCCTTCGTGGCGGCGGCGGTCAGCAGCGTCAACACGTCGCTGCTGTCGGTCATCAGCAATAACAACAAGGTGCAGGTTTCTGACATGTATTTTTACGGCCAACTCTAAGAGGACAACATGGCAAGCTATGTAGCAAAAGCGTCGCCCCCGGCGGCGACCTATACCACGCTGGGCACCATGCCTGGCGATATGACGGTCAACCTGATAGCCGTGAACCGCGATCAGATTAACGCGGTGACGGTGCGGGTGGGTATTTCGGCGGCGGTGGTCGCACCGTCGCCAATTCCGAATGCCGACTACATCGAACCGCCTGATCTGGTGATCCCGGCTGGGGGCAAGCTGGAGCTGACGGGCTATGCCCTGGCAACTGGCGAGGTAGTGACGATTTTTAACAGCGCGGCCACGGTGAGCTGGCGCGTACATGGACGATAGGAGCAATCATGGGACGTTTTTTATCAGGTAATTCCGGCGGCGCCGGCGGATCGTCGGCCACGCCGGCCATCACTACCACGCTGATCGCCGGCGAAGCGGTGCAGCAAGGCGACATCATCACCCAGGGGGGCGATGGCTTGGCGTACTGGGCCACCGACCCGGCCAAGTCTGGCGCGGGGGCCGCATTGCGGCCGGTGTTTTCCCAGACCGGTCTCACCGGTGGGTTGACGGGTGCGGTGAGCGTTACAGCACTGACGTTAACGCCGCAACAAGTGGCGTACCCCGCCGCCGCCAAGTCGGCGGTGCTGTCGAATGGCAATGTCGTACACGCTTGGGGGTGCGCGACTGCGCCATGGAACTCGGTCTTCATGATCACCGATGCTACTGGTTTGACACTGGTGCCGCCTACCTATGGACAAGCCAATTCAAGCGGTGGCTACGTCGGTCTTTGCGCGCTGGTTGGCGGCGGTTTTGTGATCTCGACCGCCAGCCAGGCAAACAGCTACAACACCTACTTTACGATTTACGATAACGTTGGCAATGTCACGACCGCAGCGACACGATTCGGCAGCGGTGGCCAGGTCGGCACCGGCTCTTACGAAGTCATGGCACTGCTTGGCCTGCAGAACGGCAACTTCGTGATGGTCGCCGACCTGTTTGGAGGCGCCGGCCAGATTCCGTATATGGGCGTGTTCACGCCGGGCGGTGCTACGGTGCTAGCCGCAGCCCCACTCGCAGCGCAATTGAGCGGGGGGCCGGCATCGTTCACCACAAGCATAGTACAACTCACCGGCGGCGGTTTTGGCATTGCGTTCTCGTCGGGGAGTGGGGGGCCGTGTGTCGCGCGCTACGCCACGTTCAATGCCGCAGGTGTGCAGCAAGGCACGACCGTCAATGGACGCAGTCAGGTATCTGGTTATGGCCAGTTGCAGGCGGTGGCCCTGGCCAATGGAAATTGGATGGCGGCGGAGGTCGTCAGTGGTCAGAATCCTTATGTGTATGTCTTCACTGCTGCCGGGCTACAACTCGGCAGCACGAACACCACGATAGATCCCAGTCCGGGATGGTCGACTCAGCTTGCGAAGCCTGTCCTGCTGTCTTCCGGAAATGTATTTTTGGCCTACACCGGCAACAGCTCGGCGACGGGGGTTTCCGGTCACGTATTGACGCCTGCCGGCGCAGCCTTGATCAGCATGGTGGGTGGCAATGCGCTGTCGACCGGAACCAGTGGCGTCGCGCCTGTTGCTGTCGCTTACGGTAATGACAGCGTGATTTTATACAGCGGTCTTGGGGCGACTCTTTCGTATCTGAAGTATGGGAATTCCCCAGTCGGCCCTTTCATCAACACCGTTGCCACGTCCAGCATCGCCGGAAACGTTGCCTCCCCCGTGGGGATACGCGTGCTGCCTGTGACGTTCCCCAATCAGGTCGCCAATACGATGTCTTTCCTCATCGCGAGCTTTCTACCGACACAGGTCGTCGTCGAAGGGCACTTCGCTTACCGGCAGGCGCAAACGCCGATTGGCGTCGCCACCGCCAGCGCGGCCCAAGGCGGGGCGGTGCCGGTCCAGATAACTGGCAACGCAACGCTGCGCTTGGGCTTCAGCCAACCATACGCCGTGGACGCCAACGCCGGTTCGCCGCCGGGGCAGCGCATGGTAGTAGTCGGCAATCAAGCGATTCTGTCCGGCGCGCAGCCGCCGCAGTCTCGCCGTCAAATTAACTAAGCGGAGAAATATATGACAACAGGATTTATCGGGGCGATGGCCAATTCGGGCACCCTCGCTTATACGGCGCCTGTCGACGCGAAGCTGATGATCACGGCTTCCGCATATGGCGGTAACGGTGCGTTATCGATCAATGGCGTTGCTACGGTGTACTGCACTCCCGGCACGAATATAGCCTTCAGCCATTTCATCGGCGCCGGACAGACTGTGGTGATTTCCGTCGCTACCTATGTATGTTGTTCCGTTTCCGTATTGGAGGGGTCTTAATCATGAAACTGATTTTCGTAAAAGAGAGTCTGGTCGTTGGAATTGGTTATGCCGCCGTACCCGCCGTGGCGATCCACTCCACAATCGCGGGAACGCAGCAGTACCAGCTGATGGACGATTTGCCGGTGGATATAGGCTGGAGCTGCAAGCTAGTCGATGAAGCTCCAGTCTTCACCCCGTCGACCGCGCTGCCGCCGCTCACGCCCATGACCGTGTACATGGCCTTCACCCCCGCCGAACGCATCGCCATCAAAGCCTCGAAAGACCCGATGGTCGCCGAGTTCTGGGCCATGTACCAGCTGTCGGTGCAGCTCGACAAGCCGACCGACCCCAACCTGGCCTCGGTGCGCGACATCATCGCCTACCTGGCCAAGCCGGCGTCGCCCGGCCCCGGCGGCGGAATCTTGGCGTCGCCGGAGCGGGTGCAGCAGATCCTGGCCGGCATCCCGCAGTAAAGAGCCAACGTTCAACACCACAGCCACCTTCGGGTGGCTTTTTTATGCCTGGAGAACATGCGCATGACACACGAAACCATCGAAACCGGCGCCGCCATGCTGGCCAAGACCGCGCCGCCCATCGCCGTCGTCGGCGCCGAATACATCGGCATCACGCTGCCGGAACTGGTCCACCTGGCGACCCTGTTCTACGTCGGCCTGATGATCGTCCACAAGTGCTGGCACATGTGGAAGGAATGGAAGACCGGCAAGATCACGTCCGAGTCGGAAGGGGAGTTGCCATGACCCCCGCCGACTTCATCGCCGCCATCGGCCCCCCCGCCCGCGCCTCGGCCGCCCGCACCCGGGTACCGGCCAGCTTCGCGCTCGCCGAGGCGGCACTTGAGTCCGGCTGGGGCGCGTCGCAGCTGGCGCTGCAAGCCCGCAACCTGTTCGGCGTCAAGGCCGATCCGTCCTGGCGCGGCGACGTGCTGCTGATGCCGACCCGCGAATTCCTCAAAGGCCAGTGGCAGATGCAGCCCGCCCGCTGGCGCAAGTATCCGGATTGGCAAGGTTGCATCGACGACCACGCCGCCTTCCTGCTGGCCAACCCGCGTTACAAGCCGGCGTTTTCCTGCCGCGGCGGCGAGGCGTTCGCGCGCGCGGTGGCCGCCGCCGGCTACGCCACCGATCCGCAATACGCCGACAAGCTGATCGCCGTGATGCGCGGCCGCCAACTGTCCATCTTTGACCGTCCGGAGGCGCCATGAAATCCGCCTTCCTGACCCCGCTGATCACCGAGTGCGTCGACGACCTGGCCGCCGGCGGACGCGGCACCTGGCGCGTGATGGCGCCGTTCCGCTATCAATCTGAAATCCTCGGCCGGGTGATCGAAGTCGAAGCCGGCTTCCTGACCGACTACGCCAGCGTGCCGCGCCTGCCGGTGCTGTACCTGCTGTTCGGCGACACCTCGCACAAGGCGGCCGTGATCCACGACTGGCTCTACCATCACCACGAGGTGTGCGACGAAGCCACCGCCAACCGCGTGCTGCGCGAGGCGTCGGAGGCCGACGGCATTCCGGCCTGGCGCCGCCTGGGTATTTATCTGGGCGTCAAAATCGGCGGCACGCCGTCATGGAGGGCGGACGGCGCCGCTTAAAGCGCGCATATTATTGGTACACTGCTGCATCCGAAAATTCTGAAAGAAGAAAATGACATCCGGCCCACTGCCCAACAATGCGACCACCGAAGAAACCTGTTCCTGGTTAAGTGAACAGACCGGCACGCCATGGAACCTGGCGCGCTTGTTGGAGGCAGGCTTGACTCCCCATGTCTGGCTGGATTATTCGGAGGAATATGCCGGCTTATTTGCCGAGGGAATTACCCGCTATCCCGCACCGATATTCTTTATCGACGATACCCAGCGGCTTGCCGCCGGCAGCAGCGACGTATTAATCCGTATGACGCGCGATTCGGACAAGATAGTCTTCAAACTGAAACCGCCGGGTATCACCATGCCTTTGGATGCGCTGCGTTTCTTTCATCGGGATATAGCCAATGTATTGGAAAATATATTGAACCCGAAAGAAGAAGTTGTCGCGGCGCCTCCGAAGGAAATTCTCAAAGGGATTACCAAGGAAGAAGTGCTGCGCGTATTCGGCGGCATGGCCAAGCTGGATTGGGAAAAGTCGCTGGCGAGCGGCATCGGTATATTCGGCGATGACGGTGCGCGGGTCAGAAAGAATTCGCGCGCCGGGAAGAATACCCATCTGTGGAATCCGGTAACGCTGGCCTTGGGATTAAACGATGTCTATCGCGTACCGATGTCGCATTTGAAGAAGGCCTTCGCCACCCAGCCGGACCTGCGCCCCTGGAAACCGGCCTGGCTGGAGTCTCTGGCTCTGCTGGGAGAGTAAAATTATGCCAACAATTGGCTTGTTCGCGCCGCTTTCTGGCGCACGCCCGTAGGAGCAGCGGATGACGATAGACACGCTGAACTTCACGCCATGGTCCGCGCTGCTGGGCGGCATACTCATCGGCGCAGCGGCCGCGATGCTGATCTTGCTGAATGGCCGAATTGCCGGCATCAGCGGTATCTTGGGAGGATTATTGCGGCCCGCACGCGGCGATATTCTCTGGCGTGCTGCCTTTATTTTCGGGCTGATATTGGCGCCGATAGCCTATGGCGTATTTTACGCATGGCCCGAGATTCAGGCTGAGGCGGATACCCGAGCATTAATCATTGCCGGACTGCTGGTCGGCATCGGCACCCGATACGGTAGCGGCTGTACCAGCGGACATGGCGTTTGCGGAATATCCCGCCTGTCGCCGCGTTCCATCACGGCGACCATCGTTTTCATGGCGGCCGGCTTTGTTACTGTCTACTTGATAAGGCACTTATAATGGTTATCGCATTTCTGAGTGGACTGCTATTTGGCCTCGGCTTGATTATTTCGGGCATGGCCAATCCCGCCAAAGTACTCGGTTTTCTGGATTTGGCAGGAAAATGGGATCCTTCGCTGATATTCGTCATGTGCGGCGCCATCGCGGTGGGATTTTTTGCGTTTTTATATGCCGGCCGTCGTAAAACGACTTTGCTCGGCACTGAACTGAAATTACCCACTGCAACTAAAATCGATCGCCGTCTGGTAATCGGGTCGATATTATTCGGCGCAGGCTGGGGAATTGCGGGCTTTTGTCCCGGCCCGGCCTTGGTGGGACTCGGCATGGGCTTGCCGAAAGCGTTTCTTTTCGTGCTGGCGATGTTGGCCGGTATGGGGATTTTCGAGTTATTCGAACGCCGGCGCGGTGGATAAGTTACCGCTGCGACAAAATTGCGCAGCGGTCTATTTTGCTTTTAAAACAGTGGCTTAGCGTTGTCCAGTCCGGCTTGTTAACAAGCTTATCCACAGAATTTGTTAACAACCCGGGCGTTCAAGCAATCAGCGCAAGCCGGGCATGACCTGCACCTCGACGCCGGAGTACATCGCCGGCGCGTGATACACGCGCTGCGTAGCCTTCTGGAAGTCCTCGGGCTTGGCCTTTGGAATGTCCACGAAAGTTTGAGGATTCAGGTCCACCAGCGGGAACCACGAGCTCTGGATCTGCACCATGATGCGGTGGCCGCGCCGGAAAGTGTGGTTGACGTCGCTCATCGCGTAGTTGACGGCCTCCACTTTGCCCGGCGTGAACGGCTCCGGTTTTTCGAAGCTGTTGCGGAACTTGCCGCGCAGCGGATCGCCGCGCACCAGTTGCTGGTAGCCTGCCATGGTCAGCGTCGGTTTCGGCACGTCGGGGCCGCGCTCCTCGTCGTCGCCGCCGCCCGGATACTCGGCAGGATAAACGTCGATCAGCTTGACGACCCAGTCGGCATCGGTGCCGGTGGTGGAGACGAACAGCTTGGGCTTGACCGGCCCGGCCAGCGTGACGTCCTCTTCCAGCACCTCGCTGCGATAGGTCAGCACGTCCGGACGCGACGACGCGAAGCGCTGGTCGCCGACCATGTATTCCTTCGGCGCACCCTGTGCCGGATAGGCCGTGAACGGCACCGGCTTGCGCGGATCGGCCACGTATTCATCGTAGGCTTCGCCCGCCGCAGGCTGCTTCCAGCCCAGCGTGCCATTCGGCCCCAGGAACAGCGTGCGCGCCTGCGTTTGCTTGGGCGGCCAGGCGGCGTAGTTGCGCCAGACATTGCTGCCGGTCTCGAACGCATACACCTCCGACACGTTCTTGTTGGCCACGCCTTTGAGGTGCTGCTCGAAGAACGGATACAGGATATTGCTGCGGAATTGCTCGCCGGTCTTGGCGTCGAACTTGACGTAGCCGAGGGTTTTGCCGTCGGCGCGGCCCCAGGCGCCGTGCGACCACGGGCCCATCACCAGGCCGTTGTAGATGCCGGGATTGTTGCGCTTGATGCTGCTGTAGGTGGTCAGCGGGCCTTGCAGGTCTTCGGCGTCATACCAGCCGCCGACGGTCAGCACGGCGGCCTTGATGTTTTTCAGGTGCGGCGCGATGTTGCGGGTTTTCCAGAATTCGTCGTAGGTCGAATGCTCGATGGTCGGCTGCAGCAGCGCGCGCTGTTTTGCCGACATGGTGCCGAGGATGTTGGACAGCGTCAGGTGCTTGAGGAAGAACTCGTAGCCGTCGGCGGTGCCGTAGTCGAAGCGGTCCCAGGTTTTCGGCAGCGGCGTCGGATTTTCCGCTTCCACGAAGGCCGAGTAGAAATCGAAGTTCGCCGCCAGCATAAAGGCGCCGCCGTGATACGAGTCGTCGTTCATGTACAGGTCGGTGACGGGCGCCTGCGGCGACGCCGCCTTGATCGCCGGATGCGAATCGATGATGCTGGCCGACGTGTAGAAGCCCGGATACGAGGTGCCCAGGATGCCGACCTTGCCGTTGTTGTTGGCGACGTTCTTCAGCAGCCACTCGACGGTGTCGTGCATGTCTTCGCTTTCGTTGCCCTGGCCCTTGGCGCGGCTGGGCGCAAGGTGCGGCGTCATCTCGACCCATTTGCCTTCGGACATATAGCGTCCGCGCACGTCCTGCTTGACGAAGATGTAGCCGCTGTTCTCGAAGTCCTGCGACGGGCCGATGTGCTCGGGGTAGAAGTCGACGCCATAGTGCAGCTCGCCGCCCGACTGCACGCCCGCGCTGTAAGGCGTGCGCTGGATCAGGAAGGGATAGGTCTTGCCGGCATCCTTGGGCACGTAGACGGCGGTGAACAGGCGCACGCCATCGCGCATCGGGATGCGGAACTCGTACTTCGTGTAGTGCTCGCGCAGGCTGTATTTCGGCGACGCGCCGGCATCGGCGGCGCTGGCCTGGATGGTGAGGCAGCCCAGCATCAGGGCGAGGGCAAGGGCGGTAAGACGGGGTTTCATGAGTTCCTTGTTGGATGAAGAAGTCAAAACCCGCCTAGTGTAATGCCAGTGGATAACTTTAGCTGCGACAAATTTGCGCAACGAATATTTTCCTTTTTAAATCAGCGACTTGTCCACGCCGACCTTCCTTTGTTAACAGCCTTATCCACAGAATTTGTTAACAACCCGGATCTTCAATCGCGGTTGCACTTTTTTACAAATTTCAAGTTGTGTGAGGGATCGTACAGTTGTCCAGGGGATATCAAATTATTCTCCTTGCACCGAATAAATGTTTTCGGTAACGACAATTGCTCAACTATCTACTCCACGGAAAAAAAATGAAAATCAAAAATGTAATGCTTGCCTCGCTGTTGGTCGGCGCCAGCCTGTTCGGCTCGTCCGCTTTCGCGTTGGGGAAAAACGTGACGGTCAATCTGGCGGCCGATGGCGATGGCGGCTACAACGCCCACTTCGGCAACAACTTCAGCGGCCTGAACGCTGGCAGCCTGTTCAGCGACTTCTACAATTTTGAACTGACTTCGACGTCGGACTCGTCAGGCTCCCTCACTTCCAGCTACCTGAAATCGAGCACTGTCAAAGACTTGCTGATCACCGGCTTCACGCTGCTCCAATACAATGCTGCCGGCAGCGCTGTCATTCACACCTACTCCGGCGTCAACACCACCGGCGGCGGCCTGCACCCGACCGACAACTGGGAATTGAGCGCGCTGGGTCTTGGCGCAGGCAAATACGCGATCGAAGTTGACGGCCTGGTGGTGGGCAATGGCGGCGGTTCCTATGGTTCGGACCTGACCATTGCGATCGCCGCGGTTCCGGAACCGGAAACCTACGGCATGATGTTCGCCGGCCTGGCGCTGCTGGGCGTCGTTGCGCGTCGCAAGCAAAACAGCAAGGCGTAATTCTTCGCCTGGTTGCACCGGAACGCGCCTGAGACTACGAACTCAGGCGCGTTTTTTTATTACAGCATCGGCAGCTTCAACGAGTCGACCACCATGCGTATCAGGCGCAGGCGGCCCGAGGTGTAGGGCGGGAAGAACAGCTTGATGAGCATCAGCGGCGACGCGCGCAGCACCGCGCGTTCGTGCGAGAAAGCCTTGAAGCCGTACTCGCCGTGCGCGCTGCCCATGCCAGAATTGTTGACGCCGCCAAAAGGCAGATTGCCGTGCGCGAAATGCGTGACGCAGTGGTTGACGCAGGCGCCGCCGGAGCTGGTCTGCTTGAGCACCTGGTCGATATTGGCCTGGCGCGTGCTCCACACGTACAAGGCCAGCGGCTTGGGCGCGGCGTTGATGGCGGCGATGACCTGGTCCAGTTCGCGGTATTCGATGATGGGCAGCAGCGGTCCGAAAATTTCCTCCGACAGGATGGCGGCGCCGGCCGGTATCTGTTCGATCAGCGTCGGCGCAATGTAGCACTGCGCCTCGTCGACCTCGCCGCCGGTATGCACCACGGCCCCGCGCTGCAGCGCGTCCGCCAGCAGGCCCGCCAGGCGTTGCGTATGGCGCTGGTTGACCACGCGCGTCAGGTCGGGGTTCCGCTTTTGCGCCGCCGCGTCGGCGCCGTAGCGCTGCAGCAGCACCTGGCGGCAGGCGGCGACGAAGGCGGGCTTGACGCTGGCATGCACGTACACATGGTCGGGCGCCACGCAGGTCTGGCCGTTGTTGAGGAACTTCCCCCACATCAGCGTTTCCGCCGCCAGTTGCAGGTTGGCGGTCTCGTCGACGATGGTCGGCGATTTGCCGCCCAGTTCCAGCGTCACGCTGGCCAGGTGCTGGGCGGCGGCGGTCATCACCAGCTTGCCCACCGACGGCGAGCCGGTGAAGAAAATATGATCGAAGGGCAGCTGCAGCAGGGCGTGCGAGGTCGGCTGGCTGCCTTCGAACAGCGCCACTTCGTCGGCCGGGAACACGTCGGCGATGATGCGCGCCATCAGGGCCGACACGGCCGGTGTCATCTCCGATGGCTTGACGATGGCCGTGTTGCCGGCGGCCAGCGCCGACACCAGCGGGCCGAAGCACAAGCTCAGCGGATAGTTCCACGGCGCGATGATCAGCACCCTTCCGCGCGGCTGGTACTGCACCGACGCGTAGGTGCCGAGCATGGTGGTGGTGGGCCATGGGCGGCGCGGCTTCATCCAGCGCTTGAGCGCGCCCAGCACCTGGCGGATTTCCTCCATCACCGGCAGGAATTCTGACGCTTCGACCTCGGCCGGGGACTTGCGGTAGTCGCTCTCGAAGGCGGCGTAAAACGCCGCACGCTGCGCCATCATCGCGTCGCGCAGGCGCTTGACGCGGACGATGCGCTCGGCGGCGGCCGATGCGCGCCAGCGCAGCGCGGTGGCCTGCTGGGCGTCGAAGGCCGCTCTGATCTGCTGCACGTCCGCTTCGTTCATGGCTGCCGTCCCCGCTGTGGTCAATGTTGGAGGATCATTATTGCTGCTATTTTTGCAGCAAGCAAGTGCTTGATTAGTGGCTTTGATCGGGGGCGATGCTGTCGATCAGCGCGCGGCAGGCGGCCGACATGCGCCGGTGCGGCGCGTAGATCAGCGAGAACGGCCGGCTGCGGCCGCTCAACTCAGGCAGCAGTTCGACCAGCTGGCCGTTGCCCAGCCTTTCCTCGGCGACGAAACGGTAGGTCTGGCACACGCCCAGCCCCTGTTGCGCCAGCGACACCACGCCCAGCACATCGTCGGCCAGCCGCATGCGCGGCGGCGCCGGCCAGTCGACATCGCGGCCATCCACCCGCAGCAGCCACGGCGCCTGGCGGCCGGTGCTGGGCATGGTGAAGGGCAGGCAGGCGTGGCCGGCCAGTTCGACCAGGTCGCGCGGCGTGCCGGCCCGGCGCAGATAGTCCGGCGCCGCCACCAGGCACAGCGCCGCGTCCTCCAGCCGCCGCGCGACCAGGCCGCTGTCGGCCAGTTCGCCGAGGCGTATCGCCATGTCGTAGCCCTCGTCGACCAGGTCGACGTTGCGGTTGGCGATGCTCAGTTCGACCACGACCTTGGGATGGCGCTCCATGAACGGCCTGAGCAATTGCGGCAGCCGGTAGTGGCCGTAGGTGGTGGGCGCGCTCAGTCGCACCGTGCCGGACAGCTCGCCGCCCTGGCCCTGGATGGCGCGCTCGGCGTCGGCGATCAGGCCGAAGGCGCTGCGGGCTTGCTCCAGGTAGAGCCGGCCCGCCTCGGTGACGCTCAGGCGGCGCGTGGTGCGCCGCATCAGCTGCACGCCGAGCCGGGCTTCCAGCCGGGCCACGGCGCGGCTCAGCACGGACGGCGTGGTGCCCAGCGCCACCGCCGCCGCGCTGATCGTGCCCTTGTCGACGATGGTGACGAAGGCCTCCACATCGGCCATATGATCGAATTGCCTGCCCATTCATGCCTTTCAAGAACAAATGATTTGGTTGTGCGCGTATTTACACACTCTACAGGCATCAATAAAGTAGCGCCACTACCCCACACCCACAGGAGCATCGCCATGAACACCACCATCCTCAAAGTCGCCGCCGGTACCGCGCTCGGTCTGGCTGCCGTCGCCGCCAACGCCGCCAACGTGCTGGTCGTGCTGTCCGACGAATCGCAGCTGGCACTGCGCGACCAGCGCAGCTTCAGCACCGGTTTCTATGCCAACGAACTGATGCAGCCGGTCAAAAAACTGCTGGACGCCGGCCATACGCTGACCTTCGCCACGCCGCTCGGCAAGGCGCCGACGCTGGACCGCAGCTCGCTCGACAAAATGTACTTCGGCAATGACGAAGCCAGCATGCGCCAGCACGTCGCATTGTTGGACAAGCTGCAGCTGACGTCGGTCGAGCATTCGCCGGTGGTCAGCCTGGCGCGTGTCGAGCAGAACGGCTACGGCCGCTACGACGCCGTCTACATCCCGGGCGGCCACGCGCCGATGCAGGACTTGCTGCACAGCGCGCCGCTGGGCCGCCTGCTGCGCGACTTCCACGCCAACGCCAAGCCGACCGCGCTGGTGTGCCACGGCCCGATCGCCTTGCTGTCGGCGCTGGAGCAGCCGGCCCGTTTCACCGCCACGCTGGAGCAGGGCGCGCATGCCGCCCCGGCGCCGGCCTGGATCTACGCCGGCTACAAGATGACGGTCTTCAGCAATGCCGAAGAGGATGCTTCCAAAGGGATGTTGAATGGCGGCGCGATGAAGTTCTGGCCGCAGGATGCGCTGCAAAAAGCCGGCGGCGCCTTCAGCAGCGCGGCCAGCTGGCAGACCTGGGTGGTGGCGGACCGCGAGCTGATCACCGGCCAGAATCCCGCCTCGGCCAGCGCCGTCGCCGACCAGTTGCTGGCCCGCCTGAAGCGCTGATCCGCCTCAGTTGGGACGGAAGCGGTCGACGATGGCCTGGATCTCGCCGCGCCGTTTCAGCGCCTGGATCGCCCGGTCCAGCGCCGGCAGCGCCAGCTTGCCGCGCGGCGGCAGCGCGCAGTAGGTGTCGAAGGCAAACACCTTGTAGACCGCCGGATTGAGCAAGGCCCGCTCCGCATGGGTCTTGCGCTGATAATCGTAATACAGCGAATTGGTCAGCATGTAGCGGAAACGCATGCGCAGCAGCTTGGACAGGTTGAAGTCGTCGCTGATGGCGTCGTCGCGGGCGAACTCCTCGCCCAGCGGAATCTCCAGGTGGGCGTAACGGTAGCCGAGGATGGTGCCGATGCGCTGCCGGCGAAGCTCGGCCACGTTGCGCACCGCCGGCGTGTCGAGGCGGGTGGCGACGATCTCGTTGTTGGTGAAGATGGCGTCCGACCACAGCCAGTCCTTGCCGTCCAGCCATTCCGGCCGCAGGTCGCACAGGATGTCGGCCTGGCCGTTGGCCAGCGGCGTCTCGACCCGCTTGCGCGGCACGCTCATATAGCGCGGCGTCATGCGCAGCTCGCGCGCCAGCGCGTCGCCGAACTCCTTGAGCAGGCCGCCCACCAGCACGCCATCGCGGAAATCCGTCATCGGCATCGCGCTGCCGGTGGACACCACATAGACCAGTTCCTCTGTGCGACCAGGCAAGGCCAGCAGCAAGCTGGCGAAAAAAATAAGAATAAACCTCATCCGGCTATCATACCTGCAGTGGCAACGGGCGGCGCCGGCCTGTGCGAAAATGCTGCATCGGCGCGGCAGCGCCTTCGGGATTGAACATGGACGACCGCTATTTCTACCAACCTGCGCTGGGCCACGGCCTGCCGCACGACCCTTTCAACGCCATCGTCGGGCCGCGCCCGATCGGCTGGATTTCCTCGCGCGGCGCGGATGGCGGCCTCAACCTCGCGCCCTACAGTTTCTTCAACGCGTTCAACTACACGCCGCCGCTGATCGGCTTTTCCAGCCAGGGCCGCAAGGATACGCTGCGCAATATCGAGCAGACCGGAGAGTTCGTATGGAACCTGGCCACGCGCCCGCTGGCCGGGGCCATGAACGCCAGCTGCGCGCCGGCGCCGCCGGAGGTGGACGAGTTCGTACTGGCCGGCTTGACGCCGACGCCGTCGACCATCGTCGGCGTGCCGCGCGTGGCCGAGAGTCCGGTTGCCTTCGAATGCCGGTGCAGCCAGATCATCCGCCTGAACAACGCGGCCGGCGAGCCGACCGACGGCTGGCTGATCATGGGGGAGGTGGTGGGCGTGCACATCGCGCGGACGCTGCTGCGCGATGGCGTGTACGACACGGCGGGCTCGCAGACCATCTTGCGCGGCGGCGGCCCGGCCGATTACTTCGAGATCAAGCGGGATAGCCTGTTCCGCATGAGGCGGCCGGACTATCCCAAGACCGGTCAGTAGGTGTAGAACATGCGCTGGATGTCCTTGCTGTCGTTGGTCCGGGTCAGGGCCAGCATCAGCAGGATGCGCGCTTTTTGCGGGTTCAGCGTGTCGGAAACCACGAAGTCCAGTTCGTCGTCATTGGCTTCGCCGTTGCGCGCCACGATGCCCTGGCCGACGCGCGCCGAGCGCACGATCAGCACACCTTGCTTGCGCGCTGCCGTCAGCGATGGCAAGACCTTGGCCGCCAGGCTGCCGTCGCCGACGCCGGCGTGGATGATGCCCTTGGCGCCGGCCGCCACCAGCGCGTTCAGCGCCACCGGATTGACGTTGGCGTAGCCGTAGACGATGTCGACCTGCGGCAGCGCGTCGAGCTTGCTGATGTCAAACTCGGTGTCGATGGTGTGCTTGCGGGTCGACGCGTGGTAGAAGTAAGGCTTGTTGCCCTGGAAGTAGCCCAGCATGCCCAGCTCCGGGGTCTTGAAGCTGTCCGGGGTCGAGGTGTTGGTCTTGGTGACGTCGCGGGCGCCGTGGATCTGGTCGTTCATCGCCACCAGCACGCCCTTGCCGACGGCTTCCTGGCTGGCCGCCAGCAGCACGGCGTTGTACAGGTTGATCGGGCCGTCGGCCGACAGCGCGGTGCCCGGACGCATGGCGCCCACCAGCACCACCGGCTTGCGGCTCTTGACCACCAGGTCGAGGAAGTAGGCGGTTTCTTCCAGCGTGTCAGTGCCGTGGGTGATGACGATGCCGTCCACGTCGGACTGGGCCAGCAGCGCGTTGACGCGCTTGGCCAGCGTCAGCCAGTGCTCGTTGCTCATGTTTTCGCTGGCGATCTGGAACACTTGCTCGCCCTTGACCTGGGCCACCTTGGCCAGTTCCGGCACGGCTGCGATCAGGCGGTCGACGCCGACCGTGGCGGCGGTGTAGCCGACCGTGGTGGTGCTGGTGGCGCCGCTGCCGGCGATGGTGCCGCCGGTGGCCAGGATGGTCACATGGGCCAGTGGGGCGGCGGCTTTTTCAGCTGCCCCGGCATATGAACTCAGCAATATTGCGCAAGCCAGCAATGCTTTGAGGAACCGTGCGGGTGTCGGGTGGGACATGTGATCTCCTGATCAAGCTGTAAAGCTAGCGATAGTAACAAATACGCTGGCTGTCAACAATGCAAGCCGTTGCCGCGTTATGGGTGGCGTGAGATGATGTTTACATAGATAATTGCTGCAAGAAAATTATAAAAGAGAAAATATTATGAATTTTGCTAACACCACGCGCAGGGTCGCGGTGCTGGCGCTGATGGCGGTACTGGCCGCCTGCGGCAAGAGCGCGGCGGAAAAGCGGCAGGAAGAAGCCGCGACGCTGACCAGCCTGGGCGAAAAATACGTGAAGGAAAAGGTGCGCGAGCCGGCCTCGGCGATCTTCCGCAACCAGGTCGTCGGCAAGGGCGGCGCCACCTGCGGCGAGTTCAACGCCAAGGATGCGTTCGGCGCCTACATCGGCTATCAGCGCTACATCTCGGTGGCGCGCGACCTGACCTTGCTGGCGCAGGATGTCTCGCCGGCCGAGTTCGAACAGAACTGGAACCAGCTCTGCCGCTAGCCCTGCCTGCCGCTTCGCCCGATTAGCGCTATCATGGTCGGATACCGACTGACCACAGGCTTGAGCATGGAAACAAGAACCGCGGGAGGCAAGGGCGCACTTCCCGAAGCCGCATCGACCGACATCGGCAACCGCCGCCACCAGATCATGCCGACGCTGAGCGAGGCCGAGTTCGAGCTGCTCAGCCGCTACGGCGAGCGCCGCCACTTCAAGGCCGGCGACATCCTGTTCCGCCAGGGCGACCGCCACATCTCCATGTACGTGAACCTGAGCGGCTCGATGGAGATCGAGCGCGCATCGGCGCTGGGCACCGTCATCCTCGGCACCCACGGCCCCGGCATGTTCACCGGCGAGATCGGCACGCTGGCCGGCCGCGCGGCGGTCGCCACCGGGCGCGTCGTCACCGACAGCGAAATGATCGTCATCAGCGAGGAATCCCTGCGCACGCTGGTGATCTCCGAAGCGGCGCTGAGCGAAACCATCATGCGCGCCTACATCCTGCGGCGCGTGGCCTATATGCAGGACCATACGGGCGGCGTGGTGGTGTTCGGCGCGCGCCATTCGCAGGCCACGCTGGTGCTGCGCCACTTCCTGACCCGCAACGGCCAGCCCACCGCCTACTTCGACACCGAACTGCACGACGAAACGGCGGCGCTGATGGAGCGCTTCGGCGTGACGGCGGCCGACATTCCCGCCATCGTCACGCCGTCCGGCGAGGTGCTGCGCCAGCCGACGCTGCGCCAGGTGGCCGACAGCATCGGCCTGAGCTCGGACAATATCGACGGCCGCACCTTCGACCTGGTGGTGGTCGGCGCCGGCCCGGCCGGACTGGCGGCCGCCGTGTATGCGGCGTCCGAAGGCCTGAGCGTGGCGGTGCTGGATTCGAAGGCGCCGGGCGGCCAGGCCGGCTCCAGCTCCAAGATCGAGAACTATTTCGGCTTCCCGACCGGCGTGTCCGGCCAGGCGCTGGCGGGACGCGGGCTGTCGCAGGCGCGCAAGTTCGGCGCCGAGGTGGCGGTGCCGGTGCGCGTCAGCGCCGTCGACTGCGAAGGGCCGGATTTCGAGATCGCCATCGACAGCGGCGAGCGGCTGCGGGCGCGCTCCATCGTCATCGCCACCGGCGCGCGCTACCGCAAGCCGGACCTGCCGGGACTGGAGCGCTTCGAAGGCCGTGGCGTCTACTACAGCGCCTCGTTCATGGAGGCGACCTTCTGCGCCAACGAGGAAGTGGTGATCGTCGGCGGCGGCAATTCGGCCGGGCAGGCGGCGGTGTTCCTGGCCGCGCACGCCAAACACGTGCACATCGTGGTGCGCGCCGACGGCCTAGCCGCCAGCATGTCGCGCTACCTGATCCAGCGCATCGAGGCGGCGCCCAACATCACGCTGCACACGCGCAAGCAGATCGTCGAACTGCAGGGCGACGACAAGCTGGAACACATCAGCTGGCAGGCGGCCGGCGGCGAGGTGAAGACCGCGCCGGCCCGGCACCTGTTCCTGTTCCTCGGCGCGGAGCCTAACACCGCGTGGCTGGGCGACTGCGTGGCGCTGGATGACAAGAATTTCGTGCTGACCGGGCCGCAGGTGCCCGCGCAGGCGTGGCCGCTGGAGCGCAGCCCGCACTTCCTGGAAACCAGCCGTCCCCGCATCTTCGCCGTCGGCGACGTGCGCAGCGGCTCGGTCAAGCGGGTGGCGGCGGCGGTGGGCGAAGGCTCGGCGGCGGTGCAGTCGCTGCACCAGGTGCTGGCGGGCGACTAGCAGCCCTCTTAGACGCTGCGCAGCGGCTTGCTGTAGCGGGTGGCGCGGCGAATGGGCGGATGCTTGCCGGGCGCGTGGCCCAGCGCCTCCAGCGCGCGGTCATGGCCGTACTGCCACTGGTCGTTCATGTGCTGGACGAAGATGTCGTAGGTCGGCGGCATCGCCAGCTCGATGCGGTTGCGGCGCCAGTCCAGCTTTTGCTGCAGCTGCTGCTTGGCCAGCGCCACCGACACGTCCGAGGTATCGATGCGCATATCGGCCAGGTGGGTATTGGCGTAGCGCAGGCGCGCATTGCCGTTGATGCCCAGCACCGAGCGCCAGGCGGGAATCGCGAACACCTGGTCGAAGGCTTCCTTGAATTCCATGATGACTTCCGCACCGAGGCGGCGCGCGATCTCCACCGGGAACAGATCGAGCACGCCGCCGATGTATTCCTGGCCGCGATACTGCTGGCAGCGGAAGTAGATCATGTCAGCGATCGAGATGCGGGCGGCCTCGGTGAGCGGCACGCTGCCGTCGACCAGCAGCTCGCGGGCGACCGCATGATCGCCCCAGCGGGTGTCGCCCAGCGGCGACTGCATGCCGTGCAGCAGGGCGGCCGCGTGCTCGCCGCAGAATACCGTTTCCGCGAACAGCTTGCGGCCGGCGCGCGGCTGGCCTACTTCCGACTCATTGAACAGCAGCTTGCCGCCGATGATGGCGACATCCACGTCCGGCGTCCCGGTGGCGGGCGGGAAGGGCAGTTGCGAGGGTATCTCGAACATGTAGTCGCCGAACAGGTCGGGGATGACGGGCGCCTTGGCGGTCGACAGCTTGCGGCGGGCGGCGCGCAGCAGGCTGCCCGTCAGGTCCGCGTGCCGGGTCGATTTCAGGCTGCACCAGAACTGGTACATCTCGGGCGACGACAGCCAGGCGCGCTGCGCTTCCGGGTCGGGCAGGTTGTGGATGATGGCGGCCGCAATCGCGCCGCCGCAGCTGGCCAGCAGCACGTCCGGCGCGCGCCCGGCCTGCCGCAGCGCGGCGTACATGCCGATGTAGATGCCGAAACGGAAACCGCCGCCGCCGAGGACCATGCAGCGTTTATACGGTTTATACGATTGTTGCCAAGGTTGAATTTGTGCTTGCGTCATAAACCGAACCATACCACAGCAGGCTTCGAGCCCCTTAAATTTGATATAAACCAAATCGCCTACGAACAGCGTTTGACGGCGGCGCGTAACAGGAGAAGAATCGATGGATGGACGATCAGCTTACAAGGATAGAAAGTGCTGTGCAGGCTTTACTTGCCAGCAATGAGGCGATGCGCGTAGACATCGCGAAATTGCAGATCCAGGTAGCCTTCATCGAGCAGCACTACGCAACAAAGGCGGATATAGAAATGGTCAAGACTATGGTTGCAGGCGCAAATTCAGCGGTTTCAGACGCCAGGGGGGAGTTCTATCGAGCCATGCAGGCGCAAACCTGGAAACTGATTTCATGGATGACTGTTGTCTGTTCCGCCCTGACGACAGCAGTCTATTTTATTGCACGCAACGTTCACTAGCCGATCTGCGCCGCAGCTCCGCGTTGGCCGGTTCGGAGACGTAGCGGGCGACGAGGGCGGCCACCATCGCCGTCAGGCACAGGAACAGCAGCAGCCATGGCAGCCGGGCTGCATAACCCAGGCTTTCCTTGGTCATCACGTTGCGCATCCCGGCCAGCACGATGATGTGGAACAGGTAGATCTCGTAGCTATGCCGGCCGAACCAGCGCAGCAGCGACTTGCCCGGCGTGCGCTCCGCAGCGACAGGTTCCGCCGAACTCCCCAGCAGGAACACGCCGCTCGCCAGAGCGACCAGCGTGAAGCCGAATACTTCATGCCCATCGATGCCGCGCAGGTACAGCGCCGCCAGCGCCAGCCCGCCCATGATCCGCAGTATCCGTCCCTGAAGCGCATTCGGCGCCGCGAGTTGCGCCAGCATCGCCGTCAGGCAGCCGATGGCGATGGCGTCGAAGCAGGCCAGGTAGCCGTACATGAAGAAGATTTCATTGTCGGTATGCTGGCTGCGATAGACCGGCCCGGCCACGATGGCGGCGCAGCACAGCAGCACGATCAGCCAATTGCGGCGCAGCAGCAGGCATGACAAGGGCAGCAGCAGGTAGAACACTTCCTCCACCGACAGCGACCAGTACACGTTCAGACAGTAGTTGAAGTAGCCGGCGGTTTGCATCAGCTGGTTGTGCCAGAACGTCAGCACCGAACCGGCGGCGATAAAGAAGTAGCTGGCCGGCCGGTCCACATCGCCGTCGGAATTGGAAAAGAACGGCACGTCGAAGGTGCCCAGCACCACGATGATGGCCAACGCCAGCAGCAGGCAGGGCATGATGCGCGCGAAACGGTATAAATAGAATGTACCGATATCGATCCGCGACAGGTCGCCCCAGCGCCGCAGCGATGTCGACGTGATCAGGTAGCCGGACACGGTAAAGAACATCGTCACGCCGAAGTTCCCCTGGAACGCTGCGCGCAGCAGCCACGCCGGCAGCAGGTCGCCCAGCGGGCTGTTTTTCAGGCCGTAGGCCAGCGTAAAGTGCAGCACCAGCACGCACAGGATGGCGACGCCGCGCAGGCTGTCGATATGCTTGTTTCTCATTGAATGACGGTCTCCGTTCAAAGTTGATGCTCCAGCAGGATGCGCAGCGTGGCGCTGGTCGGCGTTTGCGCCACGCGGTAGCGGCGGCCGTATTCGTTGGCATATTCATGCGATTCGGTAGCGTCCTGGCGCAGCAGGTTGCTGGCAGAGACGCGCAGCTGCGTCCTGGCGTCCACCTTCCACAGTGCGTACAGATCCAGTTCGCGTTTCGGGCTGGTGGCCATCCTCACCAGCGCCGATTGCCGCGCCGGGCCGCCGGCCTGGTAGTTCAGATTGCCGCCGAAGGTCAGCGCGGCGCCGGCCGGGCGGTAGTCCGCGCCCAGGTTGGCAGTGAACGGCACCTGATCTTCCAGCCGGTTGTCCGGCCCCGGCACGCTCTCCACCCGCGACCAGTTGCGCGCCATGTTGGCGCGCAGGTCCAGCCGCGGCGACAGCGGCAGCTTGGCTTCCAGCTCGATGCCGCGCACATTGGCGTTGCCGCTGTTGAAGGGCGCTTCGACCCACTCGCCATCCTGCTTGAACAGACGGGTCACGGTGACGTCGCGGATGCGGCGCACGTAGGTGCTGGCGCTAAGCAATGCGCCTTCGCCGAGATAGTGCTCGTAGGCCGCATCCATGCCCCAGGCCAGCTCCGGCCGCAGATTTGGATTGCCCTGTTCATCGGGATTGGTTTCGTTATTGTTGTTGTCGTTGGTATAGCGGCGCGGCACCAGCTTGACCAGCGGCGGCGCCTTGTAGGTGCGGCTGACAGCCAATCGCAGCAGATCCTTGTTCAGCAGCTCGTAGCGCGATTGCAGCGACGGGCTCCACACCTGCGAGCGCAGGTCCAGCGCGTCTGGCGCGTTGGCGGCTTCGGCGCGGCTGGCGGTGCTCAGGCGTTCGTGGCGCAGGCCCAGATACAGGGAATAGCGCGGCGTGACCTGCCATTCGTCCTGCGCGAACAGGGCCAGGCGGTTGACGTTGGCGCGGTAGTCGGCGTTGCTGCCGCCGGTCTGCGCGCCGCTGGCGTCGAACAGGGTTTCGTTGCGGTCTTCGCTGCGGACGGCACGGCTGGCGTCCCAGCCCAGCGAGATCGCGTGGCGCTCGCCGACCGGATGGCGATAAGTGCCGCTGAGCGCGACGCTGGTCTCGGACGGGCCGGAGTCGACGTGGTGGCGGCCCGATGGCTTGCCGTCGCTGTCCATGCCGTTGAAGTCGAAGGTGCCGCTGCGGCGGTTGCTGCTCGCGCCCAGTTTGGTCTCCAGTTTGGCGCCGCTCTCCAGCAGGTGGGTCCAATTCAGGTCGCTGCGCAGCATGGCGAAATTGGCGACGAAGTTGGAGACGCTGCGCGGGTATTCGCTGTGCGGGCCGACGAGCGCCGTTTCGTTTTCGCCATGGACGTTGTCGACGCGGCGCAGATTGGCGAAGCCCGTCCAGCTCAGCGTGTCGCCGCCGGCCAGCGTCCAGTTCAGGCGCGGCGCCAGGGTGAGGGCGTCGGTGCGGCCGGATTCGGTCTTCCGCATGCGGCGCTGTTCGAGGATGGCGCCGCTGGCGTCGCGCCGTTCTTCCAGGTCGGTGGACGGCGCCTCGCTGCGCTTGTGGGTGAGCGTCGCGGCCAGGCTGTAGGCCAGGCGGCCGTCCTGGTCCGACAGCGTCGCCGACAGTGCGGGCGTATCGACGCCGGCCTGCCGCGCGACGCTGGCGCTGACCGAACGCTGGCCGCGCTTGATGGTCTTCTTCAAAATGATGTTGATCGCGCCGGCGACCGCCTGGTTGCTGAATTCCGCCGTGGCGCTGCGCATGATCTCGATGCGTTCTATCGTCTCGGGTTCTATCGTGTCCAGCGAGAAGCCCGCCGGTACCGGCTCGCCGTTCAGCATGATCTGCGTGTAGCCGTTGCCCAGGCCGCGCATGCTGATCGCGCCGCCGCGTCCCGGCACGCCGGTGATGCTGATGCCGGGCAGGCGTTTGAGCACGTCGGCCAGGGTCTGGTCGCCCTGGCGCATGATCTCGTCGTGGTTGACGACGATGCTGGTGGTGGTCTCGCGCTGGCGCTGGTCGGCGCGCTGGCCGGTGACTTTGACTTGCGGCGGTTCGGCTGTCTCGGTGTCTGCGGCGTGGGCGCCGACGGCGAGCAGCAGCAGGCTGCCGGTGAGGTAGTGTCGCTGCATATGCTTCCTTGTCTTCAAAAACGCGGGCAATAGTTCCCCTTGCCGCAGCCGGTGGGCTGCGGTTCGGAGGCGGTGATTGGGGGGCTTTAGCCTAGTAGCCTAGCTGCTGCCGGCGCACGAGCAGGGCGCGCCTGGTGGCGCGGGCGTCCAGGTTGGCCAGTTTGGCGGCCGGGTTGAGGAGCTCTTCGCCCTGCCGCACTTCGAAATGCAGGTGCGGGCCGGTGGCGAAGCCGGTTTGGCCGACGGTGCCGATCTGCTGTCCGGCCTCCACCTTGGCGCCGGGCTTGACGTTCGTGGTGGTCAGATGGGCGTACAGGGTGCGCTGCGCGCCGTGCTGCAGGATGACGGTGTTTCCATAGCGGCCTTCGTTCTCGGCCAGTTCGCCTGCACTGACGACGGTGCCGGCGGCGACCGCGTGTACCGGCGTGCCGCTGGTCGCTGCGATGTCGATGCCTTTGTGCGGCGTCACCAGCACGGTGCGGCGCACGCCGAACAGGCTGGTCACGCGCATCTTGTCGAGCGGGTCGCGCCAGGCGGGCTCGGTTTCGGCCGGCGCGGCGGCGTCCGTCCGCGCGGGCGACGGCGTAGCGTTGAGCTGCGGAGCCGCGTTGAACGCGAGCGCCGGTTGCAGCATGGCGCCGCCGGCCAGTACGACGGCCATCAGCACTGCGACTCCCCAGGCGACCGCGCTGCTGAGCACCGGCAGCGCGGCCTGCTGCATCTGGCGGATGCGCGCGGCGGCGGTGGCGCCGTTGACGCCGCCGAAGGCCACGCCGCCGGCCGGCATGGCCGCCGTCTGCGTTTTCCATTGCAGCAGCAGGGCGGCCGCATACTGCTTGCGTTGCTGCTGCGGGCGGCCTGCCAGCACGCGCTGGTCGCAGATCAGCTCCAGCGCCCATTCCATTTTTGAATTCATCCAGCGCAGCGCGGGATTGAACCAGAAGACCGTTTGCAGCAAGGCCGACACGCCCATGCACAGCGGATCGCGTGCGCGCCAATGGTGCAGTTCGTGGGCGATGATCATGTGCTGCTGCTCGGCGCCGAAGCTGCGCAGATGGCGCGGCAGCAGCAGCACGGGGCGGCGCGCGCCGATCAGCATCGGCGAAATGGCGGCGTCGGTTTCCATCACGGCCAGGCGGTGGCGGGCGATAGCCGCCAGTTGCGCGCCGTGGAAGGCGCCGTGTTCCTGCAAATCCTGTGGCGACAGGCGCTGCGAGGCGGCCAGCAAACCGCGCCATGCGCGGCGGGCGCGCAGCTGGCGTGCCAGCGTCCATGCCAGGCCGGCGGCATACACCAGCGTCCACAATGCGGGCAGCACCAGTGTGAAAGGCGGCAGGTCGATATCGCCGGCTGCTTCAGATTCGCGTGCGTCTGCGCGGGCGGGAAGGGCGACTGCGGCCGCTGCCGGCGCCGATGCGCGACCCGTCGGCTGGGCGTCCTGCGCATTGCCTGGCAACGCGGGCAGCGCCACACGGATGGCCGGCGATTCGGCCGCGTCCAGCGTCACCGTCGGCGTCAGGCTGTGTTGTTCGCTGTGCGGCAGCAGTGCCAGCAACGCGGCGCCGGCGGTCACGCCTTGCGCCGCCAGCCACACCGCACGGCGCGGCAGCAGCGCCGGCCAGCAGCGCAGCGCGGCCGCCAGCAGCGCCCACACCAGCATCCCGGCCAGCACGCAGCTGACGCTGGCCAGCATCCACTTGAACAGCACCACGTAGGCCAGCATCATGGCTTGCCGGCCTCGTCGGACGGCCAATCCTGCAGCATCTGCTCCAGCTGCGCCAGTTCATCGCTGTCGACCAGCTTGCTGCCGGTGAACATGGTGACGGGCAGCGGCGCCGCCATCTCCATCACGCGGCTGCCGAAATCATGGGCAAACGCCGCCAGCGTCCCGACCTTCTCCAGCCGCGCCACGTAGACGTTGACGCCGTGCGCCGCCTGCTGTGCCAGCATCTGCTTGTCCAGCATGCGCTCCAGCGTCTTGCGGGTGGAGGAGAACGACCAGCCCAGCTCCTCGGCGACGGCGTCGTGCAGCTCGCGGGCGCTCAGCGGCTGCTGCTTCCACAGGGCTTTCAACAGCGTCAGCTCGCTGACGGACGGGATGGGGATGGTGGTGGACATGGCATTACCTCTCTGCGACGAATGGGGTGATTATGCGACATGTGTCGCATGCCGGTCAACAGTTGTCTAAAAATTTGTAACATTGCTTTGCATAAATTCTCTATATGTTACGATTAAGTTTTTGCTAATTGCCAATTGTGTACGGTCGTGCGGGATGAGCCGCAAGGTACCGCCGAGTGGGTCGTGGCTTGAAACCCGCAGCACCGTTATGAAATGCGCTATACAATGCCTGAGGCCGCAGCTTTCCGCCGCTGCCTCACAGTATTGGAAACACATATGTATTACGGAGAGCGCTTCAACAGCATCACTCACACCGTGGGCGCCGCGCTCGCGGCCATCGGCGGCACCTTGCTGATTATCCTGGCTGCGCGTACCGGCGACGCCTGGAAAGTGGTGAGCTTCAGCATCTACGCCGCCACCCTCCTGGGGCTGTACCTGACGTCGACGCTGTACCACAGCCTGCGCGGCCGCGCCAAAGACGTGCTGCGCCAGATGGATTACTGCGCCATCTACCTGCTGATTGCCGGCAGCTACACGCCGTTCACGCTGGTCAGCCTGCGTGGACCGTGGGGCTGGTCGCTGTTCGGCGTGGTGTGGGGCCTGGCACTGATCGGCATTTTGCAGGAAATCTGGTTTGCCAAGGGCGCGCGCGTCCTGTCGCTGCTCATTTACGTGGCGATGGGGTGGGTGGGCGTGATCGGCGCCAGCCCGCTGATCGACGCGCTGGGCTGGAGCGGATTCGCCTGGCTGGCGGCCGGTGGCCTGGTGTACACGGTGGGCATCGCCTTCTTCGTCACCGACCACAAGTGGAGCTACGGCCACGGCGTCTGGCATTTGTTTGTGCTGGGCGGGAGCGCCTGCCATTTTGGCGCGATCTGGCTATATGTAGCGTGAAGCACCCGTACAACTGTAGGATTTCGAGAGTAGAGCACCAGTGGATATTAATTCCGACGACCTGAAAACCTTTATCACCGTGATCGACAGCGGCACCCTGAGTGCCGCCTCGGTCCACCTCGGCCAGACCACGTCCGGCGTCAGCCGCGCCTTGTCGCGGCTGGAGGACAAGCTGGCGACGTCGCTGCTGACGCGCACCACGCGCCGCATGGAACTGACCGAAGAAGGCCATTTGTTCCTCGAACGCGCGCGCGCCATCCTCGGCGCCATGGAGGAAGCCGAGGAAACCATCCGCATCCGCCGCCAGAAGCCGGCCGGCCGCCTGTGCGTGGACGCGGCTTCGCCCTTCATGCTGCATTGCGTGGTGCCGCACATGGCCGAGTTCCGCGCCCTGTACCCGGAGATCAAGCTGGAATTGAGCAGCAACGACCAGATCACCGACCTGATCGAGCACCGCACCGACATCGCCATCCGCATCGGCGCGCTGACCGATTCGACGCTGCACGCGCGCGCGCTCACATCGAGCCCGCTGCACGTGCTGGCCAGCCCGGAGTACCTGCGCCGCCACGGCACGCCGGACACGCCGGAAGAGCTGGTGCGGCATTCGCTGATCGGCTTTGCGCAGTACGAGCAGGGCAACAACTGGCCGCTGCGCCATGCGGCCGGCAACAGCCTGCCGATCACGCCGTCGATCGCCGCCTCCAGCGGCGAGACGCTGCGCCAGCTGGCGCTGACGGGGCAGGGCATCGTCTGCCTGGCGGACTTCATGACCCGCGCCGACATCGAGGCCGGCCGCCTGGTCAAGGTCCTGGAAGGCAGCAACACCGGCTTCAGCCAGCAGATCCACGCGGTCTACTACCGCAATACGCTGCTGGCCCAGCGTATCAGCTGCTTCCTCGAGTTTTTGCAGCAAAAACTCTGAGCGGTGTACGGTGCGGTTCCGTACAGAGGTCTCCCGGGGGCGGGGCTACACTGACTTCATGTTATCGCCGCCTCAGGGAGCCTATCATGTCGCAGACTACACACCCATCCAAACACCTGGTCCGTGCCTACCTGGAGCGGCGTTCGCATGAAGTCAAACCGCCGCCTACACCGGAAGAAATCCGCCGCCAGCTGGGCTGGGGCATGCTGATGTTCGAGCAAAAAGTCGGCAACGGCCGTTCCTGATTCACGGCCCAACCCCCGCCGGCACGCCATTCGCCGCCGGCATGCGGGATTTTTCGCCGTTCACCTGCCCGTTTCCGCCGTTCGCCGAATAGCGGTTTCGCGGCCCGCAGTTCCCCGGTATCGTTACATCCATACCAACACGGGGGACTGAAATGAGTATCCACACTGCTTACCGCTGGCGTCAACAAATGGTCTGGGGCCTGGCGCTGATCGCCGCCGGCTGCGTGCTGCTGCTGGACCGCGCCGACATCATCGACATCGACTTCAACATCATGAGCCTCTGGCGCTGGTGGCCATGGCTGCTGGTGATCAGCGGCCTGACCAAGATCATCCCGCCGACCACGCCGCGCTACTTCCTCAACGGCTGCTGGGAGATTTTCTTCGCCGGCTGGTGGTACGTCTCCTTCAACCATGTCTGGGGCCTGGATTTCGGCGGCACCTGGCCTGCGCTGGTGGTGGCCTGCGGGATCGGCATGCTGCTGCGCCCTTTGCTGGATAATGCCTTCCCTTCGATCAAGGAGCCAAAATGAGTACCAACCGTCAAAAGAGTCCCGCATCGCAGTTCGTCGTCGGCCTGTTCGTGGTCGCCGTCGGCATGGCCTTCCTGCTCGCCAATCTCGGCTGGCTGGACCTGGACTTCACGCTGCACCTGTGGCCGACCGCGCTGATCTTCTTCGGCGTCATGAAGCTGGTGCAGACCCGCACCACCTCCGGCGTGGTGGTGGGCGGCGCGCTGATGCTGGTCGGCGCCATGATACTGCTGAAGGAGACCGGCTTCATTTCCATCAGCTGGCGCTCGCTGTGGCCCTTGCTGCTGATCGCCGCCGGCCTGTCGGTGGTGTTCAAGTCGAGCACCGGCCGCTCCTTCCTGGAGCCGGGCGCCGACTCGCTGGAAAAGACCAGCGGCGACGCCGTGGTCGACATCACCGCCGTCATGGGCGGCTTCAAGCGCCGCCTGACCACGCAGGATTTCCGCGGCGGCGAGATCACCGCCGTCATGGGCGGCTGCGACCTGGACCTGCGCCAAAGTTCGATCAACGGCGAGGCGGTGCTGAATGTGTTCTCGATGTTCGGCGGGATCACCATCAAGGTGCCGGTCGACTGGACTGTGGTCCTGCAGGGCACGCCGATCATGGGCGGCTTCGAAGAGAAGACCGTGCCGCCGGCCACGCCGGATAAACGCCTGATCGTGCGCGGTTACGCCATCATGGGTGGCCTGGAAGTGCGCAACTGAGCATGCAGGAGATTTCTTCCAGCCGGCGCGGCACCGTCATCTACCTGCTGGTGTGGTTGTTCCTCGGGATCGCGCTGGGCGGCGTGATCTCGCTGGCCAACGACGCGCCGCTCGCCAACGCCATGCTGTTCGCGATTCCGATGAATCTGCTGTACGCCTATGCGGCGGGCTACTCGGCCTACTACCTGTGCCGCGCCTATCCGCTGGGCAGCGGCAGGACCGCCGCCACCGCGCTGGTGCTGACGGTGGCGGCGGTGGTGTCGGGCTTTCTGTGGCTGGTGCTGGGGCGCTCCTGGAACGGCGCCTGCCTGATGCTGGACGTGGCATGGGCCGGCGTTCAATTCAGCGCGCAGCTGTCGGCGCTGATCGTCGGCCTGGGCATCCTGCTGTACGGCTTCGCGGCGGCGGTGCACTACCTGGTGATCGAATTCGTCCGCGCCAAGAGCGCCGAGCAGCGCGAACTGGAATCGCTGCTGATGGCGCAGGAGGCCGAGCTGCGCATGCTGCGCACGCAGATCGATCCGCACTTCCTGTTCAACAGCCTCAATTCGATCAGCGCGCTGACCTCGCAGGACCCCAAGGCCGCGCGCCGCATGACGCTGGAACTGGCCAGCTTCTTCCGCCAGAGCCTGGGCATGGAGGCGCACAAGAAAGTGACGCTGGACGAGGAGCTGCGCCTGATACGCCACTTCCTGGCTATCGAGCAGGTGCGCTTCGGCGCGCGGCTGCTGGTGGAGGAGCAGGTCGACCAGCAGGCCGCGGCCTGCCTGGTGCCGCCGATGATCATCCAGCCGCTGGTGGAAAATGCCGTCAAGCACGGCATCTGCAATATGCCGGAGGGCGGCACGATACGGGTGACGGCGCGCAGGGAGGGCTCTATCCTGCACATCCGCGTCGACAATCCGGTCGATCCGGACATGGCGTCGGCCCGCAGCGACGGCCACGGCATCGGCCTGACCAATGTGCGCCAGCGGCTGGCCGGCGTTTACAAGCACGAAGCCAGCATCCACTGGGGACGTATCGACAACAGCTTTGGCGTGGACATCGCGATGCCCGCGCAAACAGGCGAAGAGGGAGAGTAGAGCAATGCGTATCATTATCGTGGACGACGAGATGCTGGCGCGCGGCGTGGTGCGCGAATACCTGGCCGAACATCCGGACGTGGAAGTGGTGGCCGAATGCGCCAACGGTTTCGAGGCGGTCAAGGCCATCACCGAACTGGCGCCGGACCTGGTGTTCCTGGACATACAGATGCCCAAGCTGGACGGCTTCGAGGTGGCCGAGCTGGCGGGCGCCAAGACCCGCTACATCTTCGCCACCGCCTTCGACCAGTACGCGATCAAGGCCTTCGAATTCCACGCGCTCGACTACCTGCTCAAGCCATTCAGCCAGCAGCGCTTCGACCAGGCGCTGGCGCATGCGCGCGCCGATCTGGCCAAGGGCGACGGCGATGGCGGCGCGGCGGTGCAGAGCATGGTGCGCGAGGCGGCCGGCCGCAACAAGCCGCTGGGCCGCGTGCTGATACGCGACGGCGCCAAGGTCCATGTGATCAACAGCGACAAGATCGAGGTCATCGAGGCGCAGGACGATTATGTGCAGATACGCTCGGAGGGCAAGTCCTACCTGAAGAACCAGCGCATGGCGGAGCTGGAAGAGCAGCTCGACGCCGGCCAGTTCCTGCGCATCCACCGCTCGTGGATCGTCAACATCGCCTGCGTCGACCGCATCGAGCAGGCCACCAGGGACAGCTACGTCGCCATCCTCAAGGACGGCGCCAAGGTGCCGGTCAGCCGCAGCGGCTACCAGAAGATACGCGCGGTCATTCAGTAGCCCTCTGCTGCCCGGCTTGCAGGTCGGAGGCGCGCCGCTGGGCGGCGCCGGACAGCACGCGCAGGATGGTGGCGTTGGAGATGTTGTAAGTGCTCAGATAGGCCCAGGCGAGGGCCGCGCCCATGGTGGCGTCGATGATGACGGCTTGCTGGATCGCCCTGGAAAGCAGCGTGTTTTCCCTGTGTCTCATGTGTAGCATTCCTGAAAACTGAAGGCTCACGGAGTCGGGGTGAGTCGGTCAACACCAGTGGTGGTGCGCAGGTGCGGGGCGCTGTGGACCGGTCCAGCCAATATATCAGACCTGCCGCAGGCAGTTGATTGCATATCGCTATCGTTCCACCCGCAGCGATTCACTGCGCCGGGGGGCGTCCCGTTCCGGCCACCTCGATGCGCCACCAGGCCGGCATCAGCTGTTGTATTTCCGGGCGGCCGAAGCGGTCGTCGATCAGGTAGACGGTGCCGCGGTCCGATTGCGTGCGGATCACCCGGCCGGCCGCCTGCACCACTTTCTGCATGCCGGGGAAGGTGTAGGTGTAGTCGTAGCCGGCGCCGAAGATGGCGTCCATGCGCTGGCGGATCTGCTCGTTGACGGGATTGATCTGCGGCAGGCCCAGCGTGGCGACGAAGGCGCCGATCAGGCGCGCGCCCGGCAGGTCCACGCCTTCGCCGAACGAACCGCCGAGCACGGCGAAGCCTATGCCCTCGCTGTCGAGCGTGTAGCGGGCCAGGAACTGCGCCCGTTCCGTCTCGTCCATGCGGCGCGACTGGCGCCACACGGGCACGTCCGGGTAGCGCTCGGCGAACTGGTTGGCGGCCTTTTCCATGTAATCGAAGCTGCTGAAGAAGGCCAGGTAGTTGCCCGGCTGGCGGCGGTACTGCTCGCCCATCAGCTCGGCGATCGGCCGCAGCGATTGCTGGCGGTGCTGGTAGCGCGTGGAAATGTGCGCGGCCACTTGCACCGACAATTGCTCCGCCACGAAGGGCGATTCGACGTCGACCCAGGCCGTGCTGTCCGGCATGCCGAGCATGTCGCCGAAGTAGTTCCACGGGCTGAGCGTGGCCGAGAACAGCGCCGTGCTGTGGCTGCTTTCGAAGCGCGGCTTGAGGAAGGGCGCGGGCACGATGTTGCGGATGCACAGCACGGAATTGGAATGGCTGGCGCGCGCGCCTGCGGATTTCTCGATGTCGAACAGCGCGTGGTCGCCGAAGCTTTCGGCCAGCCGCGTGAACAGCAGCGCGTTGAAATAGAAGTTCTGCAAATCCGCATCTACATACGATGGGTGCTCGGCCATGTAGTCGGCGATGGCGGTGGCCGCCGTCTGCAGCGCGCCCATGAACTTTTCCGGCAGCGCGGCGTAGGACTGGTACTCGCCGGACTGGTCTTTCTCCAGCTGGTTCCACTGGCGGTGCACGCGGTCCAGCGGTTTTTTCAATGGTTCCGGCGCCAGCTTGCGCAGCAGGCGCAGCGCGGCGTGTTCCATGTCGGCCGAATACATCTTGCGCGCGCGAGAGACCATATTGTGCGCCTCGTCCACCAGCACGTTGACCTTCCAGTCGTTGAGCAGCGTCAGGCTGTGCAGCATGGCGCTGAGGTCGAAGTAGTAGTTGTAGTCGCCGATGACGATGTCGCACCAGCGCGCCATTTCGCTGCTCAGGTAGTAGGGGCAGACTTCGTGCGCCAGCGCGATGGCGCGCAGCGTCTCGCGGTCCAGCGCGAGCAAGGCGCCGCCGGGCGCGGGCGGCGCCATGATGTCGAGCGCGGCCTGGCGGGCGGCGGGCAGGCGGTCGTAGAAGCCGCGCGCCAATGGGCAGGAATCGCCATGGCAAGCCTTGTCCGGGTTGACGCAGGCGGTGCTCTTGGACGCCATCTCCAGCGTGCGCAAGGGCAGCAGCGGGGCGCCGCTGCGGATCACGTCGACCGCGTCCAGCGCCATCTGCCGGCCCGAGGTTTTCGCGGCCAGGAAGAACAGCTTGTCGACGCCGTGTTCGGCGCTGGCCTTGAGCATGGGGAACAGGCTGCCGACGGTCTTGCCGATGCCGGTGGGCGCCTGCGCCAGCAGGCACACGCCGCGATTGCTGGCCTTGTACATCGCTTCCGCCAGCTGGCGCTGGCCGGGGCGGAAGTCGGCATGCGGGAAGCGCATCGCCTTCAGCTGGGCGTCGCGTTCGGTGCGGTGCGCCAGCTCTTGCCGCGCCCATTGCAGGAACAGCTCGCATTGCAGCTCGAAATACGCTTGCAGGCCGGCCGCCGTGTGCTCTTCCTGCAGCACGGTTTCCTTCTGGCTGCCGATGTCGAAGTAGACCAGCGCCAGGTTGATCTGCTCCAGTGCCAGGCTCTGGCACAGCAGGTGGCCGTAGACCTTGAGCTGCGCCCAGTGCAGCTGGCGCTGGTTGTCGGGCATCTTCTTCAGGTCGCCGCGATAGGTCTTGATTTCTTCGAGGCGGCGCGCGCGCGGGGCGTAGCCGTCGGCGCGGCCGCGCACGTGCAGCGGGCCGTAGTCGCCGGACAGCGCGAGCTCGGCCTGGTAGTCGTCGTCGCGGCGCGCGGTCACGGTGGCGTGGCCGGCGATGCCTTCCTGCGCCGTCGGCGACGGCGTGAAGCGCAGGTCGAGGTCGCCCGTCTTGGCGGTGAACTCGCACAGCGCGCGCACGGCGATGGTGTAGCGGGGCGGGGCCGCCTGCATGCTCGCGCTCATGCCGCCCATTGCAGGTAGCAGACCGAGACCGGCATGTCGTGCGCGGCGCAGTAGGCGATCCAGCGCAGCTGGTTGTCCTGCAGGCGGTCGCCGGGGCCTTTTACTTCGATCATGTTGTAGCGGCGCTCGGCCGGCCAGAACTGGATCAGGTCGGGGAAGCCGCTGCGGTTGGCTTTGATGTCGGCCAGGATGCGCTCGAAGGCGCGCTTCAGGTGCAGCGCCGGGATGCAGTCCAGCGCCAGGTCGAGCAGCGTGCCGTCCAGCGTTTCCCAGTAGACGAAGGGCGACTGGATGCCGGCCTTGGTGGCGTAGTTGGCGTGTATCGTCGCGCGGTACTGGCCGTTGTCGAGCTGGGCCAGCGCGGCGTCGAACTGCTGGGCGCGGCGGCGCTGGAAATCGGCGCTGTGCAGGTCGGCCGGGCCGCGGTGGTAGGGGTGGAAGAAGGCGCCCGGGATGGGGCTGAACACGGCGTCCCAGCACAGCAGGCCGAACAGCGAATTGATCAGCGCGTTCTCGACGTAGTAGACGGGGGCGTCGTCGCGCGTCAGGTGGTCGCGCACGACGAACTCGACGTAGTCGGGCTGCGCCGGCGGCGGCAGGTTGAGGTCGATGCGCAGCGCTTGCGCGGGCGTGGTGGCCCGCGGCTTGGCGTGGCCGAGCTTGCGGGCCAGGCGCGGTTCCATGCGCAGCAGTTGCTGGCGCTCCGCCTCGCTTTCCGGCGCTTGCAGCGCGGCTTGCAGCAGTTCGAAGGCGGCGCGCGGCTGTTCGTCTTTTTCCAGCACGCGCACGGCGCGGGCGCGGGCGCCGGGGTAGTTGCAAGCGGCGTAGAGCGCGTGCGCGGCCTGCCAGGCCGGAGCTGCTTTTCAAGGTGCTGGGCTGGATTGCTGGAAGGTGACAGCTTGGTCGCGCCGGCTGCGCAGCCATTCGTTGTCTTCGGGGCAGGGCGGCAGGTCGCGGATCACCTCGTCTACGGGCTCGCCTTCGAGGTAGCGTTCGTGGCAGCGGTGCAGGGCGAGGAAGTCGTCGATGTCGCGGCGGCTGCGGAAGCCGCGCGCGGCCGGCGAGAAATCGACTTTCTCGTACTGGTAGATGCCGAGGTCGGACAGCACGAACTCGGTCCAGTCCTGATGGTAGTTGCCGAAGAAGATGAGGCGCAGGCGGTCGCACAGTTCCTGCGTCAGGTTGCGGTAGCAGTGGTCGCCTGCGTCTTCGTACCAGATGGAGAAGCGGTGCTGGCCTTCGTACCGGGCGCGCAGCGCTTCGAGCTGGTCGGCCTTGCGCAGCTGGCGCTGGTGCGCGGGCAGCTGGAAGATCTTGCCGATCTCCGGCTTTTGCAGCAGGTCGAAAAGTTGTTCCAGGTCGAGCGCGGGGTCTTCCTCGATCAGGCCGATGGCGGCCAGCGGGCGGGCGGCTTCGTGGGTGCTGCCGATTTCGGCATACACCAGTTTGCTGGCGCGGAACACCGTGCCCTTGCGCATCACCATGCGCACGAACAGTGCGCGCGAGGCCTGGGGCAGGGCGGGGAAGGCGGTGATCAGGGCGCGTTCGTCGGCGGTCAGCAGGTCGTCGTAGCGGTCGCCGATCCAGGTCAGTACCTGCTGGAAGTTCTCCAGGTAGTAAAAGGGATTTTCCAGGACTTTGATCATTGCGGGCGCGAACTGTTACGATAACTGTGTTTATGTACAGTGTACCGTATTTGATGGCGGACGCCCAGCAAATTAAAGAATCTGCGTCGACAGGGAATCTCAGTCAGTTTTTTTGCGAGCTTGCGCGAATTCAGGAATGTTGATGGCTGAAGAGAAGAATATTGACTCCAGCTTGTCGCGGGAAATGGATTTGCCGTTCAGGACGACGCGTATCTTGCCGTTCGTTGGCCGAACCTCCCGCTCAAGAGGAAGATTCGTCGCGGCTAGCCGGGAACGGCGCAACGCCGCTTCGAGCGTGTATTCCATGCTCTTGCTGATTGGCGTTTTCTTTGCGGTGGTCATGGCTGATGCCCTTGCAAAACATCGTACAGATAGTTTAGCAGAATCCTCCAACTGATCGAGCACATCGCCGTCGTGACGTTCCAGCGTCAAGCCTTGCAGACGGTTGTTTTGACGATCATAGAGCTCCCCTTGAAAGTAATCGCGGGCGACTTCGTGCGCGAGCAGAATCGCTTCTGCGCGTGCCAGGTTCTGATCGTCGAACTGTTGGTCGGGATTCATTGTTCGAACAACGAAAAAGCCAGGCGCGCAGGCCTGGCTGGTGCGGGAGGAGGACGGGTTTATTTCTTCGCGGCTTTGGCTGGCTTGACGGTGTTCTGGTCGACCAGCGCGCTGGCTTTGGCGATCTGCGCTTCGACCGCTTCCACCGCCTGCTTGGTGGCCTTGGTCACTTGCTCGTAACCGCTGAAGGCGTTGTCGATCGCGGTCTTGACGATCTCCACGGCATTCTCCGAACCGGGACGCACGTTCTTCGTGACGTCGTAGATCAGCGCGCTCAACGTGCTCTTGGCTTCGGTCATGTGGGCGTCGGCGGCGCGGGTGAATTCTTCACGGATCTCGGCGATGATGCCGCCCAGCTGCTGGTTGTACGCTGCGGCGCCGGCCATGCCGGGCTGTACCTTGGCGGCGGCCAGCGATATGGCGGCCTTGGGATCGGTGGTCTGGCTGATTTCCTTGCCGGCGGCGAGGCCGTCTTCCAGTTGGGTCTTGGCGGTGGCCATGTTCAGGGCGACGACTTGTTCGACGCCTTGTACGGCTTTGCTGGTCAGGGTGTTGAAGGTTTCGAGCTGAAATTCAAACAGTGCTTTGGTGGCGTTGGCAAATTGTTCGGGATTCGTAAACATACAGTCTCCTCAAGATGATGGGATGTAGCTCGTACTCCGGGGTTCCCCCTGTTGTTGTGGCCCCATTATTTAACAAGAACTAACTTTTCGCAACGGCTATCTTTATAGGGGCCGGAGTCCTTTTCCCAGCCCGGTCCCAGCGGCGTCTGCGAGCAGGCGATGCCGTTGTCGAGCTTGCTGCGCCACTTGTACCACGGCGCCGGTCCGGCGTTCAGGCTGGCGCTGCAGAGCGCCAGCAGGGCGGCCACGGCGGCGCATCGTTGGAGTTTGTTCATGGTTCAAACCAGTTGTTGGGTGCAGACGCGGTTGCGGCCGCCATTCTTGGCAGCGTACAGCAAATCGTCGGCGGAGGCGATCATGTTGAGGTGGGCGGCGTGCGTGGAGCTGGCGAAGTCGACGCTGGCCACGCCGAAGCTGGCGGTGATGTGGATCTGCTGGCCTTCGTACTCGACCGGCGTGGCGGCCAGCGCGTGCCGCAGGCGCTCGGCCAGCAGGGCGCCGCCGGCCAGGTCGGTCTCCGGCAGGATCAGCAGGAATTCCTCGCCGCCGTAGCGTACCACGCTGTCGACGCTGTCGCGCGTCATCGATTGCAGCAGGGCGCCGAAGCGCTGCAGCACGGCGTCGCCGCCGTTGTGGCCGTAGTTGTCGTTGACCGCCTTGAAATGGTCGAGGTCGCTCATGATGACGGTCAGGCTCAGCCGGTAGCGCTGGGCGCGCGAGATCTCCGTCTCCAGCAGCTGCTCGTGCAGATGGCGGCGGTTGTAGCAGCCGGTCAGCGGATCGCGCACGGACAGGTTCTTGAGCACCGTCTGCGCGCTGTATTCGTTGCGCAGCAGTAGCTGGTAGCGGCGCGCGGCCACGTAGCCGAACAGATTGGTCAGCGCCAGCAGCGCGGCCATGGTGGCCAGCTCGACGCTGCGCAGATGGCCCAGCCGGTCGGCCAGCAGCAGGAAGCCCAGCGTGGCCGGCGCCGCGATGGCCGCCGCGTACAGCAGCCGGTTCGGGATGTAGATGTAGATGACGATGACGACGATGGACATCGAGATCGCATGCAGCGAAAACTCGCCGGGCCGCAGCGCCGCGATCAGCAGGAAGCCGGCCGCGCCCGCCACTTCGACCACGCTGGCCACCACCCGCGTGACGGCGATGGATACGGGCCGGCGCCGCAGCAGCACCAGGCTGCCCAGGGCGGAGGCCGCCACCAGCAGGCGCGCGCCGGCCAGCACCGCCGTGTGCAGGCTGTAGCCCAGCCAGATGACGTCGGTGACGGCAAAACTCAGGTAGAACAGCGAACAGAAGACGAACGTCACCCGCAGTTGCGCCTGCGTCGTAGCCAGATGGTGGCGCAAAAAGGCTTGCTCGGCCGCAGGGTCGCTGAATTCGCAGCGCAGGCTTGCCATGTCCGTCTGCGCGGGATGGGCGGGTTTTGGACGCACGGGACTAGTCTCTTTCGGCTAGGGGCCGGCTGATTGCCGGTCTGATACAACCTATTATACGGCTGCAATATTTGCGTGTAGGAAAATAGTTGAGCCCGCTTACAGCGGCGCCACGCGGGGCAGGCGCATGGTGAAGCTGCTGCCCAGTCCCGGCGTGCTGACGGCCTCGATGCGCCCGCCCAGCACGCCGGTGACGATGTTGTGCGTGATATACAAACCGAGGCCGGAGCCGCCGGCGCCGAGCCGGGTGGTGAAGAAGGGATCGTAGATGCGCGCCAGGTTGGCGGCCGGGATGCCGACGCCGTCGTCGGCCACCGTGATGGCGATCTCGCCGTTGCCGGCGTCCTGGGCCCGTATCATGATGCTGCCGCCGTCGCGGCCGTCGAAGCCGTGCAGGATGCAGTTGTCGATCAGGTTTTCCAGCGCCTGCGCCAGCGGGCCGGGATAGCTGTCGAGTTCTATCCAGTGCTCGATCTCCTCGACCAGTTCCAGCCCACGCTGCTGGACGGTGGCCTGGGTGGCCTGCAGCAGCTGCGCCACCAGGTCGCCCAGCACGAAGCGGCTGCGCGGCGAGCTGGCGCTGTCGACCGCGATGCGGCGGAAGCTGGCCACCAGCGCGGCGGCGCGGTTCAGGTTGCGCAGCACCACCTGGTCGGCGTCGGCCGCCTGTTGCAGATAGCTTTCCAGCACCGAGCGCCGCAGTCCGCCCTCCATGTCGCGCTGGAGCCCGGCGGTGCGCTCGGCCATGCTGCCGGCCATGGTCAGGCAGTTGCCGATCGGCGTATTCAATTCATGCGCCACGCCGGCCACCAGCGCGCCCAGCGCCGCCAGCTTGTCGCGCCGCACCAGCTCTTCCTGCGTCTGGCTGAGGTTGTCCAGCGCCGTGGTCAGTTCCTCGTTGGCGTGCTCGGCCTCCTCCTTGGCGTGCTGCAGCTCGGCGGTGCGGGCGTGCACCAGCTCCTCCAGGTGTTCGCGATGGCGCACCAGCTCGGCCTCGCGGCGGGTGCTGGCGATGGCGATGCCGGCCAGGTGGGTGGCGGCCTTGATCAGGCGGCGGTCGTCCTCGGTCGGGCTGCGCGGCTCGCGGTAGTACATGGCGAAGCTGCCCAGCACCGTGCCCTGGTCGAGCAGGATGGGCATGGCCCAGCAGGCCCGCAGCCCGTAGCGCAGCGCGATGTCGCGGTAGGGCGCCCACAGCGGGTCGTTGAGGATGTCGCTGACCACCACGGTTTCGCGGCGGTGGATGGCGGTGCCGCAGGAGCCGCCCACCGGCCCCGCCGGCAGGCCGTTGATGGCCGCCAGGTAGTCGGCCGGCAGGCTGGGGCCGGCGGCCGTCTGCAGCGTGACGCCGTCCGGCGCCACCAGCATCACCGTGCACAGCACCGGCGGCGCCTGCGATTCGATCAGCAGGGTCAGGCGTTCCAGCGTGTCGTTCAGCGGATCGCCGCGGGCGATCATTTCCAGCACCTGGTTCTTGCCGTCGCGTAGCTGCTCGGCCAGCTTGCGGCTGCTGACGTCGACGATGCGCACATGCATCAGCCGGTGCTCGGGCGTGGTCAGCGGCACCATGCGCAGCTCGCACGCGATCTGGCGGCCGGAGCTGTGCAGCACCGCCAGCTCGAACACCTGGACGTCGCCCGCCATCGCCTGCTCGACGTAGGCGGCGAACACTGCTGCCGACGGCCGCCCGTCCGGCTGCAACGGCGGGCACAGCGCGGGCAGGTCGGTCTGTATCAGCTCGGTCTCGGTCATGCCGAACAGGGTGCGGGTGCGGCGGTTGACATCCAGTACGCGGTTGCTGCCGCGCTGCATCAGCAGGATGGCGTCCGGCGAGCCGGACAGCATGTGGTGGTAGTTGACCTCCAGCGTCGCCATGGTCGGCAGGTCGGACACCGGCGCCGGCGCGATCCGCTGCAGTTGCAGCAGGATTTTTTCAGCGACGTCTTCGCTGGGGAAGGACAGCGGCAGGTAGGCGCAGGCGCCGGCTTCGAAGGCGCGCTCGTGCTCGTCGGCGGTGGGGGCGCCGGACAGCAGGATCACCGGCAGCGCGCCGTCGGCGTGGATGCGCTGGCACAGCTCCAGCCGGGCGCTGCCGGCCAGCGTCACGTCCAGCAGCGCCATGACGACACGGCCGCCGGCCACCAGCGCCAGGGCTTCGTCGCCGCGCCGCACCTGCTCGACCTGCAGGCCGTGGGGCGCCAGCATGACCCTCAGCGTGGCGAGATCGTAGGTCGTGTTGGTAGCGAGCAGGACGATGCCCGGCTGATCGGATGGTGACGGCTGCATCATGGCTGGTGGTCCGCTCCGCAGTAGGCGATGGCAGCCAGTGTCACAGGATGGACGGGCCGGGTCAAGCCTTTATGCAGCTTGTAGTGCGGCAGCCTCCTGGGCCTGGCGGATCAGCGGGAAATTGTCTTCGATCCAGTCGACCAGCACCTCCAGCCGCTCGGCCGCCTGGCGGCCCAGCGGCGTCAGGCTGTACTCCACGTGCGGCGGCACCACCTGTTGCGCGACACGCAGCACCAGGCCGTCGCCGGCCAGCGCGTCCAGCGTCTGCGCCAGCATTTTTTCGCTGACGCCGCCGATCTCGCGGCGCAGCTGGCTGAAGCGGTGGGTGCCGTCCAGCAGCACCACCAAGACCAGCACGCCCCAGCGGCTGGTGATATGGCCCAGCACGATGCGCGACGGGCATTCGGCGGCCAGCACCTGGGCCTGCGGGTGGTCCTGGTTTGCTATCAGCACCTTGCGCAGGGAACGGCTGGATTTCACTTGGCTCATGTGGGCTTCCTCGGGTGGTTGGGGTACTTACCAAATTGTACGTACTTACAATTCGTAAGTATAGCTCTTATTATAGCCCTGACCGCGCGGAAACCTCCCCGTGGCAGCTTACTCAAAGGAAGACCATATGATTATCGTGACTGGCGCAAGCGGCCAACTGGGCCGCCTGGTGATCGCCCGCCTGCTGAAAACCGTCCCTGCCGCACAGATCGTCGCCGCCGTGCGCGACGTCGCCAAGGCCGCCGACCTGGCCGCACAGGGCGTGCAGGTGCGCCGCGCCGACTATGCCGATCCCGCCTCGCTGGACGCCGCTTTCCAGGGCGCCGCCAAGGTGCTGCTGATTTCGTCGAACGAACTGGGCCAGCGCGGCGCGCAGCACCGCAACGTGGTCGACGCCGCCGTGCGCGCCAAGGCCGGCCTGCTGGCCTACACCAGCGTGCTGCATGCCGATACCTCGCCGCTGGCGCTGGCGGCCGAGCATCGCGAGACCGAGGCGGCGGTGCGCGCCTCCGGCCTGCCATACACCTTGCTGCGCAACGGCTGGTACGTGGAAAACTACACGGGCGGCCTGGGCGGGGCGCTGGCGCACGGCGCGCTGGCCGGCGGCGCGGGGGAAGGGCGGATCGCGGCGGCGGCCCGCGCCGATTATGCGGATGCGGCGGCGGCGGTGCTGACCGGCGCCGGGCCGGTCGAGCAAGTGTACGAGCTGGCGGGCGACCGCGCGTTCACGCTGGGCGAGCTGGCGGCGGAGGTGTCGCGCCAGTCGGGCAAGGCGCTGCCGTTCCACAACCTGCCGCAGCAGGCCTACCGCGACATGCTGGTGGAGATCGGCTTGCCGGTGCCGCTGGCCGAGCTGATCGCCGATTCGGATGCGCACGCAGCCAAGGGCGCGCTGGATGACAACAGCGGCACGCTGGGCAGGCTGATCGGCCGTCCCACCATCTCGCTGGCGGACGCCGTCAAAGCGGCGCTGTAATGAAAAAAGCCTCCATCTGCTTTTCAGCTCGATGGAGGCTTTTTTGCGGAATTCTTGGTGCCCACGGAGGGACTCGAACCCCCACACCTTGCGGCACATGGACCTGAACCATGCGCGTCTACCAATTCCGCCACGTGGGCACTGTTACTGCTTTTCTGCTGCGTGTTCTGCAACAGAGGCCCGAATCTTAAAGGACGCCCCGGGCGTCGTCAATAGAGATTTCGTGCTTTTATGAAATAATTTCTTCCGCGTGCAGGGCGGGCGCAATGAAAAAAGCCTCCATCTGCTTTTCAGCTCGATGGAGGCTTTTTTGCGGAATTCTATGGTGCCCACGGAGGGACTCGAACCCCCACACCTTGCGGCACATGGACCTGAACCATGCGCGTCTACCAATTCCGCCACGTGGGCACTGTTGCTGCTTTTCTGCCGCGTGTTCTGCAACAGAGGCAGCATCATGCCGCATGGCGGAGGCGCCGTCAAGGGCTGTCTGCAAATTGATGAAGGCGGCGCACAATGAAAAAAGCCTCCATCTGCTTTTCAGCTCGATGGAGGCTTTTTTGCGGAATTTTTTGGTGCCCACGGAGGGACTCGAACCCCCACACCTTGCGGCACATGGACCTGAACCATGCGCGTCTACCAATTCCGCCACGTGGGCACTGTACTGCTTTGCTGCTTTCCGTCGCTGCGTGTGCTGCAACAGAGGCCAGAATCATAGGGGAGCGGCGCACCCGCGTCAAGAGCGAAATGCTGATTTTTGAGAAAGATTGCATGCGACCACACGGGAGCGTACCGGAGATTTTTCCTGCTTGCTTGTTTGCTCACACTTTCGTAAGCTCCTGTGTGCTACCCCGCCACCCGTAACAACCGGAGACAGGCAATGGACATGCTGAGCAGTTGGTTCGATAGCCAGGGTTTCATGCCGCACGGGCATTGTTTTTTGTGGATACCCTCGATACTGTGGATGAGCGTGATTTCCGACGCGCTGATCGCACTGGCCTACCTGACCATCCCGGTCACGCTGTTGTACTTCATCCGCAAGCGCCGCGACATGCCGTTCGACTGGATGTTCATCGCCTTCGGCATCTTCATCCTGGCCTGCGGCGGCACCCACCTGGCCGATATCTGGGTGATCTGGCATCCCGACTATTGGCTGTCCGTGATCCTGAAGGCGATCACCGCCGCCGCCTCGGTGGTGACGGCCGTGGTGCTGGTGCGGCTGGTGCCGGTGGCGCTGCGCATTCCCAGCCCGGCGCAGCTGGAGGCCGTCAACGCCGAGCTGCTGCAGGCCAACCAGGACTTGCGCGCCGCCATGGAGCGCGCCGAGGTCGCCAACCGCGCCAAGAGCGCCTTCCTGGCGTCCATGAGCCACGAGTTGCGCACGCCGCTCAACGCCATCCTCGGCTATACGCAAATCCTCAAGCGCGACAAGGGTTTGAGCGCCGCGCAGCAAACCGGGGTCGGCACGATACAGCAGGGCGGCCAGCATCTGCTGGCGCTGATCAACGACGTGCTCGACCTGTCGCGGGTGGAGGCCGGCAAGATGGAGTTCCATCCCAAGCCGGTGGCGCTGGGCGAGCTGCTGTCGGTGGTGGCCGACATCATGCGCGTGCGCGCCGAGCAGAAGCAATTGCATTTCGAGCTGGAGCTGGTGGCCGGCCTGCCGCTGGCGATCGACGCCGATGAGACCCGGCTGCGCCAGGTGCTGCTGAACTTGCTGGGCAACGCCGTCAAGTTCACCGACCGCGGCACGGTGCGGCTGCGCGTGCTGCCGCTGCCGCCGGCGCCCGGCGATGCGGACGACGTGGCGCGACTGCGCTTCGAGGTGCGCGACGACGGCATCGGCATCGCGGCCGACCATGTCGAGGCGATCTTCCGTCCGTTCGAGCAGGTGGGCGAGGCGTCGCGCCGCGCCGGCGGCACCGGCCTCGGGCTGGCGATCAGCGGCCAGCTGGTGCGGCTGATGGGCGGCGAGCTGAAGGTGGAAAGCCGGCTGGGGCAGGGCAGCCGTTTCTGGTTCGACGTGCCGATGCGGGTGGTGGCCGCGCCAGCCGCCGTCAGCAGCGACGGCCATACGGCCACCGGCTATCTGGGGCCGCGCAAAACCATACTCGTGGTGGACGACGTCGCCACCAACCGCGCCTTGCTGCGCGACCTGCTGGGCGCGCTGGACTTCCGCATGCTGGAAGCCGACAACGGCATCGCCGCCTTGCGCCAGGTGCAGGCGCGCGTGCCGGACCTGGTGCTGCTGGACATGGTGATGCCCGACATGGACGGCATCGAAACCACGCGCCGCCTGCGCGCCGACGCCCGCACCGCCAACACGCCGGTGCTGATCATCTCGGCCAGTTCGACGCCCGAAGAGGCGGCCCGCTCGCTCGAGGTGGGCGCCAACGCCTTCCTCAGCAAGCCGGTCGACGAGCGCGAACTGCTGCGCGAGATCGGCGCCCATCTGCAACTGGAATGGAGCACGGCGTTGCAATGAGGTCGCGCACATGACTTTCGGCACTCCCCGTTGACGGCGGAGCGGGCCTAACATCACCCCATCGACTCGCCGCATGCGCCGCACGCGGCGGTCACTATCTTTCGACGATGAGGTGACATGGTTACGCGACGCGACATGATGATATTGGGCCTGGCCGCCCCCTGGCTGACCGCCTGCGGCGGCGGTGGCGGCGGCGGCGGCGCCGCGCCGGAAAACGTGGTGCTCTCGGCCATCGTCGACGACGACTGGAACAGGGCCGCGCCGGAGAGCGAGGGCGTGTCGGCGGCGCTGATGCAGACGCTGCAGACCGAGGGCGCGCAGATTCCATCGCTGCGCAGCCTGCTGGTGGTGCGCAACGCCCGCCTGATCGGCGAGCGCTACTATGCAGACGGCAAATCCTCCGACCTGCGCCATATCCGCTCGGCCACCAAGACCGTCAGCAGCCTGCTGGCGGGGCAGGCGATTCGCGATGGAAAAATACGCGGCGCCACCGCCACGCTGGCCGAGTTGCTGCCCAGGGAAATGGCCAAAGTGCCGGCTTCGGTGGCCGGCAAGGTCACGCTGGCCCAGGTGCTGCGCATGCGCAGCGGCCTGGCCTGGGACGAAGATGTGCACATGCAGGAGCTGCTGCATGCGCCCGACCTGGCCAGCCTGGCGCTGGGCCTGCCGATAGCGCCGCTGGGGCCGAACGGTCCGTACTGGAACTACAACTCCGCCGTCTCGCACCTGGTGTCGCCCATCGTCGCGAGCGCCTATGGCGAGGATACGCTGGCGGTTGCCACGCGCAATCTGTTCGAGCCGCTCGGCATCCGCCAGGTGGCCTGGCAGCGCGACGCGACCGGGGCGATACTCGGCTCCTTCGGCCTGCAACTGCGGGCGCGCGATCTGATGAAGCTGGCGTGGATGGCGCTCGACGGCGGCATGTGGCAGGGCAAGTCCGTGGTGCCGGCGGCCTGGCTGGCGGAGAGTTTCACCAACCACGTCCACATCGGCCCGATCGGCGACATGAGCGATGTCGGCTATGGTTATCTGTGGTGGCGCGGCATGCTGGGCGGCCATCAGGTGATCACCGCCTATGGCTTCGGCGGGCAACTCGCCATGCTGGTGCCGGATTTGCGCATGACCATCGTGACGGCCGCGCTGTGGGATTTGCCGATAGATGAGGGCAGCAAGAACGAGGAACTGATCTTCAACCTGATTGGCCGCTTCCTCTCCAGGCTGTAAAGCGAGCGCGAATGAAAAAAGCCTCCCATCTGGACAGAGCGCGATCTTGAGCGCGTTCTGCCTGATGGGAGGCTTTTTTGCGGAATTTTTTGGTGCCCACGGAGGGACTCGAACCCCCACACCTTGCGGCACATGGACCTGAACCATGCGCGTCTACCAATTCCGCCACGTGGGCACTGATGCTTCTTAACAACTCTGCTATTATAACGACGGGGAAGGTTTCGCGCCAGATGAGCTTACGCTCCTTACTGCACATCAACCCTGTCTAGCAGCTTGTATTACTACAAGTCCCGCTTTGCCGCTGTTTTTCAACATTGTCGCTGCGAGAGACCAAGATTATAGAGGAATTTTGCGGGATGTCAAATGCCCCAACATAAAAAATCCGCTCGGATTCGCATAAACGGTCGCAAATTAGTCAATCAGGGCGTTTCCAAGTACACTACGCCTGTCGTCGTGTCATATATATGCACCTGACGATTTTGCCAGGCCGGATTTCCTCTGAACACTGTCAATAATAACTACAGAAATACTTTTGAACCAATCTACCCATACCATTCCCAGCCGGGAGGAAATTCTCGGCATCTTCCGCAGCGCCAAGGCGCCGCTCGATCTGCGCGCACTGTCGAAGTCGCTGAAGGTCGCGACCGAGGCCCAGGCCGTGTTGTCGCGCCGACTCAACGCCATGCAACGCGACGGCCAGATCGTCTCCGACGACAGCGGCCATTTCTCGCTGGCCACCGACACCGGCTTCATCTCCGGCCGCGTCAGCAGCCACAAGGACGGCTTCGGCTTCGTGATCCCGGATGAACCGGGCGAAGACCTGTTCCTGCCCGAAAAGGAAATGCAGAAAGTGCTGCATGGCGACCGCGTGCTCGCCAAGGTCATCGGCGTCGACCGCCGCGGCCGTCCGGAAGGCACCATCGTCGAAGTGGTCTCGCGCGCCAACACCCACATCATCGGCCGCCTGCTGAACGAAAACGGCGCCTGGATCGTGGCGCCCGAAGACCAGCGCATCGCCCAGGACATCCTGGTCGAGGGCTCTATCGGCAAGGCCAAGTCGGGCCAGATCGTCAGCGTCGAATTGACCGAACAGCCGATGCGCTTCAAGCAGCCGGTCGGCAAGATCGTTGAAATCCTCGGTTCGCTGGACGACCCCGGCATGGAAATCGAAATCGCCGTGCGCAAGTTCGGCGTGCCGCATGTGTTCTCGGACGCCGCGCTCAAGCAGGCCAACAAGCTGCCGGACGTGGTGCGCGACATCGACCTGGCCGACCGCGTCGACCTGCGCGACGTGCCGCTGGTGACGATCGACGGCGAAGACGCGCGCGACTTCGACGATGCGGTCTACTGCGAACCGGTCAAGATCGGCCGCACCAACGCCTATCGCCTGATCGTCGCGATTGCCGACGTCAGCCACTACGTCAAGCCGAACGACGCGCTCGACGCCGACGCGCTGGAGCGCAGCACCTCGGTCTACTTCCCGCGCCGCGTGATTCCCATGCTGCCGGAGAAGCTCTCCAACGGCCTGTGCTCGCTGAACCCGGCGGTCGACCGCCTGACGCTGGTGTGCGACGCCGTCATCACCGCCAAGGGCGAGATCAAGGCCTACCAGTTCTACCCGGCCGTGATCCACTCGGCCGCGCGCCTGACCTACACCGAAGTGGCCGACATCCTCGGCAACACCAAGGGGCCGGAAGCGGCGCGCCGTCCAGGCATCGTGCCGCATCTGCTGAACCTGTACGAGGTGTACAACGCGCTGCTGAAGGCGCGCACCGAACGCGGCGCGATCGATTTCGAAACCACCGAAACCTACATCGTCTGCAACCCGTCCGGCAAGATCGAGAAGATCATCCCGCGCACCCGCAACGACGCCCACCGCCTGATCGAGGAATGCATGTTGACCGCCAACGTCTGCGCGGCCGACCTGCTGATACGCCACAAGCATCCCGGCACTTACCGCATCCACGCCAGCCCGACCGCTGAAAAGCTCAAGCAGGTACGCACCTTCCTCAAGCAGGTGAACCTGAGCCTGAACGGCGGCGACAAGCCGACCGCCGGCGATTACGCCGAGCTGATGCGCCAGGTCAAACAGCGTCCGGACGCGTCGCTGCTGCAAACCATGCTGCTGCGTTCGATGCAGCAGGCGGTCTACAGTCCCGACAATATCGGCCACTTCGGCCTGGCGTACGAGGCCTATGCCCACTTCACCAGCCCGATACGCCGTTATCCGGACTTGCTGACGCACCGCGCCATCAAGGCCATCCTGCTGGGCAAGAAGTACGAGCCGAAAGTGGCCAGCACCAGCGTGCTGAACACCAACGTCTCGAACGCCACCCGCAAGCAGCAGGCCAAGGACAAGGCCGAGGGCAAGGAAAAGAAAGCCGCCGACCTGACCGTGTGGGACGCGCTGGGCGTGCACTGCTCGGCCAACGAACGCCGCGCCGACGAAGCCTCGCGCGATGTCGAGAACTGGCTGAAGTGCTACTTCATGCAGGACAAGCTGGGCGAGGAATTCACCGGCATCATCACCGGCGTGACCACCTTCGGCATCTTCGTGCAGCTGGACCAGCTGTTCGTTGAGGGCCTGGTGCACATCACCGACCTGGGCGCCGACTACTTCCAGTACGACGACGCCCGCCACGAACTGCGCGGCGAACGCACCGGCAAGAAGTTCCAGCTGACCGATCGCGTCAGCGTGCAGGTGGTGCGCGTGGACCTGGAAGCGCGCAAGATCGACCTGCGCCTGGCCGGCGCCGACGCGCCGCCGCCGCGCGCCGACAAGGGCGATGCGCAATCGAAGGACCGCAAGACCAACATCAAGCCGGGTCCGGCCGTGCCGAAGGCGCAGCCGGTCAAGGCCGTCGCCAAGGGCCAGTCCGACCGGGCTGGCGCCGGCAAGCCGGCCGCCGTGAAGAGCGCCGCCAAGCCCGCGGCCAAGCCCAAGGGCGGCCGCAAGACTAATGCCGGGGCGGCTGCCCCGGTTGCACCCCGAGCAGCGAAGACTGTCTCAAAAAGTAAAAAGAAGCGATAAATGAGTAAGAATAAAATGATTTTCGGTTTCCACGCTGTGACCTCGCGCTTGCGCCATGAGGCCGCGTCGGTGGAAGAGATTTTTGTCGACATCGGCCGCGACGACCGCCGCATGAAGGACCTGGTCGCCAACGCCAAGGCTGCCGGCGTGCGCGTGATGCCGGTCGATTCGGCCCGCCTCGACAAGATCGTCGGCACCCGCCGCCACCAGGGCGTGATCGCCTTCGCCTCGCAGCTGGCGCTGGCGCGCAACCTGGATGAACTGCTGGACGCCATCGAAGGCCCGCCGCTGCTGCTGGTCCTGGACGGCATCACCGATCCGCACAACCTGGGCGCCTGCCTGCGCGTGGCCGACGGCGTCGGCGCACACGCGGTGATCGTGCCGAAGGACCGCGCCGTGGGTTTGAACGCCACCGCCGCCAAGGTCGCCTCCGGCGCGGCCGAGACCGTGCCTTACATCACCGTCACCAACCTGGCGCGCACGCTGCGCGACCTGAAGGACCGCGACATCTGGCTGATCGGCACCTCCGACGACGGCGAGAAGGGCTTGTACGAAGCCGACTTCACCGGCCCGACCGCGCTGGTCATGGGTTCGGAAGGCGAGGGCATGCGCCGCCTGACCCGCGAGACCTGCGACATGCTGGTCAGCATTCCGATGTTCGGTTCGGTTGAAAGCCTGAACGTCTCCGTCGCCTCCGGCGTCTGTCTGTACGAGGCACGCCGCCAGCGTATCGCCAAGGAAGGCTAAGCCTTCCCGCCTACCCCGGGGCGTTCCGCCGTGAGGGTCGGACCCCGATGGGGTCTGACCCTGCACTGCCGGGTTAAGGCCGCTGGTCCTCTCCAGCATTCCCCCACCGAATACGCTACCATTAGCGTTTCCGTTGCCATCCTGATCACCCCATGTTCCATCGCCTGCGCCAAGACATTAACAGCATCATCGAACGCGATCCTGCGGCCCGCAACGCCTGGGAGGTGCTGACCTGTTACCCCGGTTTGCAAGCCATCGTCATGCACCGCTGGGCGCACTGGTGCTGGCTGCGCCGCATGAAATGGCTGGGGCGCTTCATTTCCTACCTGGCCCGCATCGTCACCGGCATCGAGATCCATCCGGGCGCCACCATCGGCCGCCGGGTCTTCATCGACCACGGCTTCGGCGTGGTGATCGGCGAGACCGCCGAGGTCGGCGACGACTGCACCATCTACCAGGGCGTGACCCTGGGCGGCACCTCGCTGCACACCGGCGCCAAGCGGCACCCGACCTTGGCGCGCGGCGTCATCGTCGGCGCCGGCGCCAAGGTGCTGGGCGGCTTCACGGTGGGCGAGTATGCCAAGGTCGGCTCCAACGCGGTGCTGTTGAAGCCCGTGCCTGCGGGCGCGACGGCGGTCGGCAATCCCGCGCACATCGTGCAGAAGGAGCTGGCGTCGGCCACCAGCGCCACGGCCCATCTGTTCAGCGCCTACGGCGTCACGCCGAACGGCGACGATCCGCTGTCGAAGGCGCTGCACGGCTTGATCAGCCACGCCGTCAAGCAGGAAGAGCAGATGGAACGCATCCTCGCCACGATGAAGGCGGCGGGCTTGCAGTGCCAGGGCGTGCCCGAATGTGATAAATTGAATTCCGACCAACTCAACAAGCTCGTCGAATAAGGATGATGTCTATGGAATTGTCGCCCGATGGCGCAGAGGTGCTGGACCCGTTTGAAATCCGCGTCCTGGCCGTGCTGGCCGAAAAGGAAGCGCTGACGCCGGATAACTATCCGCTGTCGCTGAACGCGCTGGTGAATGGTTGTAATCAGTTGTCGAGCCGCGACCCGGTGATGTCGCTGTCGGAAGAGACGGTGGCCGAGGTGCTGCAGCGGCTGATGCAGCGCAAGTACGTCAACGGCATCACGCAGGCGGGCGCGCGCGTGACCAAGTACGAGCACCGCATGCGCATCAAGTGGTCGCTGGAGCAGGACAAGCTGGCCGTGCTGAGCATCCTGATGCTGCGCGGTCTGCAGACCGCCGGCGAGATCCGCACCCGCAGCGGACGCCTGCACGAATTCAAGACCGTCGGCGATGTCGAGCAGGCCTTGCAGTTCCTGATCGATAAATATCCGCCGCTGGTGTCGAAGCTGGCGCTGGCGCCCGGCACGAAAGAACCGCGCTACGGCCAGCTGTTGGGCGGGGAAGAAGCGCTGGCGCGCGAAGAAACCGCGGCCGGCCTGGGTGGCGTCGTCAGTCCGGCCGGGCAGGGCGGCCGCGTCGCCGCGCTGGAGCAGGAAGTGCAACAACTGCGCCAGCAGGTCGAAGACCTGACGGCGCAGTTCGCTGAATTCCGCCAGCAGTTCGAATAATAAAGCGGGGGTCAAGTCTGACATTTGGACACGAGCTCTGCTGTGGCGCCTGCTACAGCAGAGCTCGTGTCCAAATGTCAGACTTGACCCCCAGTGGTTTAGCCTTCTTCGCGGCGGCGGCGCATCCAGACGGCGGCGGCGATCATCGCCACGCCGGCCGCTACGCCTATCCATACGCTGGCGCCGGTCAGCGTGTGCCACGAGGCGTTGAAGACCGTTTGCGGGATCTCCAGCTTTTGCATGTCATGGTGATGCATGGCGTTGTCGGCGTCGAACACCAGCCACGAACCAGGGATCACACCCAGCAGGATGCGGTCGACCACGCGGGTGACGAACCAGCTGGCGTCGAAGCCGAAGTGCAGCATCTTCTCGGCCCACACCAGCAGCAGCGACGTCGCCAGCGGCGTACCCACCGCCCACAGGAACACCTTGGAACGCGCCATGCTCGACACCATCAGCAGCCAGCCCACCGTCGGCAAGGCCCACAGGATGTAGACCGGCAGCAAGCCGACCAGGCGCAGCGGCGTCAGGTAAAGGTCCGGCGTGGCCAGCAGCGCGCCGAACAGGTTGGTGCCATGCGCCAGCACCGCCACGCAGCCGGCCAGCAGGATCGCCAGCGACAGCACGATGCCGATCGCCATCGTGATCAGCGGCGCCACCACCAGGGCCAGCACCACCTTGGACATCACGGTGGTGAAGTCCGACACCGGCAGCGATTTCCAGAACAGCAGGCTGCGGTCGCGGCGTTCGTCGTGCAACGCGCCCAGGCAGTAGAAGAACACCAGCAAGCTCAGCACCATCATCACCGGCATCGCCGACAATATGTAAGCCTGCGACGCGGTCTCGACAATGCGCGTCCGCACCGCGCCTTCGATGGTGACGGTGCCGATCTGCACCGCCTGGCCTTCTTCGTTGAAGTTGACGTTATGTCCCAGGAAGATGCCGGTCAGCGCCAATGCCGCGACCAGGCCGGCGATGACGATGGGCGCCCAGAACAACATGCCTTTGTGTTCCCACATCTCGCGCTTGATCAGCCATTTCATCGTTTTCATGCGTAGGTTCCTTTCATGGTCGCGACAAACAGGTCGGCAACGCTGGGCGTGCGCAATTCCCCGAAGGTCGACAGTTGCAGGCGCGGCACGCCATCGAACAGCATGATGGGCTTGCCGAACACGGTGCGCTGGCTCATCGGCTTGAGCGCGTTGGCGGCGGCGACGAACTGCGGCTCGACCATCACCTCGGTGAAGCGCTCGCCGACCTCGTCCATCGACGCCGCCAGCGAGATCTGGCCATCCTGGATGAACATCAGGTCGGTCAGGATGTGCTCGACTTCCTCGATCTGGTGCGTGGTGATCAGGATGGTCTTGTTCTCGTCGAAGTAGTCTTCCAGCAGGTTCTGGTAGAACTGCTTGCGGTACAGGATGTCCAGGCCCAGCGTCGGCTCGTCCAGCACCAGCAGCTTGGCGTCGATCGCCATCACCAGCGCCAGGTGCAGCTGCACCACCATGCCCTTGGACATGGCTTTGACCTTCATGTTCGGGCTGAGCTTGGTGTTGGCCAGGTATTTCTCGGCCTTGCTGCGGTCGAAGCGCGGGTGCACGCCTTCGACGAAGTCGATCGCATCCTTCACCTTCAGCCACTTCGGCAGGATGGCGACGTCGGCGATGAAGCAGACGTCGTTCATCAAGGCCTCGCGCTGGGTGCGCGGGTCCATGCCCATCACCGACAGCTCGCCTTCGAACTGGGTCAGGCCCAGGATGGCTTTGAGGGTGGTGGTCTTGCCGGAACCGTTGGGGCCGATCAGGCCGACGATGCGGCCTGCCTCGACCGTGAAGCTGGCGCCGTTCAGCGCGGCCTGCTTGCCGTACTGCTTGCTGATCTTGTTCGCGGTGATGATGGCGCTCATGACGCACCTCCGGGGGCGGCGGACTTGAGCAGGGTGTCCAGTTCCAGCCCCAGGCGGCGGATGCGTTCCAGCATCAGCGGCCATTCTTCGCGCAGGAAGCGTTCACGTTCAGTGGCCAGCAGTTTGTCGCGGGCGCCGTCAGTTACGTACATACCTAGTCCCCTTCTTTTTTCTACGAGTGTTTCGTCTACCAATTCCTGGTAGGCGCGCGATACGGTAATCGGGTTGAGTTGATAATCCGCCGCCACCTGCCGTACCGAGGGCAGGGCGTCGCCCGGTTTGAGCAGGCCGTCGAGCATCATGCCGATCACCTTTTCCTTGAGCTGCCGATAAATCGGCGCATTGTCATTCCAGCCTATCGTGGACATACATGTGGTCCCCTAGTGTGTGTTGATGGAGTGGTGTTGTAGTGAACTATAACACTGTGGCTAAAAAAAACAAGCGCTGCGTGATTTATGTTGTTTTCTTCATCAGCGCCAGCGCGTTGGGCAGGGCGGCGCCGGCGGCGGTGTTGTCGAAGATGACCCAGCCATCCTTGTCGGCCAGATAGGCGGCGACGCTGTCCAGGTACTCGTCCGTATAAGACGAGTAGTACATGCGCGGGCTGCCGTGCAGCCGGGCGTACACGGTGTCGCCGGTCGCCACATAGGGGCCGGGATGGCCGGCGGGCGGATCGGCGATCACCCGCGTGACGCCGTGGGCGCGCAGCAGCGCTGTGGCCTCAGCGGTGAACCAGCTGTGATGGCGCGCTTCGCAGGCGATGCCGCAATCGAGCAGGCTGGCGGTGCGGCCGAACAGCGCGCCGGCGGCGGCCGCGTCCAGCACCAGGCTGGGCGGCAGTTGCACCAGCACGCAGCCCAGCTTGGCGCCGAGGGCGCCGGCCTCGCCGGCAAAGCGCTCCAGCAGCTCGTCGACCTGTTGCAGCCGGCGATCGTGGCTGATGCTGCGCGGTAGCTTGACCGAGAAGCGGAAATCGTCCGGCACGTCTGCGGCCCAGCGTTCATATGTGCTGGCCTGGTGCGGGCGGTAGAACGAGGAGTTGATCTCCACCGCATTCATGACCCGGGCGTAGCGCTGCAGATGGCTGCCGTCGGCGGCGAACTGCGGCGACGACGCGCGGTCGATACTCCAGCTTGCGCAGCCAATTCGTGTGTGGGTCATAATGTGGGCGATCCGCCATTTTCAGAAAGAAGACATGTTTGATCTTAAACCTTACGCCCGATTTGCCGCGCCGCTGATGGCGGCCGCCGCGCTGGCCGCCTGCTCGACGCTGATCGGTCCGCGCCAGGTGGAATTGCCGCAGGCGCGCTTGCAGCAGAACCTGGAACACAAATTCCCCGTGCACCGCCGCGTGCTGGGCATCTTCGAGGTCGAGCTGAGCCATCCGCAACTGGCCATCCTGGCCGACAACGACCGCGTCGCGCTGACGCTGGACGTGAACGTGTCGCCGCTGCTGGCGCGCCAGTCGTGGCATGGCAGCATGGCGGTGTCGGGGCGCTTGAAGGTGGATAACGTGCGCAACACCATCTACATCAGCGATGCCCATATGGACCGTTTCACGGTGGACGGCATGGACGAGGGCAAGCAGAACCAGATCGCCAGCGTCGCCAACCTGCTGGGCGAGAACACGCTGAAGGACGTGCCGGTGCACACCTTCCATCCGGAAGACCTGCGCTACGCCGGCGTGCAGTTCGTGCTGACCGGGATCAGCACCCGGCCCGGCGCGCTGGTCGCCAACCTGCAGCCGGCGCAGTAAGCCGGCGCGCGCTCAGACGAAGCCGAGGTTGCGCGCGCTGGCGTTGTAGTTGGCCAGGTTGGGCAGCATGGCCAGCAGGTCGTTGTTCGACACGCCCAGCCAGCTGCCCAGCGTGGCCGCATACTGCTCGATCGAAGTGGTGGGCAGCAAACGGCCCTGGCCGACATCGTCCGGGCCGTCGCTGGCCACCACCGGCGCCTTGCCATAGTAGCGGCCGCCCTTGACGGCGCCGCCCAGCATGAAGTGCATGCTGCCCCAACCGTGATCCGAACCGTCGTTGTTGCCGCTCAGCGTACGGCCGAAATCGGAGGCGGTGAAGGCCGTCACCTGGTTGGCCACGCCCAGCTCAACCGTGCTCTGGTAGAACGCCGCCATGGCGTCGGCCACGCTTTTCAGCAAGCCCGGATGCACGCTGACCAAACCGTCGTGCGTATCGAAACCGCCCATCGACACAAAGAACACCTGCCGCTTGGCGCCCAGCGCCGAGGCGCTGGAAATCATGCGCGCCACCATCTTCAACTGGTCGCCCAGGTTGCTGTTGGCGGGGAAGGGCGTGTTGATAGTCGGGGCGCCGGCCAGGGCCGAGGTCAGCACGTCGTTTGCCGAGATCGCCCGCTGCGTCACGCGCGCATAGTCGGACTGCATCACGTGCCCATGCGGCTGGGTGAGCAGCGTTTGCAGCGCGCTGCTGCAGCTGGCCGAGCCGAACAGTGGGCTCTGCAAGCCGCTGAACGGCACCGAACCCTTGGTCGACACTTGGTACTGCACCGCCTGCTTCCCGGACAGGAACACGGCGTTGCCGGACACATTGATGCAGGTGAAGGTGGCGTTGCCGTTGCCCGACTCGAACAGGTCGCCCAGGCGGCCGCCCCAGCCCGAGGTCGCGCCCTCCGGCATCGACGATTGCCATTCGGATTGCTGGTCGTTGTGCGAGAACAGCTTGGACGGCAGCGGCACCGACCTGGCCAGGTATTGCTGCTTGCTGGTGGGCTGCACCAGCGTGCCGACGTTGAGCAGCACGCCCATCTTGCCGGCGTTGAAGATCGGCAGCAGCGGCGCCAGTTCCGGCGCCAGCGCGTACTGGTGGGCGACGCCGTTGACGTCGACCGGCGGCGCCGCCGTGTTGAGCAGCGTGCTCGTGAGCGCGCTTTGCTGGTAAGCCAGCTTGGAGCGCAGCGCATAGTAGGCGTTGTAGCTGGCGGCGTCGTACGGCACCAGCGTGTTGGCGTAGTCGTTGCCGCCGTACAGGAACACGCAGACGATGGCCTTGTAGTCGCTGGCGTTGGCGGCCGCGGCTTCGGCCATGGCCGCCAGGTTGACGGCCAGCGGCGCGGCGACGCCGCTCATGGCCAGCATCGAGGCGCGCTGCAGGAAGGCGCGGCGGGAAGTATTGGTGGTCATGGCGGCTCCTATTGTTGGACCAGGTATTCCGGCGCGGCCATGACCATGGTCAGTGCGGCGTAGATGCGGTTGCGCAGCGCGGCGTCGGTCTTGGCGGACATGGTGTCGATGGCGCCGCGTATCAGGCCGACGGTGGCGCTGCCCAGCTGGCCGGCGGCCAGCACCAGGTTGATTTCGTCGACCAGCTTCTGGCCGCTGGCGGCCAGCGGCAGCAGCGTGCTGTAGTCCGGCAGCACATCGCCCACGCCCTTGCTGACCGCGCGCTGCATGTAGTTGACGTAGCCGACCACCGAGGTTTCATTGGTCAGCTGGAACTCCGGCGCCACCAGCCCGGCCTTGGAGACGGCGCTGTTGGGCGGCACGTAGCCGGGCCGGTAGAAGTTGAACACCGACGGCGAACGCAGCGGGCTCTGGCCCAGGCGGCTGGAAGCGTCGCTGGTGTTGCCGATGGCCCAGGCGTCCGACGCCGAGGCCGCACTGTAGGCGCGCGCCCAGCCGATGAAGCGCAGCATCGGTTCGCGCAGCTTGCCGTAGCTGGTGCCGATGTAACTGTCCGCGCGCGCCTCGGGATCGAGCAGCAGCGCCTTGACCACCGCCGCCAGGTTGCCCTTGGCGCCACGGCCGTCGTTGTTGAACACGGCGGCGATGCGCGCCACATAGGCCGGCGAGGGATTGCTGGTGACGAGTTTCTGGATCAGCTGGCGGCTGATGAAGGGCGCCACGTTGGCGTGGGCGTAGATGATGTCCAGCGCCGCCTTCAGCGCGTCGGCGCCGGACAGGCCGGCCGCCACCGTGCTGCCGAGGAAAGTGGAGGCGCCGGTCTCGTGCCGCTTGGGTACTTGCGTCATCGGCCGGCGCAGGAAGTCCGGCACGGCGTTGGTCTGGCTGCCCATGTCGAAGTCCCAGCCGGTGAACACGCGGGCCAGGCCGGTGATGTCGGCCAGGCCGTAGGTTTCCCTGGGGACGCCGTTGCGCAGCTGCGGCGTGCCGTCGGCGTTCAGCTGCACCAGGCCGATGCTGAACAGCTGCATCAGCTCGCGCGCATAGTTTTCGTCGGGCAGGGCGCCGGTGCTGGGGTTTTGCTTGACGTTGCCACGGAAGGTCAGGTACTGGCCCATCGGCGCGCTGGTCGAGATCGCGCCCAGCAGCGCGCGGTAGTTGCCGAAAGCGTAGTCTTCCAGCAGGTCCAGGTAGGCCGCCGCCGAAAACGAGCGCCAGGGGGCGCCGACCAGGCCGTCGATGGCCACCACGCAGATTTCCGACAGCGCCAAGGTGACGCGCTGGCGCAGCGTGTCCGGCGCGCTGATCAGCTTGCGCCACGCGCAGGCGTCGAAGCCGTTTTCCGAGTTGCGGTTGGCGACGTCGTTAAAACCCTTGGCGATCAGCCAGTCCCAGCGCGTGCCGGAGCGGGGTGCGGCCAGTTGGGCGTCGATCCAGCCGGCATAGCCCAGCGCCTGCACTCTGGCCATTTCGGCGCGGCTGGCGCCCATCGAGGCTTGCGCCAGAAAGCGGGCGGCGGCGGCCGGGGTCGGTATTGGGGTCATGGCGAGATTCTCCGTTGGGGGCTCGGATATTGCTATGCAGTAATTTATGCCGAGTTCGTTTGACTCGCCAGAAATAATTTGTAACCAGGCATTGCCGTGCAACGGTCGGGCTGTTGATCGCCCACATCTTGCGCGCTGCGCTTGCATTTCGCGCCGTTTTGCGGCATTTCGTCGCATCGCGGCCCTTGCCGCCGCGCCGCCGGGCATAGTGGCGCCACCTTAACCCGCCAGACGGAGCCGATCATGATGCAACAGATTATTTCCCATACCCCTCTCTATGTCTGGGCCGTGCTGGCCCTGCTGGTGTACCGCGGCCTGCTGGCCAGCCGCGACCGCGAGGTCAGCCTGCAAAAGCTGTGGATCGTTCCGGTGGCGATGCTATGTCTGTCCCTGTCGAGCATGAGCGGCGACGGCGTGCTGGGCGGCACCGTGTGGGGCGTCTGGATGGCGGGCCTGCTGGCCGGCGCGGCGCTGGCGTGGAAGCTAGACGGCGGCGTGCGCATCGTGGTCGACCGCGCCGCCGGCACCGTGTTCCAGCGCGGCAGCTGGGTGCCGCTGGCGCTGATGCTTGCCATTTTTGTCGCCAAGTATGCGGTGGCCGTGGTGACGGCCATGCACCCTGAAACCCGGGACAATGTGCTGTTCGTGGTGGCGGTGACGGGCGGCTTCGGCCTGTTCAGCGGCATGTTCGTCGGCCGCGCGGTGCGCTGCGTGGCGGCCTGGCTGGCCCAGTCCGACGCTGCAATGGCTTGATGGATTTGCAACTTTCCTTGTGGCGCAGGGCAAGAGCTTCTACAATTCGCGACATTGACGAAATGTTGGAGCAAGCTTCATGACGATATTTGGAATTGGATTGCACGTGCTGGTGGCCTTGTTCTTCGCCGTGCACGTGATCCGCAGCGGGCAGCAGATGTACTGGCTGATGATCTTGTTTGCCTTCCCGCTGCTGGGCAGCGTGGTGTATTTCGTCGCCGTCTACCTGCCGGACTCCCGGCTGGAGCACGGCGCCCGCAAGATGGTGACGGCGGCCGCCCGCACCCTCGATCCGGGCCGCGAGCTGCGCGAAGCGCGCGACGCCTACGCCTACACGCCCACCGCGCAGAACCAGATGCGCCTGGCCACGGCGCTGCTGGAGGCCGGCAACGCCGACGAGGCGGCGTCGACCTACGAAGCCTGCCTGCAAGGCCCGTTCTCGGGCGACCTGGAAATCCGCTACGGCGCGGCGCGCGCCACGCTGGCCAGCGGCCGCGCGGCGGCGGCGGTGGCGCATCTGCAGACCATCCGCGCCAGCGACGCCAACTTCCGCGGCGAGCAAGTGTCGCTGCTGCTGGCCCAGTCGCTGGCCGCAGCCGGCCGCCAGGACGAGGCGAAGGCCGAGTTCGAATTCGCCCTGGGCCGCTACAACAGCTTCGCCGTGCAGGCCGAGTTTGCGATCTGGGCGGCCGGCAGCGGCGACGCGGCGCGCGCCGGCCAGCTGCACGCCGAGCTGCAGCGCACCATGGAGCGCTGGACCCGCCACACGCGCGACATGAACCAGGAATTGATACGCCGCCTGAATGCCGCGATGACCGCTGTCAAGCGCTGACGAGCGGATCCGGTACGCTGTCGCGCACGATCATTACCGATCCGTCATGTTGGCGATAAAAAAAAGACAACGCCAAAGGAGTGTCATAAAATCAAGTGCAACTCAATGACAACGAGATTGCACATGAAATTCAAAACATTCCTGGCGGCGCTGCTGGTGGCGGCTGCCCAAGCGATGCCGACAGCGCACGCGCAAGACCCGACCAGCGACCGCCACAACACCGCCCGGGTGTACTTCGACAGCTACACGCCGGCCACGATGTACGATCTGGCGCGGGAGCAGCGGCATAATTGGGCGCCGCAAACGGTGTGGGGCCAGCTGACTTTCCCGCCCACCAAGGGAAAACCGGTGCCGGCCATGGTGATCATGCACGGCAGCGCCGGCATCGAAGCCAATACGCAAATGTGGGTCGCCGCGTTGAACGGCATCGGTGTCGCCACCTTTGTCGTCAGCAGCTACGAACCGCGCGGCATCGTCAGCACCGTGAACGACCAGTCGCTGTTGTCGCAGGCCGCCAATCTGATGGATGGCTTGCAGGCGCTGCAATTGCTGGCCGCCGACCGGCGCATCGACCCCGAGCGCATCGGCGTCATGGGCTTTTCGCGCGGCGGCGCGGTCGCCTTCCGCACCGCGATCGAACCGCTGCGGCATGCGGTGATCAAGTCCGACGTCAAATTCGCCCTGCATATCCCGCTGTATGCCGGTTGCAACCAGATCTACTGGTCGCGGCAAATCACCGGCGCGCCGATACTCAACCTGCTCGGCGCCGCCGACGACTACACGGGGGCGGCCTCGTGCGAGCGGGAGGCGGCCTTGTATCAGGAGGCCGGCGGCGATATCCGCACCATCAAGTACGAGGGCGCCTACCATTCGTTCGATGCGACCTATAAACTCAAGCTGCTGCCCAACGCGCCGACCACCATTCCATGCGGTGTGGTGCGGTGGGAGATCGACAGCTGGACCATCTATTCGGAATTGAGCGGCGCCGTCATTCCACCGGCTGCATTGCCCGACTTCTACAAGCCGTGCACCAAATACGGCGTGCATGTCGGCCGCAACGCCGCCGCGGTGGCGCAAGCGCGCACCGACGTGCTGGCCTTCGTGCAGCAGATATTCTTCGGTGCGAAATCGTCGGATCCGGCGCCGGCGCAGTGAGGGGGAAGCGCCGCTGACTACTTCGGCTTGACGCTGTGGCCGGGGTTGTTGATGCCCCCGGTCGCGGCGATGGCCTGGTTGAGCTTGGCCATGGTCTCGGCCGGCACGTCCTTGCTGCACAGGATGTGGCGTTTCATCCCCGGCGGCATGTCGGGGAAATCGTGGCGCACCGCCACGTGCAGCGTCTTCTCGCGCGCGCGGAAATATTCCCAGTCCTCGCGGTCGACGAACATGAACGAGGCGCGGCCCACCGTCAGCATGCGCATCATCAGCGTGGTTTCCACCGTGCGGCTCATGATCTGGTTCTTGCTGCCCTTGATCATCTGGTCCAGCGCCGGCCCGTAGGACACGCCTTCCACCACGCCCAGCGTCAGGCCGGGATCGTCCTGCAGCGAGCTCAAGGTCGGATGCGCCTTCACGCGCTGCACGGCGGCCTGCGAGATCAGCACCGTGTGCGGCAAGTCTTCGTGGATGGGCGAGCTGTATTGCGCCACCGCCTCGCGCTCGGGCAGCCGGTACCAGCTGATCGAGCAGTAATTGGTGGCGCCATGCGTGAAGTTGGCCCAGATCCGCTTCTGCGGTTCGGTGACGAACTGCGCGGGAACGCCGGCCGCGCTGAAGATGTTCTTCACGCGCTCCAGCAGGAAACCCTTGGCCTCGCCCTGCTCGGTGTAGTGGTAGGGCGGCTTGTCGCGCCAGGCCACGGTCAGCGGCGGCGCGCACCAGACGCTGCCGCCCAGCATGGCTGTGGCGGCGAGAGGCAGGCTGCGTAAAAACAGGGCGCGTATCGTCATGGGGCAATTATAGGTCCATCCGCTGCGCCGGCGCGAGAACTGTGGGAGAATCTTGTTCGTTTGATAAACAGGAGAACCATGAACACCTTGCCACCCGCTTTCGTCGCCGCCAGCGACGCCGTCGATTTCCACCATCCGGACGTGGAGCGGCTGGCGCGCTCGCTGGCCGCCGCCACGCCGCGCGCGACCGCGCAGCGCTGCTACGAATGGGTGCGCGACCGGATCGAGCACAGCATCGATTTCAAGCGCGACGAGGTCAGCGTCTACGCTTCCGAGGCGCTGGCGCTGGGCACCGGCCTGTGCACGGCGAAAAGCCATCTGCTGGTGGCGCTGCTGCGCGCCAACGGCATTCCGTCCGGCTTCTGCTACCAGCGCCTGACGCTGCGCGACGCCGGCTCGCCGTTCTGCACGCACGGCCTGGTGGCGATCTGGCTGGAGGAGGGCGGCTGGTACCGCTGCGATGCGCGCGGCAACAAGGCCACGGTGCAGTGCGAGTTCACGCCGGGCGCGGAAAACCTGGCCTTCCCGGTGGCGAGCGAGGGCGAGCGGCTGTACCCGCAGGTGTGGGCCCAGCCCTGGCCCGAGCTGGTGCGGCGCATGCGCGAACTGCCGTCGATCGCGGCCTACTGCGTGACGCCGATCGACGCCGCGCCGCCGCCGGACGGCGTGGCGCTTACGCTGGAATGACGTTGCCGCCGAGGTCGTGGCGCGTGATGGCGCCGTGGCCGTCGATGGCGATCCAGCCGCCGCGCGGCGGCGTCGCGTCCGGCTCCCAGTCCGGCAGCACGTAGCGGCGCTTGCCGTCCACGTGGTGCAGCGCGGGGCGGTGGGTGTGGCCGTGGATCATGACGTCGGCGCCGGTGACGGCGAACACGTCGCGGATGGCTTGCGGCGTCACGTCCATGATTTCGTAGGATTTGTCGCCCTGGTCCTTGCGGCTGTTCTCGCGCATGCCGGCGATGATGGCCTTGCGCTGCGCCAGCGGCATCGCCACGAACTGCTGCTGCCACGCGGGCTGCCGCACCATGGCGCGGAATTCCATGTACTTGATGTCTTCGGTGCACTGGGCGTCGCCGTGCAGCACCACCACGCGCCGGCCGGCGATGTCGGTGACGAAGGTTTCCGGCAGCAGCGTCAGGCCTGCTGCGGCGGCGAACTGCGGGCCGACCAGGAAATCGCGGTTGCCGGCGATCCAGTAGACGGCCACGCCCGCATCGCTGACGCGGCGCAGCGCGGCGATGATCTGCTGGTGCAGCGGATCGCCGATGTCGTCGTCGCCGGCCCAGTATTCAAACAGGTCGCCAAGCAGGTACAGCTGTTGCGCGCGCCGCGCATGCCGCTCCAGGAAGTCGAAGAAGGCCTCGCTGGTGGCGGGATGCGCGGGCTGCAAATGCAGATCGGAGATAAACAGCGCGCAGGCCTGGCCGGCGCGCATGTTGGCATCGCTCATTAATTAAGCAGCCAGTTCGATCTTCTCGATGACGATGTCTTCCGCCGGCACGTCGGCGAACATGCCGCTGCGGGTGGTTTTGACTTTTTTCATGGCGTCGACCACGTCGGTGCCTTCGATGACTTTACCGAACACGGCATAGCCCCAGCCGTCCTGACCTGGGTAGTCCAGGAAGGAGTTGTTCTTGACGTTGATGAAGAACTGGGCCGATGCCGAGTGCGGCGCCGAGGTGCGGGCCATGGCCAGCGTGTATGGCTCGTTTTTCAGGCCGTTCTTGGCTTCGTTTTCGACGGTGTCGTCGGCCGGTTTCTGCTTCATGCCTGGCTCGAAACCGCCGCCCTGGACCATGAAGCCGTCAATCACGCGGTGGAAGATGGTGTTCGAGTAGTGGCCGGCTTCCATGTATTTCAGGAAGTTGGCGACCGATTTCGGCGCTTTCTCGTCGTTCAGTTCGACGGTCATGTTGCCCATGTTGGTGGTGATGATTACGTTGGTCATTTTTATGTCCTGAGGTAGTTAAAGAAAACGGCAGGCCGCTATTTTACATTTTTGGCTGGATCGGGGTCTTCAAAATCGTCGCCGACTTGATCACGACCGGGATCACCGGGATATTCTGGAAGCTGCCTTTGTCGTCGACCAGCACGCCCTTGATCTTGTCGACCACTTCCTGGCCCTTGATCACTTTGCCGAACACCGTGTAGCCGAAGCCGTCGCGGCCCGGGTAGTTCAGGGCGTCGTTGTCGGACACGTTGATGAAGAACTGCGAGGTGGCGGAATTGGGATCGCCGGTGCGGGCCATGGCCAGCGTGTAGGTGTTGTTGGTCAGGCCGTTCTGCGATTCGATAGGCACCGGCGGGTTGGTTTTCTTTTGCTTGAGCTTTTCATCGAAGCCGCCGCCCTGGATCATGAAGCCGTCGATCACGCGGTGGAAGATGGTGCCCTTGTAGAAGCCGGCCTTCACATAGGTCAGGAAGTTGTCGACCGATTTGGGGGCTTTCTCGTGGTTGAGTTCGACGACGATATCGCCCATCGAGGTCTTGATCTCGACCTGCGGCGTGGCGGTGTTGGCGGCGGCGGTTGCCGAAGCGGCGGCCGGAGCGGCTGCCAGCGCGGCGCCGGACAGGGCGACGCCGGCAAACATGGTCATCAGTTTGGCGAACAGCGATGGCTGAGTTTGGTGCATTGTTACTTCCTCATATAGGTTTTATCAGTGGGAATAGTCAGACTTGCCAAAAATCCTAAGACAGATTGGGTCTATGCTGTTTTTATCAATGCTATACTTGGTCATTCTACCCCTTAGAAGGTGGAAAGAATAACTACCGAGTGTCAGCCGGTCCCCAACGTGATGCGACGAACCAGGTGCGCCCTAACTGCGCCGCGCCCGGTTCTCGTATTGCCTGCGACCGCGACGCGCGCTATATCAAGAACACGCAGAGAATACGCAAGAGCCCGATGAGCAATTTAAAGATTTACAACACGCTGGCGCGTGACAAGCAGACATTCGTTCCCATCGAGGCCGGCAAAGTCCGCATGTACGTCTGCGGCATGACCATCTACGACTACTGCCACATCGGCCACGCCCGCATGATGATGGCGTTCGACGTCATGTACCGCTGGCTGCTGGCGTCCGGCTATGAAGTCACCTACGCCCGCAACATCACCGACATCGACGACAAGATCATCAAGCGCGCGGTCGAGAACGGCGAGACGATCTCGCAGCTGACCACCCGTTTCACGCAATACATGGACGAAGACACCGGCGCGCTGGGCATCCTGCCGGCCACGCTGGTGCCGCGCGCCACCGAGTACGTGCCGCAGATGCTGGCGCTGATCGAAACGCTGGAGAGCAAGGACCTGGCCTACCAGGGCAGCGACGGCGACGTCAACTACGCGGTGCGCAACTTCCCCAACTACGGCCGCCTGTCGGGCAAGTCGCTGGACGACCTGCGCGCCGGCGAGCGCGTCGACGTCAACACCGGCAAGCGCGATCCGTTGGACTTCGTGCTGTGGAAGGCGTCGAAAGAGTCCGAGCCGGACGAGGTCAAGTGGGATTCCAAGTGGGGCAAGGGCCGTCCGGGCTGGCACATCGAGTGCTCCGCCATGTGCTCCGCGCTGCTGGGCGAACACTTCGACATCCACGGCGGCGGCGCCGACCTGCAGTTCCCGCACCATGAAAACGAGATCGCGCAGTCGGAAGGCGCGTTCGGCCGCACCATGGTCAACTACTGGGTGCACAACGGCTTCGTGCGCGTGGATAACGAGAAGATGTCCAAATCGCTGGGCAACTTCTTCACCATCCGCGACGTGCTGAAGAAGTACGACGCCGAAGTGGTGCGCTTCTTCATCCTGCGCGCCCACTACCGCAGCCCGCTGAACTACTCGGACGCCCACCTGGACGACGCCCGCGTCGCGCTGACCCGCCTGTACACGGCGCTGGACGGCGTGGAAGGCGACGGCCTGGCGCTGGACTGGCAGGAAGCGCACGCCGTGCGCTTCGCCGAAGCGATGGACGACGACTTCAACACGCCGGTCGCGCTGGCCGTGCTGTTCGACCTGGTGAGCGAGCTCAACAAGTCGAAATCGCCTGCGATTGCGCGCCAGCTGAAGGCCCTGGCCGGCGTCATCGGCCTGCTGGCCCGCACGCCGCAGCAGTTCCGCCAGGCCGCCGTCGGCGAGACCGACACCGGCGGCGACGCCGCCATCGCGGCCCGGATCGCCCAGCGCATCGAAGCCAAGAAGGCGCGCAACTTCGCCGAATCGGACAAGATCCGCGCCGATCTGCTGGCGGCCGGCATCATCCTCGAAGACAAGCCTGACGGCACGACCAACTGGCGCCGCGCATAATGGTCAGCGCCAAGGATAACGAGGGCGCAGGCGGCCCGGTATCGGCCGTGCCGCCGTACTGGGAAGAGGCCAAGATCGAGCTCATGAAGCGGGACCGCATCATGAAAAAGCTGATCCCGCAATTTGGCGACCTGCACCTGGTCGGCCATGACGACCCGTTTACCACCTTGGCGCGTTCCATCGTCGGCCAGCAAGTGACCACCAAGGCGGCCGACGTCGCCTGGAAAAAGCTGCTGCTGGTCAGCCCGAAATGCTCGCCGGCCCAGATCATCAAGGCTGGCGCCGAGCAATTGGCTGCCTGCGGCCTGTCCAAGCGCAAGACCGAATACATCCTCGACCTGGCCGACCACTTCAAGAACAAGCGCGTCCACACCAGCCAGTGGGACCAGATGGATGACGAAGCCGTCATCGCCGAACTGGTGCAGATCCGCGGCATTGGCCGCTGGACAGCCGAGATGTTTTTGATATTTAATTTGCTGCGACCGAATGTTCTGCCGCTCGACGACCCCGGCCTGATCCAGGGTATCAGCCAGAATTATTTTTCCGGCGAACCCGTTTCGCGCAGCGATGCGCGCGAGGTTTCGGCCAACTGGGAGCCCTGGCGCACCGTCGCCACCTGGTACTTATGGCGTAGTCTGGACCCGGTTGCTGTAGAATAGATGCTCTAATCGCTGTGCGAGGCATGTTTGTGTCCGAAACGTGCCCGCATGGCTGAGAATAATCACGGAGGTACAATGACCAAAACGACTTTCCTCAACTTTGAGCAACCGATCGCCGAACTCGATGGCAAAATCGAAGAGCTGCGTTTCGTCCAGGACGATTCGGCTGTCGACATCTCTGAGGAGATCGACCGTCTGGCCAAAAAGAGCCAGCAACTGACCAAAGACATCTACGCCAAGCTGACCCCTTGGCAGGTGGCGCAGATCGCGCGCCACCCGCAGCGTCCATACACCATGGACTACGTCAACGAAATCTTCACCGACTTCCACGAACTGCACGGCGACCGCAGCTATGCGGACGACCTGTCTGTAGTCGGCGGCCTGGCGCGCTTCAACGGCCAGGCTTGCATGGTCATCGGCCATCAAAAGGGCCGCGACACCAAGGAGCGCGCGATGCGCAACTTCGGCATGCCGAAGCCTGAGGGCTATCGCAAGGCCATGCGCCTGATGAAGCTGGCCGAAAAATTCGGCATCCCGATCTTCACCTTCGTCGACACGCCGGGCGCGTTCCCAGGCATCGACGCTGAAGAGCGCGGCCAGTCGGAAGCGATCGGCCACAACCTGTACGTGATGGCGGAACTGAAAGTGCCGCTGATCGCCACCATCATCGGCGAAGGCGGCTCCGGCGGCGCGCTGGCGATTGCCGTCGGCGACGCGGTGCTGATGCTGCAATACGCGACCTACTCGGTGATCTCGCCGGAAGGCTGCGCATCGATCCTGTGGAAGACCTCCGAACGCGCCGCCGATGCGGCCGAAGCACTGGGCCTGACCGCGCACCGTCTGAAGGCCATGGGCCTGATCGACAAGATCGTCACCGAGCCGCTGGGCGGCGCGCACCGCGATCCGAAACAGATGGCCACGCTGCTCAAGCGCGCGCTGGCCGATTCGCTGCGCCAGTTCCACGGCATGAAGACCAAGGACCTGCTGGAAGCCCGCCACGAGAAGCTGATGAGCTACGGTAAGTTCAAAGAAACCACGCCGCAAGAGTAATCGCGCGCGGCATGACACAACGACCGGGGGCGCATGCCCCCGGTTTGCATTTTGGAGCAGCAATTGAAGAAGCAACAGATCCCGACCCTGACCTCGACCTTTGAACAGGCCGTCGCCGCCGCGCTGGCGCAGCAGGACGCCGCGCCACGCATGGCTGTGGCCCTCAGCGGCGGCCTCGACTCGTCGGCGCTGCTCCACCTGGCGCACGCCTACGCGCAGGCGCATGGCGTGGCCTTGTACGCCTTCCACATCCACCACGGCATCAGCGCCAATGCCGACGCCTGGCTGGCCCACTGCGAGCAGGCCTGCGGCGCGCTGGGCGTGACCTTCGAGGCGCGCCGCGTACAGCTGGCGGACCAGCAGAAGAGCGGCACCGAAGCGGCCGCCCGCAAAGTGCGCTACGCCGCGCTGGGCGCGCTGTGCGCCGCGCACGGCGTGCCGCTGCTGCTGACCGCGCACCACCTCGACGACCAGGCCGAAACCGTGCTGCTGCAACTGCTGCGCGGCTCCGGCCCGGCCGGCCTGTCCGGCATGGACGCCGCCAACGCCGCGCCGGAACTGCTGGCCAATCCCGGCCTGGTGATGGCGCGCCCGCTGCTGCCGGCCTCGCGCAAGCAGCTGTCGGCCTATGTGGCCGAGCACGGCATCGCCTACATCAACGACGAATCCAACGACGACCCGCGCTTCGCCCGCAACGCGCTGCGCCACAAGGTGATGCCGGCGCTGGACCAGGCCTTCCCCGGCTTCCAGGAACGCTTTGCGCGCAGCGCCCAGCACGCGCAGTCGGCCCAGCGCCTGCTGACCGAGCTGGCGCAGCAAGACCTGGCGCAGTGCCTGGTCGACGACTGCATAGCCATCGACCAGCTACGCCTGCTGAGCCTGGACCGCAGCTACAACATGCTGCGCCACTGGTTCGCCACCCGCAAGCTGCGCATGCCGAGCGCAGCCTGGCTGTCCGAAATGCTGGCCCAGCTGCTGGAAGCGCGCGACGGCGCCCAACCTCTGGTAACGCACCCCGATTGCCACGTAAGACGCCACCGCGACCGCCTGCACATCACACCCAAGCTGGCCGACCTGGAGGGCACGCGTGAAGACGAGTTCGACAAAACACCGGGCACCACCTTCCGCTGGAACGGCGAGACGGAACTGGCGTTCCCGGCCTACGGCGGCGTGCTGCATTTCGACGCAGCGGCTGAGGGCGAAGCCGGCCTGGACGGCGACTGGCTGCGCGGCCAGCAATTGCTGATTGAGTTCCGCAAAGGCGGCGAGCGCCTGAAGCCGGCCCACAACCGTCCGACCCGCGGCCTCAAGTACCACTACCAGGCGCTGGACATTCCGGCCTGGGAGCGCTCGCGCTTGCCGGTGCTGAGCGCCGGCAAGCAGGTCTTGTTCGCGGCCGGGGTCGGCATGGACTGCAACCAGCTGGTGGGTGAGGGCGCTTCACGCTGGCGCCTGCGTTGGCAGGCTGTATAGACAACGCCGCCTATCTGCCGAATATTGTATGTAGATATGTCTATTCGGTATGACATTATGAGTTTTTTGACTTGTTATTTTGCAGTGCGACATGTAGAGTTAAGGGTTCCATTTACCTTTATTTGAGCGGAAAACTCACTGTTATGGCTTTAATCGTGCACAAATACGGCGGTACGTCGATGGGTTCGACGGACCGTATCAAGAACGTGGCGCGGCGTGTCGCCAAGTGGCATGACGCCGGGCACCGCATCGTCGTCGTGCCATCGGCAATGTCCGGCGAAACCAATCGCCTGATCGCCCTGGCCAAGGAAATTCAAGAGCAGCCCGACCCGCGTGAACTGGACATGATCGCCTCCACCGGCGAGCAAGTCTCGGTTGGCCTGCTGTCGATGGCGCTGCTGGCGATCGGCAAGAAAGCCGTGTCCTACGCCGGCTGGCAAGTCGCGATTAAAACCGATTCCGCTTTCACCAAGGCCCGCATCCAGTCGATCGACAATGAAAAGGTCAACCGCGACCTGGACGACGGCAAGATCGTCATCATCACCGGCTTCCAGGGCGTGGACGAGGGCGGCAACATCTCGACCCTCGGCCGTGGTGGCTCGGACACTTCCGCCGTGGCGATCGCCGCCGCGATGAAGGCCGACGAATGCCTGATCTTCACCGACGTCGACGGCGTGTACACGACCGATCCGCGCGTGGTGTCGGAAGCGCGCCGCCTGAAGGCGATCACGTTTGAAGAAATGCTGGAACTGGCGTCGCTGGGCTCGAAAGTGCTGCAGACCCGTTCGGTCGAATTCGCCGGTAACTACCGCGTGCCGACCCGCGTTCTGTCGTCGCTGACCGACCCCATGCTGGACCTGGAAGTAGAAGCCAACTCGGGCACCCTGATTTCGTTTGAGGAAGACACACATATGGAACAAGCAGTCATCTCCGGTATCGCGTTCAACCGCGATGAGGCCAAAATCACCGTACTGGGCGTGCCAGACCGTCCGGGCGTGGCGTACCACATCCTGGGCCCGGTGGCCGATGCCAACATCGAAGTCGACATGATCATCCAGAACCAGTCGGTCGACGGCAAGACCGACTTCACCTTCACCGTCTCGCGCAACGACTACCAGCGCGCCGTGGACGTGCTGAACGGCACCAAGGAAGAGCTCGGTGCTGCCAGCATCACCGGCGACGCCAAGGTATCGAAGATCTCCGTGGTCGGCGTCGGCATGCGTTCGCACGTGGGCGTGGCGTCGCAGATGTTCCGCACCTTGTCGGAAGAGGGCATCAACATCATGATGATCTCGACGTCGGAGATCAAAATCTCCGTGCTGATCGACGAAAAATACATGGAACTGGCCGTTCGCGCGCTGCACAAAGCGTTCGAATTGGAAAAGGCATAATTTTTCAAAAAATATCGTCACCTAGCCTTGACCAAATGTGTCTCGGTCTATACTATGACGGTCGTCTGCTCTAGCGCAGTTTGGCAGAAAAGACATAGTTGAGTAATCGACTAGGAGACGTGGCCGAGTGGCCGAAGGCACATCCCTGCTAAGGATGCATACGGCTTATACCTGTATCGTGGGTTCGAATCCCACCGTCTCCGCCAGTATTTTTAAAAACCCGCTTCGGCGGGTTTTTTCATTTCTGCCCATCCCTCCTGCGCCGTGCGCGCTGCCTGCACCAATCATTTTTGCAACATAAACAGAGTTGCAATGTCAAAAAAGAATGTGTTTTTACGAAGCTTATGACTTTTGTAAGTTGCCATTGTATAATCCTAATCCTTCAACTGATTGCATAATAGCAACTGAGGGGCGCGTCGGCAGGCGCGGAAAGCCAAGGGAAGAAGCGGGCGCTGCAGTGTCCCGACAAGTACGACTATAGAAGTTTTTTCGCTTAACTATGCTGTAGGCGCACCGGTGGTTCGGAGGCGCTACGGATCTGATTCGGGGATAGTAATGCAGGGGAAAATAGAAGTAGCTGGTATGGGCGTGGAGCAAGGCTCCACCCAGTTTCAGGAATTCGAACGTCATGAATCCAACGTTCGCTCGTATTGCCGCGACTTTCCGGCGTTGTTTTTCCGCGCCAAGGGATCGGAAATATTCAGCGTCGATCAACAGTCCCGCATCGATTTCTTCATGGGAGCCGGCGCGCTCAACTACGGCCATAACAGCGAACCGCTGAAGCGCGCGCTGCTTTCCTACATCGAGGATGACGGCATTTCGCACAGCCTGGACTTCTACACCCAGGCCAAGCAGGCGTTCATCGTCGCATTCCAGGAGCGGATACTGCAACCGCGCGGCTTGCGCTACAAGCTGCAATTCACCGGGCCGACCGGCACCAATGCCGTCGAGGCCGCGCTCAAGCTGGCGCGCAAAGTCACCGGGCGCACCAACGTCATCGCCTTCAGCAACGCCTTCCACGGCATGAGCCTGGGCTCGCTGGCCGTGACGGCCTCGCCCAAGAAGCGGCAGGGAGCGGGGCTGCCGCTGACCGATGTCGCCTTCATGCCTTACGATGGCTACCTCGGCGACGGCGTCGACAGCATCGACTATATCGCCCGCATGCTGGCGCCGGGCAGCGGCATCGATGCCCCGGCCGCCTTTATCGTTGAAACCATCCAGGGCGAAGGCGGCCTGCGCCATGCCAGTGCGGCGTGGATGCGCCGCCTGGCGGCGCTGGCGCAGCGTTGCGGCGCCCTGCTGGTGGTCGACGACATCCAGTCCGGTTGCGGCCGCAGCGGCCGTTTCTTCAGCTTTGAAGAGATGGACATCGTGCCCGACATCGTCTGCCTGTCCAAGTCGCTCAGCGGCTACGGCACGCCGTTGTCGGTGAACCTGATCAAGCCCCAGCATGACATCTGGGAAGCAGGCGAACACAACGGCACCTTCCGCGGCAATAACCAGGCCTTCGTCACCGCCAAGGCGGCCATCGACGAATTCTGGAGCGGCCGCCAGTTTGAAATCGCGCTCGGCGGCAAGATCGCCTATCTGACGGACCGTCTGGAGCGCAGCGTCGCGCGGATACTGCCCCAGGTGCCGCAAGCCGCGCGCCGCGGCCGCGGTTTCATGCAGGGCATCGCCCTCGGCGACGGCGAACTGAGCCAGCTGGTATCGCAGCTGGCCTTCCAGTCCGGCCTGATTGCCGAAACCTGCGGCGTCAACGGCGAGGTGGTCAAGCTGCTGCCCGCCCTGACCATCGACGATCGCACGCTGGCCAACGGGCTGGACTTGCTGGACCGGGCGCTCGATCTCGCTATCGCCCAGCGCGCCGCCTGACAGCGGGCGGCCGGCTCACTCTCATTGAAATGATGCGGACATGAAGACCATAGTTTACCTATACAAACAGTCCTGGCAGTTGTTCTGGCTGGCGACGGTGCTGGCGCTGGTGGGAGGGCTGAGCGGGGCGGGGGTGATCGCCTCCGTCGGCAAGGGTATCCATGGCGACGCCGACTACGGCAAGCTGGGCGTCTCGTTTTTTGCGCTGGCGTTCTTGCAGCTGGTCTGCAGCTCGCTGTCGGCCACGGCCCTGCTGCGCTCGACCCAGCGGGCGATCTTCCGCATGCGGGTGGACATGAGCCAGAAGCTGCTGCACACGCCGTTCAAGAAGCTGCAGGAAATGGGCAAGCCGGCGCTGTTGACGATCATGACGGACGACATCAACACCTTCGTCATGGCGTTCACGCTGGTGCCCAAGGCGCTCAGCGACATCACGATCATCCTGGCCTGCCTGGGCTACATGGCGTGGCTGTCCTGGCAGCTGTTCCTGATGTTTACGCTGTCGGTGATCGCGCTGCTGGTGACTTACACTTTGCTGGAACGTATACCGGGCCGTAACATGGTGGCCCTGCGCACCCACGTCGGCACGCTTTACGGCAATTTCCGCGGGCTGATCGAGGGGAGCAAGGAATTGCAGCTCAATTCCATGCGCGGCAACCATTTCGTTGACCGGGTGATTGCGCCGACCGCAGGCAATCTGAAGGATTCCTTTGTGGTCGGCATGACCCAATACACCTGGGTGGCCAACGCCGGCGTGATGATGATGTATTCGATCATCGGGCTGCTGGTGTTCGTGATACCCGCCTGGTTCCCGCAGCAGGCCGAAAGCGTCGCCGCGGTCACGTTGATCACGCTGTTCATCATGAATCCGATCGGGGACTTGATGTCGCTGCTGCCGGCCCTGCGGCGCGCCAACATCGCACTGGGCAAGATCCAGGAACTGGACGGCACGCTGCCCGCGCTCGGCGCGGGCGAGGCGCCCGCCAATCCCTTCGGCAGTTACGACAAAGTCTTGCTGGAGTTGAAGGGCGTCTGCCACAGCTATCCCAGCGCGAAGAATGACAGCCAATTCATGCTCGGTCCGATCGACCTGACGATCCGCAAAGGCGAGATCGTCTTCATCGTCGGCGGCAACGGCTGCGGCAAAACCACCCTGTCCATGCTGCTGCTTGGCCTGTATGAGCCCGAGGCCGGCCACATGGCGATGAACGGCACGCCGGTCACGCAGCGCAATGTGGCCCATTATCGCCAGTATTTTTCCGCCGTGTTCGCTGACTTCCACCTGTTCGAAGAACTGCTGGTCCATGACACGGCCGAGCTGAAACAGCGCACCACCCGCTATCTGCACGATCTGGGGCTGGGCGAGAAGGTCAGCGTCGAAGATGGAAAATTCTCGACGATCAACCTGTCCTCCGGCCAGCGCAAACGGCTGGCGCTGATCGCCTCCTACATCGAGGACCGGTCGGTCTATCTGTTCGATGAATGGGCTGCGGATCAGGACCCGGAATTCAAGGAAGTGTTTTACAGGGCCATTCTGCCGGACCTGAAGCGACGCGGGAAGACGGTCATCGCCATCACCCACGACGATAAATATTTCGACAGCGCCGACCATATCGTCAAATTGCGCGACGGCCAGATCGTCACCAGCGATGCCGCGCGGCACACGGATTTTTCTGACGACCAACTTGCATACGAATAGGATTTTTATGCAACCAGTAAAGTGGTATATCCAGCAACCGGCCCCCGCCGCGTCGCTGCGGCTCTATTGTTTTTCCTACGCGGGCGGCAGCGCCGCCAGCTACCACGGCTGGCAGGCGGCGCTGGGCCCCGGCGTGGAGGTCTGCGCCATTCAGTTGCCGGGACGTGGCAACCGCTTCAGCGAACAGCCCTATACCTCGCTGCAGGGCCTGGTGCGCGACCTGGCCCAGATGCTGCAGCAGCAGAACAGCAAGCTGCCGTTCGCCTTCTTCGGGCACAGCCTGGGGGCGCTGGTGTCGTTCGAACTGGCGCGCTATTGCCACCATCATTATCTGGCGATGCCGGAACAGCTGTTCGTATCCGGATGCGACGCGCCGCAGCATCGCAGTCCGTCGAAGGGCTTGTACAAGATGCCGGACGACGAATTGATCGTCGCCCTGCAGGAATATAACGGGACGCCGCCTGAAATCCTGGCGCATCAGGAATTGATGGCCCTGATGCTGCCCGTGATCCGCGCCGATTTTTCCCTGGCCGAAGACTATCAGTATCGCCCCGGCGCGCAGCTGAAGATTCCGCTGACGGTGCTGGTCGGAAAACTCGACGATCACATCCAGCCGGAGCAGGTCGATGGCTGGCAAAAGGAAAGTTCGGCCGCGTGCGTGACGAAATGGTTCGAAGGCGACCACTTCTTCATCAACAGCGAGCGTGAGCAGGTGCTGGAGTTCCTGCGGGCCGAGTTGAATACGTTGCAGTACGCCTGACAGGGCAGGTCTTTTCATTCATCTTTTTTGTTTGGGGGCGTGTATTTGAATAGATAACGAATTGAGGCTGTTTGAATTTGACTGAATAGATTTTCAATAACCGATAGGAGCGATGATGTCTTTTAATGCTAAGTCCGAAGATGAACTGTATGACGTAGTCATGAACGAAGAAGAGCAATACTCCATCTGGGCGGTAGGCAAGGCCATGCCGCTGGGTTGGAAGGCTGTAGGCAAGCAGGGCCCGAAGGCGGAATGCCTGGAATACATCAAGGAAGTCTGGACCGATATGCGTCCGCTGTCGCTGCGCAAGCAGATGGCAGAAGCCGTGAATTGAATCCGGCGAAGGCAGGAGGGCGGCATTCCCCGGCGCCCTCCTGTTTTTTTGCCTGTCCGGATAGCCGGCGCCGGCGGCATGGACACGGCGGCGTAGACAGTTATATTCACCCTCGGGAAATGCTGCGGCATTTCGCACCTTGATCGTTTGGTTGATAATGGATGCTATAAAAAAGTCGAACTTTTCAACGTTACTGGAACTGCTGGAGTTTCGCGCTGGCGAGCTCTCCGGCACGATGGATGCCACGGCCTTCACCTATCTCGGCGACGGCGAAAACGTTAGTGACAAGGCGACTTTTTATGAGTTGGCGCAGCGGGCGAAGAGCATCGCGGCCCATCTTCAGCGATGCTGCCAGCCGGGCGACAGGGTGCTGCTGGTGTACCCGCCGGGCTTGGATTACATCGCGGCGTTTTACGGCTGCGTCTATGCCGGCGTGATCGCGGTGCCGGCCTTGCCGCCTTCGAATGCGCGGACCTTTCCGCGTCTGCAGCTGATCGCCAGGGAGTCGACGCCGCGCGTCGCGCTCGGCCCGGCGGCGATCGCGGCCAAGGTCGACAGCTACCAGACGGATTTTGGCGCGCTGTTCGAAGACCTGAATTGGATCAGCACCGATCAACTGCCGGATGCATCGGCGGACTGGCGCCCGCCCGCCGTGCAGGCCGCCGACATCGTCTTCCTGCAATACACATCGGGATCGACCGGCAAGCCCAAGGGCGTGATGGTCAGCCACGGCAATCTGCTGGCCAACGTGGCGTTGAGCCAGGTCGTCTACGGGATCTATCCCGGCGATGTCTTTGTTTCATGGCTGCCGCCGCATCATGATTTCGGCCTGATCGGCAGCATCGTCTTCCCCGTGTTTGTCGGGTGCCATTGCGTCCAGTTTCCGCCTGCCGCGTTCATGATGCGGCCGTTCCGGTGGCTCAAGGCGCTGTCCGATTACCGCGCCAAGATGACGGGCGCGCCGAACTTCGCCTATGAATTGTGCGTCGAAAAGATCGACCCGGCGCAGAAGCGCCTGCTCGATCTGTCGGCGCTGGAGGTGGCGGTCAATGGCGCGGAGCGCATCCGCCACAGCACCATCACCGGCTTCTTTGAAGCGTTCGCGGAATGCGGCCTGCAGCCGGGCGCGCTGACGCCCGCCTATGGCCTGGCCGAATCGACCTTGCTGGTCTCGGCCAACGCGATGCGGGCGCGCTCGGCGATGCCGGACTGTTTGTCGCTGAGCAAAGCCGCGCTGGCGGCAGGCAACGCGGTTGTCGTCGATGCGGGCCACGCCGGCGATCGGCTGGAGTTCCTGTCCACCGGCTTGGCGGAGAAAAACGAGCACCAGGCCATCATCGTCGCGCCGGATTCCCGCGTTCGCCTGGATGAGGGGGGCGTGGGCGAAATCTGGCTGCGCGGACCGTCGGTGGCTGGCGGCTACTGGAACCGGCAGGAAGAAAGCGTGGCGACCTTCGGCGCGACGCTGGCAGGGGAAACGCTGCCGTATTTGCGCACCGGCGACTTGGGTTTCATCCATCAGCGGCACTTGTACATCGTCGGTCGAATTAAAGAAATGATGATCTTTAATGGCCGGAATGTTTACCCGCAGGACATTGAGGCATCGGTAGAGCAACTGGACGGCGCGTTCCGCAGCAACGGCTGCGCCGCGTTTTCGGTGGACGTCGGCAACCGGTCGCGACTGGTTCTGGTGCAAGAGCTTGAATCCCGCCGCGCTCCGGAATTGTCTACGCTGTTGCGAACGATACGCGAGGATCTTGCCGAGCGGCACGAATTATTTGATCTGCACGCGGTGGTCCTGGTCAAGGCGGGCCGCTTGCCCCGCACATCGAGCGGAAAAATCCAGCGCAGCCGTTGCCGGGAGCTGTACCTGTCGGGTGAGTTTGATGTCATCTGGCAGTGGCAAGCAGGCCTGCGCAATGATAGGGGCAGCGCGCCCTTCGTCGCGCCCACAACCGAGGCCGAGCAGCACATCGCAGCCATCTGGCAGACGCTGTTCGACGTTTCCCGGATCAGCGTGCATGACGACTTTTTTGAGTTGGGCGGCCATTCTTTGCTCGCTACTCAGCTGGTTTCGCGAATCAGGGACGGGCTGGAAGTCGAGTTGCCGCTGCGTGCCTTGTTCGAGGCGCCTACCGTGGCATCGCTGGCGCGCATGGTGGAATCGGCGCGGCGCGGCCTGACGACGCCGCCGATAACGCGGATTGAGCATCAAGGCCAAGTGCCGCTGTCGTTCGCGCAGCAGCGGCTGTGGTTCCTCGACCAGTTCGAGCCGGGCAGCGCGTTCTACAATATTCCGGCGGCGGTCCGCCTGAACGGACAACTCGACGCGCCGGCGCTGCAGCGCGCGCTGAACGAGATCGTGCGCCGCCACGAAGCCTTGCGTACCCGCTTTGCCAGCGTGGACGGCACGCCGGTGCAGGTGATCGCACCGGAATTACAACTGGCGCTCGATGTCGCCGACCTGTCGGAGCTGCCTTCGGCTGAACGCGATGCCAAGGCGCATTGGCTAGTGCAGGACGAGGCGCAGACGCCGTTCGACCTGGCCACCGGTCCGCTGATCCGCGCGCGCCTGCTGCGTCTGGGCGAGTCGGAGCATATCGTGCTGCTGACGATGCACCACATCGTCTCGGACGGCTGGTCGATCGGCGTTCTGGTGCAGGAAGTGGCCGCGCTGTACGGCGCCTACGTACAGCAGCAGCCATCGCCGCTGCCGGAACTGCCGATCCAGTACGCCGACTTCGCGCACTGGCAGCGCCAGTGGCTCAGCGGCGACGTGCTGCAACAGCAGCTCGATTACTGGCAAGGCCACCTGACGGGCGCGCCGGCCTTGCTGACGCTGCCGACGGACCACCCGCGTCCCGTGCATCAAAGCCATCGCGGCGCGACGCAGCCGCTCGTGCTGTCGGCCACCACCACGGCCGGCCTCAATGACCTGAGCCGCCGTGTACAAGCCACCTTGTTCATGACGCTGACGGCGGCCTTCAACGTGCTGCTGTCGCGTTACGCCGGCCAGGACGACATCTGCATCGGCACGCCAATCGCCAACCGCAACCGCGCGGAGACGGAAGGGCTGATCGGCTTCTTCGTCAACACGCTGGTGCTGCGCACGCAAGTCGATCACGGCGCCAGTTTCCTGCAACTGCTCGACCATGTACGCGGCAACACGCTGGACGCGTACGCGCACCAGGACGTACCGTTCGAACAACTGGTCGAAGTGCTCAAGCCCGAGCGCCACACCAGCCATTCGCCGCTGTTCCAGGTGATGCTGGCATTGCAGAACGCGCCGATGGACGCGCTCACGCTGCCCGGCCTGACCTTGCAGACCATGAACGATGAGAGCGCACAGGCCAAGTTCGACCTGACGTTCACGTTCACGGAGGACTCCGGATGCCTGAACGGCAGCATCAGCTACAACACCGACCTGTTCGAGCCATCGACGATGGCGCGCATGGCTGGGCACTTCACGCGCTTGCTGGAGGCGATCGTGGCCAGCCCTGAGCGCCGCATCCAGGACCTGGACATGCTGGATGACGCCGAACGCCATCAACTGCTGGTGGAGTGGAACGAGACGACGACTGCCGGTGTGCCGGCTGGGACCATCCACGCGCTGTTCGAGCAGCGCGCGTTTACGTCGCCCGACAGCGTGGCGCTGGAGTATGAGGATGCGTCGCTGACGTATGGCGAACTCAATGCGCGCGCCAACCGCCTGGCGCACCACCTGCGTACACTGGGCGTCGGTCCGGATGTGCTGGTGGGCCTGTGCGTCGAGCGTTCGCTGGAAATGATCGTCGGCCTGCTGGCGATCCTGAAGGCCGGCGGCGCTTACGTGCCGCTGGACCCGGCCTATCCGGCCGACCGCCTGGCCTACATGCTGGAAGACGCGTCGCCTGCGGTGCTGCTGACGCAACAGCACCTGTTGTCGGCGCTGCCGGCCGGCGATGTACCGGTGTTCCTGCTGGATGCCGACGCAGCGTCTCTGGATGCCTGCGACGCCACCAATCCGTCCAGCGAGACGCAGGCGGGCAACCTGGCCTACGTGATCTACACGTCCGGTTCGACCGGACGGCCGAAGGGCGTGGCGATCACCCGTGCCAGCCTGAATAATCTCATCGCATGGCATTGCCGGACCTTTGCGCTGAGCGAAGGCACTCGCTCGTCGACCACAGCGAGCATTGCGTTTGACGCCTGCACATGGGAAGTCTGGCCGCCGTTGTGCAGCGGCGGAAGTCTGATCCTGCCGCCGCATTTATGCGCAAAAGATCCGGAGTATCTGCTCAGCTGGTGGAGCGAAGCGCGCCTGGACGTCAGCTTCCTGACGACGCCACTGGCGGAGATGGCGATGGCGCGCGGTTATGAAGTGGCGTCGTTGCGGCATCTGCTGATCGGTGGCGACGCTCTGCGACAGCGACCTGCTGCCTGGCCAGCTTACGCGCTGGTGAATAATTACGGTCCTACCGAAAATACCGTAGTGGCGACTTCCGGTGTGTTGCATGCCACCGACATGGTCCTGCACATCGGCCGTCCTATCGCCAATACGCAAATTCATATTCTCGATACGGGGCTGAACCCTGTGCCGGTGGGCGTTGCGGGCGAGCTGCATATCGCCGGCGATGGCCTGGCACGCGGTTACGTCAACCGTGGCGACCTGACGGCGGACAAATTCATACCCAATCCGTTCGGCGTTGCGGGCAGCCGCATGTACAAGTCGGGCGACCTGGCCCGTTATCTGCAGGATGGCAGCATCGAATACCTGGGGCGCATCGACCATCAGGTCAAGCTGCGCGGCTTCCGCATCGAGCTCGGTGAAATCGAGGCCGCGCTGGCGGCGTTGGAGCCGGTGCGCGAAGCACTGGTGCTGGCGCGTGAAGACGTGGCGGGCGACAAGCGGCTGGTCGCGTATCTGGTCGCGCACGACGACGCACAACTGCCGGAAACGAAAGGGCTGCGCGCCGCCTTGCTGGCGTCGCTGCCGGAGTACATGGTGCCGGCGCACTTCATGGTGCTGGAGCAGATGCCACTGACGCCGAACGGCAAAGTGGATCGCAAAGCCTTGCCGGCGCCTGACATGTCGCGCAGCGAGGACGGCTACGTGGCACCGCGCACCGCGGCCGAGGAGATCATGGCGGGCATCTGGGCCGGCGTGCTCCGGCTTGACAAAGTGGGCGTGCACCACAACTTCTTCGCGCTGGGGGGCCATTCGCTGCTGGCGACGCAGCTGGTGTCGCAGATCCGTGGCGCGTTCGAAATCGAACTGCCGCTGCGGGTGGTGTTCGAAGCACCGACGGTCGCCGGCCTGCTGGCGCGCATGGCATCTGCACAGCGTGGCCTGACCGCGACAACTCTGGCGCCGGTCGAACGCAAAGAAGGCATGCCGCTGTCGTTCTCGCAGCAGCGCCTGTGGTTCCTCGACCAGTTCGAGTCGGGCAGCGCGTTCTACAATATTCCGGCGGCGGTCCGCCTGAACGGACAGCTCGACGCGACGGCGTTGCAGCGCGCGTTGAACGAGATCGTACGCCGCCATGAAGCCCTGCGCACGCGCTTTGCCAGCGTGGACGGCACGCCGGTGCAGGTGATTGTGCCTACGCTGGAGCTGGCGTTGGAGAGCACCGATCTGTCGGACTTGCCGCATGCGGAGCGCGATGCCAAGGCGCAGTGGCTGGTGCAGGACGAGGCGCAGACAGCGTTCGACCTGGCCACCGGCCCACTGATCCGCGCGCGCCTGCTGCGCATGAGCGACTCGGAGCACATCGTTCTGCTGACGATGCACCACATTGTCTCCGACGGCTGGTCCATCGGCGTTCTTGTGAACGAGGTGGCCGCGCTGTACGGCGCATACGTCCAGCAGCATCCATCGCCATTGCCTGAACTGCCGATCCAGTACGCCGACTTCGCGCACTGGCAGCGCCAGTGGCTCAGCGGCCAGGTGCTGCAACAGCAGCTCGATTACTGGCAAGGCCACCTGACGGGCGCGCCGGCTTTACTGACGCTGCCGACGGACCACCCGCGCCCCGTGCATCAGACCCATCGCGGCGCGACGCAGCCGCTCACACTGTCGGCCACCACCACGGCGGCCCTCAATGCGCTGAGCCGCCAGAAGCACAGCACGCTGTTCATGACGCTGACGGCGGCCTTCAACGTGCTGCTGTCGCGTTACGCTGGACAGGACGACATCTGCATCGGCACGCCGATCGCCAACCGCAACCGCGCGGAGACGGAAAGGCTGATCGGCTTCTTCGTCAACACCTTGGTGCTGCGCACGCAAGTCGATCACGGCGCCAGCTTCCTGCAATTGCTCGACCATGTACGCGGCAACACGTTGGACGCGTATGCGCACCAGGACGTGCCATTCGAGCAGTTGGTCGAGATGCTCAAGCCGGAGCGCCACACCAGCCATTCGCCGCTGTTCCAGGTGATGCTGGCGTTGCAGAACGCGCCAATGGACACACTCACGTTGCCGGGCCTGACCCTGCAGGCCATGGGTGGCGAGGGCGTACAGGCCAAGTTCGACCTGACGTTCACGTTCACGGAGGAAGCCGGACGCCTGAACGGCAGCATCAGCTATAACACCGACCTGTTCGAGCCATCGACGATGGCGCGCATGGCGGCGCACTTCACGCGCTTGCTGGAGGCGATCGTAGCCAACCCTGAGCGCCGCATCCAGGACCTGGACATGCTGGATGACGCCGAGCGCCATCAACTGCTGGTGGAGTGGAACGAGACGACGACTGCCGGTGTGCCGGCTGGGACCATCCACGCGCTGTTCGAGCAGCGCGCGGCGGCCTCGCCGGATCGGGTGGCGCTGGAGTATGACAACGTATCGCTGACCTACGGCGAACTCAATGCGCGTGCCAACCGCCTGGCGCACCACCTGCGCACGCTGGGCGTCGGTCCGGATGTGCTGGTGGGCCTGTGCGTGGAGCGTTCGCTGGAGATGATGGTAGGCCTGTTGGCCGTGTTGAAAGCCGGCGGCGCCTATGTGCCGCTGGACCCGGCCTATCCGGCCGATCGCCTGGCCCACATGCTGGAGGACGCGGCGCCTGCGGTGCTGCTGACCCAGCAACGCTTGCTGGCCTCACTGCCTGCCAGCGAAGTGCCGGTATTCCTGCTCGACGCCGACGCGGCGTCGCTGGATGGCTGCGACGCCACCAATCCGTCCAGCGAAACGCAGGCCGGCAATCTGGCCTACGTGATCTACACCTCCGGTTCGACGGGACGTCCGAAAGGCGTGACTATCGCGCATGGTTCGGCGTTGAATCTGCTCGATGGCCTGGTCAGTACCGCGTATGCGCAGTTCGGCGACCTGGCCGGCGTGCGGGTGAGCCAGAATGCATCGTTGTCGTTTGACGCATCGGTCCAGCAATGGCTGTTGCTGACGCAAGGCGTGACGCTTTGCCCGATCCCTGATCAGGTGCGCAGCGACGGCGAGCAACTGGCGCAGACCATCAAGCAACTGCGTCTGGATGTCTTCGACTGCACGCCGTCCCAGCTGGGCTTACTGCTGCAAGCGGCCGGTGCGGACGCATTGCCTTCCTGCCTGCTGATCGGTGGCGAAGCCATCCCGCAGCAGCTGTGGGAACAGCTGAAACAAGCGCCGGCCAAGCGCAGCTTCAACGTCTACGGCCCGACCGAGGCCACCGTGGACACGACCGTGTGCGCCATCGCGGACGCCGGCGAGGTACCGGTGCTTGGCCGGCCGATCGGCAATGCGCAGATATATCTGCTGGATGCGGGCCTCAATCCCGTGCCGGTAGGCGTGGCGGGCGAGCTGCATATCGCCGGCGCCGGGCTGGCGCGCGGCTACCTGAATCGTGCCGACCTGACGGCGGACAAGTTCGTGCCGAATCCGTTCGGCGAGGCCGGATCGCGCATGTACAAATCGGGCGACTTGGCGCGCTAGCTGGAAGACGGCAGCATCGAGTATCTCGGCCGTAT